>JBDONA010001023.1:0-3689 GCA_039831575.1 Fuerstiella sp. | reverse complement strand
TGCGGGGATAGGAAGCACGACACTGGTGGGCAGGACCAGTGTTTTGATCTGGCTGGACTTTTTTGTCCGGGGTATCGGGGGCATGCCGATACACTGGCAGCTGAGTGCCGGCAGTGCCATAAAGCTTTGTGCATCGCCGTCAATCACCACCGTGGCACTGCCCATGAACATTTCTGATTCATTGCCCGGTGGCTTTACAAACACTCCCCCGATGGGAATGTGCGGTGGCAGACACTTGCCTTCCGTTCCCGCCTGACCTCGATGCATACCGTTAATCAGGACGGTGGATCCGACAATGGGAACGTAGTCGAACGGATCAATGAGCATGCCCACATAGGGGTGGGGAATCGGGACGGGCGGGACGGGGCCGGGGGGCTGCACGATATGTACATCGACGCCCACAAGCGGGTCCATATGTTTGGCGGCCAGCGTCATGAGGCGGCCTCCTCAAGCGTCTGTTCCCATTCGGCACCCAGCAGCTGTTCCATCCGGTCCTGAACATCCTGTTTCTGATCGGCATTGGTTCCGTTATCGGCAAGACGAATCAGCATCTGTCCGGCGTAGGGCAGTGTGGAGGCTTCTCGATCCTCAGCGGTCATGGCCGCTCCGACGTCCACAGCCTGCTGGCCCCATTGCCATGCTTCTTCCGCCTGCCCGTCCACTTCGAAGCAATATCCTGCCATCCGCGAACATTCCAGATGCGATGTAACGTCGTCAATTTTCTCTGCCAGCGGAGCGGCGTTCGCAAAAACGTCGGCTGCCGTGCCATATTGTTCGTCCGCGATGTGTGCAGAACCTTCCGCCATTCGTGTCTGCACATCCAGCTTCTGTTCCGCCGGATCTTCCGATCCGGCGACCGCCGTGTTGGCCGCCTGATAGCAGGCGATTGTTTCAGCAATCTGACCGGCTCCCAGATAGGCGGCCGCCAGAGCCATCTGTGCGGCGGTGACCAGGTAGGGCCAGTTGTTTTCGGCTGCAATGATAACGGCCCGTTCACCTGCCGTTTTCGCGCTTTCCAGATCACCTTTTCCAGCGGCATTATTGAGCTTCACATACAGCTGTCGAAAATCGTGCCCCGGCCCGCTGCCGGGTGCTTCCCTGGCAATCTGTTCATAGGCTCCCGGCATATCCAGTTCCGGGGCAATGCTCAGCACCCGTTCAGGATTCTGTCTTGCCAGCTCCGTGAGAACCGGGGCCTCAGAATCGTCAATCACCATGAATCGCACCTGCGAGGGAATCTCCAGCGACAACAATTCTGAGAGCCACGCGTCCCACTGACCCCCCAGCTGATGACTGTTTTCCGGAACCAGCACCGCGACAAAGTGCTCCATGATCGATCCGTAGGCCTGCTGGAACGACGTGAAGGTCTCTACAACATTTTCGGTGGTGAACACATCAGATGTCGGTGGCTGCCATTCAGCTGGAATGCCTTCCTCAGTGATGTCCTGTTTAATCTCGTCGTACTTCTCCGCCAGTGACTTGACCAGTGTCGACGAATACTCCGGGCCACCTGAAAACGAATCGCTGAACCGCACAAACAGGTCTGGAATCTCGCTGACTTCCTCGTTCTGCAGTTCCACAAACAGGTCAATCATCCGCAGCGAGTCATGATCCGGCATCCAGCGCAGCAGGCGCGCCTCAGCGTTTTCGGCGAACTCCATCCAGAATTCAGCCAGCTTATCGAATCGTTTTTCGATGGGATTTTTTGGCGGTGCCATGATTCACATTTCCGGTTGTCAGGACTCAGTCTTGCGTGACCGAATTGACAGAGCCTGACACCCCGGTTTTACCAGAATTCCTATTTGAAAACACATCGCGCAGCACAAATTTTGGAAACGGTAGCTTCTCGCGCTGCGGTCTGCCGGCGATCAGTTAGTCGTTCATGGCAACGGCCAGACTCAACTATTTCAGCTGCGCACACCATCTCTTCTTGGCAATGACAAGGCCGCCGCTACGCCGAAAGACATTTCGGATACATGTGCGGCGTTCAGTATGCTTACGTCTCAGTCCGAGGTTCAGGCATTTGACGTCAGTCGTGACGGCAGACGTGTAGCCATCATGGATATCGAAGGAATAAACACGTTTCCTCAGAGTGTATTTCGCAGCGCGGTTCGACTTATCAATTCTGAAGACGGTCGCGAGGAAGAGCGTTGGGTGTGCGTTTCGCTTGTGACGCACGAAGATTATTTGAACAGCTTGAGGGGGGGGGATGTCTGTTTCCTGGAAGATGCCAGCAGCCTGGCTGTCGCGTGCTTCAGAGTTCGCTCGAACAAAGATTTGCAAGACTTTCTCTGGGTCTTGTGAATGTTCCTCGTAGTAGTTGCCGACAAGTACCGTGTGAATGCGGCTACGGAAACAGTCGTGTGGTGAAGTTCGACCACGACGGAAAGTTCTTATTAACATGGGGTACGCCGGGCACTCGGCCTGCTGAATTTCAGCTACCGCACTCAATCGTCGTTGATTCCATGCAGCGCGTGCTGGTTGGCGATCGTGAGAACGATCGGATTCAAGTGTTCGATCTGGAGGGTCGCCATCTCGATATCTGGAATGGCTTTGCACCGTACGGAATCGCCATCGACTCGACGCAGCGCGTTTTCGTTGCCGACGGCCGGGCGAATCAGATACTCCGCTTGGATGGCAGGGGGCAGGTGGTCCTTCGTCTGGGTACGAAAGGCCATGCGGCTGGCCAATTCGAATTGCCGCACATGCTGGCGATCGATCGGGACGGAAGTCTGTACGTGGCAGAAGTTGGCGGCAAGAGGTTCCAGAAGTTTCGGAAGGAAAAATAAGCATCGAGAAAGGGCCGCTGACGGACAGCTCATGGTTTTCTCTGATATCGACGAAGATTCTAATCTTCGAACTGAGGTGGACCGACTCCTGCGTCGAGTCGGCATCACAGAGGATGTGCCGCGTTTCTTTCAAAACGCACGCAGCTCACGGCAGACAGAGCTGGAGGAACACTTCCCCACGCATGTCGTCTGCGCGTGGCTGGGTAATTCTCAGAAAAACAGCGAGGAAGCACTACCTGAAGGTCTGGGAACGAGTTCGTTCACGCAGATTCCGGCCTGTCTGGCCGATGTAGACCAGTTCTGGAACGCCGGAGCCACGAACGCGGTACAGTCCGCCGCGACTTGAAATCACACGTTGGTATTCGCTGAGTGGCGCATCCAGTGGAATCCATTCTGACCAGGACAATCGGCCCCACGTGCTACCAATGAACTCTGGGGAGTCACTCATCGATACTGATTCCGTTTTTCGTTGCTCATCCGCCGCCAGTCCCACGGTGCAATCGGCTTGTGACTGCCACCCCACAGCCCCAGCTTCTTCAGCCGTGCGTTGTCTTCATCGTCTGCCAATCGCTGGTCGTCACTGTAGAATTTGTAGTGCCATGCCAGGCCACGGCGGACAAGTTCACGATTGAGAAACAAATCCGTTACATCAAAGGCTTCGACGAAATTGTTACCTCTTCCGCCTCTCTGATTGCTACCGGCTGGAGCGACCCGTCGCCGGGCGGGAATCTCACCCGCTCGAAATCAACACCTTTCACGGCGCACAGTTTTTTGACCCTACGACTATGCGCTTCTAATCCATATTGCATTCATGATGTCGATTCAATCAGGATTCTTGTGTCCTTGAAATAATTGCAAGAAGGCCATCGGCATCTAAGTGAATCTGGCATTCCGATTTGG
>JBDONA010000278.1:0-3697 GCA_039831575.1 Fuerstiella sp. | reverse complement strand
CATTTCTCGCTGTGTGGCTGGACTCCGTACAACCAAGTAATAATGAACTCGATCCCGTCGAGTTGGTTCTCGGACTCAATGTGCCACGACGCTGTGCTGCGTATTACCTACGGCAAGCGCTCATGTCTGCGCCTTGGTCACTTGGTCGCCGGTCATGACGATGACTGTGTTGTCGAGTTCGTTGGCGGCTTCGAGTAGCTTGATGGCCTTGCCCACGTCGCGGTCCCAGCGTTGGACTTCAAAATAGTAGTCCGCAATGTCACTGCGTATCTCGGCAGTGTCCGGATAGAATGCTGGGACCTGAACCTTGTCGACAGGGATGCCGCTCTTCTCACCGCTGTCTTTGACGTAGGGGCGATGCGGATCACTGGTGCCGAACCAGAAACAAAAGGGCTTGCCCTGGTCACGCTCCTCCAGAAATTCGTCGAATGTGCTCGCGGGACCGCCGGGGTCCTCCGTGTAGCCGCCGGGCTTAAAAGAACCTGGCCCCCACGCTTTGCGCCAATGGCCGATCTCATAACCGGCTTCTCTCAATAGGAACATAACGTTCGGATAACTGACATTCAGAGTGCTCCAGAGATTCGCTCCAGATTCCAAGCGGTAGAACTGCTGACCGGTCAGGATCGAGTTGCGACAGGGAGTGCAGGAGGGGCTAGAGACAAAGGCGCGCTCGAAGAGAATCCCTTCTTTCGCCAGCCCATCAAAGGTGGGTGTCTTGATCACTTGATCGCCATAGACCCCGGCATGCGGCCAACCCCAGTCGTCCGCCATGCAGAACAGAATATTGGGCGTCTCCTGCGCACTCGCGGGAACGGCAAGAACCAAACCTACGAACCATCCCAACCAAGGCAGTAGCGTCTTTCTAGTTTTCATTGCTTCTGTTTCTTTCGATGTTCAAGCTCCGGTTCGCCCCAACCAGAGCACCTTCGTCAGCCCCGGCTTGGCGATGGGGTCGTTTCCCTCGTTGTCGGCTTGTCCGCGAGTTGCTCTCGCTCGGCAGCTTCAGTACGCAGGTAATCGACCAAACCACCTGAGTGCGAATGGAACGATTGACTTGCCCGCTGCGCGTCTCCGGCGTCCAAGGCGTCGACAATGGACTCATGCTCACGAGCGAGAGCGACGGGATCGACGGTCTTGAGAAACTCCAAGGCGAAACGGGTGCGAACCTCGAAGGCCAGAGAATCCCAAACACGCAGCAGCACACCGTTCTCCGACGCTTTTACGATCGCACGATGAAACGCTTGATTCTCACGCTGATAGGCGTCGAAATCGCGTCGCCGGGCTGCTGCCACAATCGCTTTGCAGACCTTTCGAAGCTCGCGACAATTTCCGCGCAGCGCATTGGCGGCCGTCATCGCCGCAAGAGACTCCAGAGCAGCGCGGACCTGGAACGCCTCGATGGTCTCGGTCACCGACACTTCCCGGACCCAGGCTCCTTTGTGGGCGGCGGAATCGAGGACTCCCATAGCGACGAGTTCACGGATCGCTTCGCGCACCGGAATAGCGCTGACCGCAAATTCCTCTGTCAACCTGCCTTCGACGATGCGTTCCCCGGGGGCGAGTTCGCCGCATCCTATTCGCTGTAATAGGACCTCGCGGATTTGCTCAGGTACCGAAAGACGGGCCAGATTCATGGGACTGGGCTCCTCGATCGTGAAAGAATAACAGAAAGTCGAGACGAGCCATAGATCATGAATGATATATGATATGTCGTCAAGTGATGCTCAACTGGCGAGATCACATGAATCTTCACACGACGAACCCGCCCACGGGAGGTGCTTGGGAATTGCACCAGGTGGCGGACCGCCCAAGTAACTTCGCCAACCGATGTTGCACGCATCGGTGTTCCGACCGATGCGCGAAGCCGAACGTGCCAATTGAGCATATTGATCCTGCAAACAGATTACGCGAATACCGTCGCAACATGACTGCACACCAGCGGTTGCGATGTTTGCAGCTCGACAATGCCGCGGCAAAAAAGTTCTAACCGTGTCTTGTCGCCCCGACTTGAATTCAAAACAGCTCGTCGCGTCGAATCGCGGCGAGCTGTTTCTCGTTTGTTTGCAGTGGTTTACGTGAACCTTCGATCCCAACACGGTCAGTTCAAACCGCCACTTGTTTTCGCCCAATGAACAGGGTCCGTTGCCGGGATCCCATGTGAAACAAAGAGTTACGGAGTTCAAATCCCCGCGCCACTCTCGCGAGTTTGCTGAATTCTGCGCCACATTCATCCGCCGTTTCGGCGCGAGTGCAAACAGTGTGTTCCATGCTACCATGCAGTTCTGAACGCATTAACGCATTGCCAACTCAGAAGAGCCGTCAAGAACATGAAAGCAGCCACCAGGAGAATCACAGTTAACGATGAAGACGTGATTCGTATCAATCTGACGTCGATTGTCGGCTTAAGACATCTCCTTTTCATCGTTATCGCGTTAGTGTTTCACTGCGCGGAGCCGGTCGATGCCGATACGGAGGCCGCGCGGCCGAACATTTTACTCATCATGTGCGACGATCTGGGATATTCCGATCTCGGCTGTTATGGCGGCGAGATTCAGACGCCGCATCTCGATCGGCTCGCAGCGGACGGGATGCGGTTTTCACAGTTCTACAACTGCGCCGTCTGCGTGACGACTCGGTCAGCGCTGCTTACGGGGTTGTATCCCCGCCAGGCAAAGCGGCCTCGGTTGCGCACGAACATGATCACGCTTGGCGAGGCTACCTGTCGCAGACCAAGGAACTACACGTCCGTGCCTTGTGCGACCTGTTACAGAAAAGCCAGCCCGCGGTAAGCCATCACCTGGCCCTGCTTCGGGTCTCGGGACTGATCGAGCCGCGGCGTGAGGGGAAGCACAAATTTTAACACATTCTGCCGGACCGCCTTGAGGGCTCGCTCGACCTGGTCTTTTCCAACATCCCCAGCGGCGAGCGCCACATCCCGTTCAACAGCCACTTGCTGTCGTTTCTACGCTGGGAAGAACTCGGCGCACTTTGGGGCATCCAAAAGGAAATAACATGAAACCCATCCTCACATTTTTATTTGTCCTGCTTCTGGTTTGCCCCGGTTTTGCCAAAGACAAACAGCCCAACGTCGTCATTCTGCTGGCCGATGATCTGGGATCAAAGGATCTCGGCTGTTATGGCGGACCAGTCAAGACGCCGGTCCTCGATTCACTGGCGGCGCGTGGGGTCAAGTTCACCGACTTTCACGCCGGGGCGGCAGTCTGCTCGCCATCGCGGGCGACCCTCCTTACCGGGAGGCAGAATCTCCGCACCGGCATTTACGGCGTCCTGCAGGATCACTGGCACAACATGCATCTACTCGAGCGTGAAGTGACGATCGCTGAAGTGCTCCAGAAGGCGGGATACGGAACGGCCCACTTCGGCAAGTGGCACATCGGGATGACCTCCGGCAAACGCAAGAAGCCGTCGCTGACGCAGCACGGTTTTGACTACTGGTTCGGTCTCTCGAACGGAGCCAGCCCAAGTCACAAAAACCCAGTTAATTTTCGACGCAACGGCAAACCCGTTGGTCCGCTGAAAGGATATTCATGCCAACTGGTCGTAGACGATGCGATCGACTGGTTGGAAACGACGGCAAATCCCGATCAGCCGTTTTTTATGAACATCTGGTTCAACGAGCCTCACTCCAAGCTGGCGGCGCCCGATGAGATCGTGTCGATCTACGGCGACCTCAAGG
>JBDONA010000697.1:0-16678 GCA_039831575.1 Fuerstiella sp. | reverse complement strand
GTTCCACAAAGATTGCACACAACACCAATGGCGGGCCCAACCTGACCAATGGTGATTTCTTCGGCAGTTCGGTGGCATCGTTGGAAGATCTGGACGGAGATGGCGTGACCGATCTGGCCGTCGGGGCTTTCGGCGATGACACCGGGGGCAGCCGTCGCGGGGCTGTACACGTATTGTTCCTGAACATTGACGGGACAGTCAAGAGTTCCACAAAGATTGCACACAACACCAATGGCGGGCCCAACCTGACCAATGGTGATTTCTTCGGCAGTTCGGTGGCATCGTTGGAAGATCTGGACGGAGATGGCGTGACCGATCTGGCCGTCGGGGCCTTCGGCGATGACACCGGGGGCACCTATCGCGGGGCCGTGCACGTGTTGTTCCTGAACAGTGACGGGACAGTTAAGAGTTCCACAAAGATCGCACACAACACCAACGGCGGACCCACGCTGGCCGATCGCGATTACTTTGGCAGCTCGGTGGCGCCGTTAGGAGATCTGGACGGGGATGGCGTGATCGATATGGCCGTCGGGGCCTTCGGCGATGACACCGGGGGCACCTATCGCGGGGCCGTGCACGTGTTATTCCTGAATGGAAACAGAGATCCCACGCTCAGTGTCGCAAACCTGAGCTATACCGAAGACCAGAACGGCGGCAGTCCGGTGGTGATCGATACTGCGGCCATGGCCAATGACGGCGATGGCGACGCCGATTGGAACGGCGGCTCGCTGACGGTCCAGATCACGGCCAACAACGAAGCCGGCGATGAAATTTCGATTGCCCAGGTCGGCGGGATCACGCTTTCCGGAGCCAACGTACAGACGGGCGGCTCAACGACGTTTGGCACGATCGTCGAGACCAGCGGCACAGCCAACGACGGCGTCGTCACCAATGGCGACTTGCTGACGATCATTTTCAACGCCAATTCCACAAATGCGCTGGTGCAGAATCTGGTCCGGGCGATCAGCTATCGCACGACCTCCGATACTCTCGGCACGACGGACCGGACTGCAACATTCACGGTCATCGACGATAATTCCGCCACCGCCAGCGACGCAGTCACCATCAGCGTAGCGCCCACGAATGACGTGCCGACGACGACCAACCTGAACGGCGACAGTTTTACGTATGCCGAAGGAGATCCCGCGACCGCGCTTGACCAGACCGGCAACGCCACGGTCGCCGACGTGGACAGCACTGATTTCATCGGCGGAAATTTGACCGTCACCGTCACGTCCGGCGAGGACGCGACCGAGGATTTGCTGAGCTTCAACGGCACCGTGACGCTCGCTGGCACTGTGGCGGGATCCAACGTTTCGGTCGGCGGCAATGTCGTGGGGACGCTGGGCAACGACATCGCCGTGGGCAACGATCTTGTGGTCAACTTCAATTCCGCTGACGCGACGTCAGACAATGTCCAGACTATGGTGCGCGCGATCACCTATCAGAACACGGACACGGCCAACCCGACCACCGGCGCACGCAACGTCCGTGTCACCATCAACGACGGCGACGGCGGCACCAGCTCCAACGCCGACGTGACGATCACCATCACTGGCAGCAATGATGCTCCCGTGATCACTCCTGTCGACGTGGCCGGCACGATTCTGGAAGGCACCACGCTGACCGACAGTGGTTCCGTGACGTTTGCTGATGTGGACCTGACAGATCTTCCCGTTGGCACAGAAGCGACCAGCAGCGTGACAGCAGTCGCTCAGGGCGGCGGTGCCCTTGTACTGACGGCCGCTCAACAGGCGGACATCGAAGCGGCGTTCAGTATCACGAATGCGGCGGGCAACACGAATGACGGTACCGTGACGTGGGATTACACGATCACGGAAGCGAAACTGGACTTCCTTGGTGAAGGTGAAGTGGTGACTGCTGTGTTCACAATCACCGTGACAGACGATGAGGGTGCTACGGATACTGAGGACGTGACGATCACGATCACCGGCAGCAACGACAGCGCTTCGATCAGCGGTGACAACGCGGGCGCCATGAACGAAAACGCAGTCGGCGACAGCGGCACGATGGCGGTTGCTGACCTGGACGACGGCGAAAACATCTTCGCGTTACAGTCGGCAACGGTGGGTACCTACGGAACATTCGACATCGACGTGGTCGGCAGCTGGACGTACACGCGAACGGAGAATCTGGATGCCATGAACGTTGGCGATGAGCTGACCGACATCTTCGACGTCGAATCCGCGGATGGCACGGCCAGAGAGGACGTGACGATCACCATCACCGGTCTCAACGACAGCGCTTCGATCAGCGGTGACAACGCGGGCGACATGGACGAGGACGGGGCCGGCGACACTGGCACGATGGCCGTGGCCGATCTGGACGACGGCGAAAATGTCTTCGCGGCACAGACGGCAACGGCGGGCACCTACGGAACATTCAACATCAATGCGGCCGGAAGCTGGACGTACACGCGCACGGCGAATCTGGATGCCATGAACTTCGGCGACGTGCTCACCGACACCTTCAACGTCGCCTCCGACGATGGCACGGCCACCGAAGTCGTGACGATTACCATCACCGGTGTCAACGACAGCGCTGCGATCAGTGGTGACAACGCGGGCGACATGAACGAAGACGCGGCCGGCGACAGCGGCGTGATGGCAGTTGCCGATCTGGACGATAGCGAAAATATCTTCGTGCCACAGTCGACAACGGTGGGTACCTACGGAACATTCGACATCAGCGAGGCCGGAAGCTGGACGTACACACGCACGGCGAATCTGGATGCCATGAACGCCGGCGATGTGCTCACCGACACCTTCAACGTCGCCTCCAACGATGGCACGGCCACCGAGGTTGTGACGATCACCATCACCGGCATCAACGATGTGCCCTTGTTTACGGTGGGTGTGGACCAGACCGTGGCAGAAGGGGCGGGCGTCCAAACAGTCGTCTCATTCATTACCGGTCATGTCGCAGGAGGTGGAGAGGGTCAGACGCTGAGCTTTAACGTCAATGACAACAACAGCAGCTTGTTCTCTTCTCGACCCGCAATTGATGCGAACGGACAACTGACCTACACACCTGCAACCAATGCGAACGGTGTCGCCATAGTGACGGTGAGTCTGTCCGACGATGGCGGTTCACCGGGTGTTGACACGTCAGCGGACCAGACCTTTAAGATCACAGTAATCGGTGTCAAACACGAGCCGACGACGGCGAACCTGGACGGCGACAGTTTTACATATACCGAAGAAGATCCCGCGACCGAAATTGACCAGGGTGGCAACGCCACAGTGGCCGACGTGGACAGCAGCGGTTTCAATGGCGGCAATTTGACGGTAACCATCACGTCGGGAGAAGACGCGGACGAGGACCTGTTGAGTTTTAACGGCACCGTGACGCTCGCCGGCACCACGGCGGGCTCCAACGTCTCGGTCGGCGGCAATGTGGTGGGAACGCTGGGCAACAACATCGCAGTGGGCAACGACCTTGTGGTCAACTTCACTTCCTCTGAAGCGACGTTCGGCAATGTCCAGATCCTGATGCGCGCGATCACCTATCAAAACACGGAGACTTACATCCCGACCGAGGGGGCCCGAAACGTCCGCGTCACCATCAATGATGGCGACGGCGGCATCAGTCCCAACGCCGACGTGACAGTGACGGTGAAGGGCGCGGCTGAGAACTCGGTGACGCTTTCCAGCGGAAATCTGGTGATCTCCAATTTCGGAACCGCACTGAACAACAACTTCACACTAAGTTTCGATGGAACTGCCATCACAATCAACGATACCGTCGAAGCATTGGATGTGACAGGCGTTCCGGGAGCCACCGGCAGTGGGACGAACACTGTGACGGTTCCGGTTTCATCGATCACGGGCACGCAAATTATCGTCAACGGCCAGGGCGGAGACGACAGTTTGACCATTGATTTTTCCAACGGCGACTTTCTAAACGCCACCGGCCTGACACTGTCTTACGATGGGGGCGGACAAACGACGTCACCGGACGGTGATTCAATCTTCGTTACTGGTGGATCATTCACGTCGATCGCTTACAACGTGACGGGAAGTGGCGAGGGGAATTTCGCGTTCAACGGCAGCCAATCGGTTCTATTCAACAACCTCGGATCAGCCACGATCACTTCAATGGCCGAAACAACGACGATCGACATTGACGACGGCGTGGTCGGAGGATCGCTCAGCTACGAATTGACCGATGGTGGAAACCCGGCCGATGGGATGCAGTTTCTCGACCTTCCCGGTGCACTGGCAGACCTCACGTTTGCTGTGCCGAGCGTCGAACTGATCATCAACGGAGACGTGGACGCCAATGATTCGTTCACAGTCACGTCCCTCGATTCCGGCAGTGGTCCGGCGATCACCGTCAACGGTCGAGGTGGTGCAGCAGATACAGTCACCTTAAACGCCGATCTCAATCTCGGCAGCGGTTCCGCGACAGGCAGTCTGAATATAACAGCGGAAACAATCAGGCTCGGAACTGGTGCGGACATCAACACGACGGGCGGCGCAACGGACGGCAACGTAACTCTCACCGCGACCACCGAACTGACGATGGAGGATACCTCGACCGTTGAGGCGGGGACCGCGCTGGTCAGCATGTCGGCAACGGGTGATATCAGAGTTACCCGAATCACTGGAACTGGAGGCGCTCACATTTCGACGACCGGCGGAAACCTGACGATCACTGACATCATCAATATGGGCACAGGGAATCTACTACTTGATGTCGCGGGCAACGTGAATCAGACGGCCACGATCACAGCTGCCGGTCTGGCATTAATGGTGGATGGCACGACAACGCTCGATGCGGCCAACACGATCACGACCTTCGCCGCGAACAACGGTGGTCAGACGCTGTTCACCAATACCGATGGCGTGACGATCGGAATCGTCACGGTGAACAACATGACAGTGACGGGGGCAGTAAGCTCAACTGAGGGAATTGAGTTGTGTGTAACGAAGGGCGATATTGCTATCACTCAGTTGGTTCAGGCGGCAACTGTGGTTCAGTTGCAGGCCGAGGCAGGTATTGTTTCTGAGACGGGTGCTGGTGACGTCATCGCCTCAGAACTTGGCATACGGGCTTTCGGCGAGATTGTTCTACTGGGAGTAAACAACAACGTCACAAGTTTCGCAGCGACGTCATCTGCCGGCAATATCACGTTTCGTGAGGTGGACGGATTTTCGGTGAGCACGATCACAGACGGTGCGTGTTTCACCGAAGTCGTTGGCGTAACGGTGGATGGTCAGCGGATCATGTTCGAAACGGGAGGGGAAATTCAACTTCGGCAGGCGGCCAACGCCGGCAGTGGTGAAATCCGTTTGACAGCGAGTGGTGACGTGACACAGAATTCGTTTGGAATTATCAGGGCTGCAAATCTGGGGATTGTGCAACAGGGAACGACTGGTGACGTGGACCTGAGTGTCGGAAGGAATGATGTCGACGTCCTCGCTGTCAGAAACCTGGCCTTTGGCCGCGACATCACTTTCTTCGACATTGATGATCTGGCGATCGACGAGATTTCTACTGCAACAATCGGCAATCTGACGTTCACAGAAACTGCGGGTCTGGATGTCAATGCCGGCGACATCAACGTTACGTCAGACGGCAACCTGACGGTGTCTCAGAACATCGACACGGCTCACAACACACAGACGACCAGCATTGATGAATCAATCACGCTGATCAGCCGAAATGGCAACTTTGTCCTGGCCGACAACACAATCATCAGCAGTGATGAGAATACAGCCCCCGGCGTCTTCGACGACGTGACCGGTGATCAGATCACGCTCATCGCTGGTGCTGTCGGTGGCAGCGGCAACGTTGATCTTGGAAACGACGTTGAAGTTCGAACGGACGGAGGTGTCGCCAAACAGATCGTGCCGCGTCCATCCGCACTTGCGTCGCTCGGCACGGTCAATGACGCGGCGTTTGTAACGTTGGCTGATGCCGTAAACATGAGAAACAGCCTGGAGTCTAAGGGCGGCAAGTTTCTGGGTACCTTCAACCTGATCTTTGGTGTGAACGGCGAGGAAAACCTTGAGGTCGTAATCGACTGGGGCGTCGTGTCATCGACCGATCTAACGGCCTCTGGTCCGGCCGGGGATGCGATCGCAACGGTCACGCCCAACGCCTTTGAATTCACGCTGAACGACGCTGACAAGACGATCTTCTATATCGATGAAGGCGGCAAGGAATACTTCATTCCTCACCTGTACTCTGCCTTCGACCTGACAATATCGGCAAATGACCGCAACGGACGGGAAGTGAACACGGGCCTCATCGGAGTCCGATTTTCCGTCGCCCAGCACGAATCCATCAACGTCTGGGGAGAGTCTACGCCGGATGTCCCTGCGTTTGACCCGCTGAACGCCCCCGATACGTATACTGTCACCGATGCCACTGGCCGTACGGTTGCGCCGACAGCCGCCGCTCTGGCACTATTAAGTTCCACAGACACAAATCCACTTCGGAGTTTTTCCCAGGAATCAACACAGCTGCCATTCGAAAATCTCGACACCACGCCGACAGCAGCGCCACTTGGGCTGGCAGAATGGGAATTCCTGACCGGTCCGGCGCCGGGTTACCTTGCTTTGCCGCCACAGCAAACACCCACAGCAAACATTCCGCTCGCTGAGGCACAGATACTCTCGGCCATAGTTTCCGAAATCCCGGGCGATGTCGAGTTTTCTGCAGGGGCTGCCTCAGACGCTGCTGTCGGCACAGAAGTGTATCTGCAGATCAGACGTCAGTTCGAACTGGATACGGACGCCGAAGTCGTTATCTCCAAGATCCGAGACAACACCTTCATTTCCAAACGCCAGAGCTTTGAGGATTTCATTCGCGATAATCCGGAACTTACAGATGGCTCTGGGTATGCAGTCTGGCTGATTACGGAAACCGGCGGACAGAGGATCGAACGACCGATCGTTAAGTTCGAAAT
Organism: Fuerstiella sp.; assembly: GCA_039831575.1. Taxonomy (GTDB): domain Bacteria; phylum Planctomycetota; class Planctomycetia; order Planctomycetales; family Planctomycetaceae; genus Fuerstiella. The sequence continues at coordinate 9,741 of JBDONA010000697.1, read as the reverse complement.
AACGGGTGGACGGCCGGGACCCGCCACGGAAGAGCTGCCGCAGACCTTCGAGCCATACGAACTCCAGGAATTGGAGTTTGAACAACCGACGGAAACTCGTCCACCCGGTGAGATCGCCACGGACGGTCTCGACACAGAGACGTCACAAGCGGAACCTTCAACTGATGGAACATCGTCCGTCGGGCCTCGACCGGTCGTTGACAAACAGGAACCATTTGACAGCACAGCGGCAGATTCTGACGAATTAGTTGACGAAGACGACCAGGAAGAAGAAACGGAATCCCCAGCTGCGGAGCAAGCCGCATCCGGATTACTGCTGGCGGGTCTTACTAAGGCCGCCCGCTGGCGACGTCAGGTGGAGAGAAAGCAGCTCGGACTGCATCGTGCGGCCAGTGTGGTCCGGAAGATGCAAACACAGTTGGCAGACAGGATTGATGAGTAAATTTGAAGCACGGCCGCAGATGGCAGTACTCAATTTGACAATCGACGGTGAATGATATGGCAAGTAAGAACGGTGATAACGACGAACGACCGGATGAAGAAGTCCGTCCGGAATCTGACGTGCATTCATCACCTGAAAATCAGGACGACGCCTTCAACACTTCCGGCCCCCCCTCCGTCCCGGACTCAGACCATGACATTGATCCGAACAAGACGTGGGTGCCGTCACAGGCCCCCACTCGTAGCGGCGATATACCTGCTTCCGTTACCCCTTCCGCTCAGGACGAAACAGAGAGCATAGACGAGGCTGACCCGAACCAGATTTGGGTCCCGTCGCAGACTCCGACAAATCAGAATGCCGAATCCTCTTCAAACGAAGCGAAAGAAATCGAGGCTGAACCCGATCTCGATACCGACAAGACGTTTGTGCCCTCCCAGCTGCCAACGACTGCCGGACACCAGGCACCACGCGGGCATCAGGATGCGACTACCGATCAACCCGGCAAAGACGACTTCGACGGCACGGTCGTCAACGACGACCGACCGGCTGAAAACAAAGTGAAGAAAACTGACTCCGATATTGGGACAATCGTGATGCCGCAAGACGAATCGGAATCGACCACGGACAGCGCTTTTGCCCAAACGATGGCTGGTCAGATAGAGACAGACGTAGAGAAGACCCAGATCTTCTCCAGAACGATGGGCATGCGAGGACTCACGGAAGACGAATATGACGAATGGCAGGAGAATGTAGCTGACGGGTCCACGTCAGATACGATCCCGGGGCCGGTCGACGGACTGCCGGCACCAAGTGATTCGGCAGCCGGAAGAATGACACAGCTCTGGAGCAAGCAATCGGGCGACGGCCTGACCATTCGCAGTCGTCCGGTTGCCGGTGACAAGCAGTTCGGAATCGGATCGAAGGGCGATATACCGGATTACCAGATCGTCAAGAAACTGGCTGAGGGCGGGATGGGGGCAATTTATATTGCCAGACAAACATCGTTGGACCGCGAACTTGCGATCAAGACGTTGAAGCCTCTGAAGGAACAGGAAAAAAAGAACTATGAGTCTCAGGGCCGCATGTCACAGGTGGAGCAACAGCGCCGAGAAATGTTCTTTTCGGAAGCATTGGTTACGTCGAACCTGGTTCATCCGCACATCATCCCCATTCACGACCTCTGCCAGACGGTGGACGGAGCACCGTTCTATTCCATGAAGCTGGTGAACGGAACGCCGTGGAATGAATCGATCGCGGAGATGTCGCAGGAAGAAAACCTTGACGTTCTGCACAAGGTCTGTGACGCGATGGCGTACGCTCATCACAACGGAGTGGTGAACCGCGACCTGAAGCCCGAAAACGTTATGCTGGGAGAGTTCGGTGAAGTCCTGGTCCTTGACTGGGGCCTGGCCGTCCCGGCATTGGAAGCCGACAAGAAACAATTTGCTTCAGCATCGGCATCGTTTGGGGCGGGCACTCCGGCCTACATGTCTCCGGAACTCTGGACTGGACCGCCGGAATTAATCGGTACGTGGAGCGACATCTACCTCCTGGGAGCCGTCCTGTTTGAAGCGATCACGGGAAAGGCTCCACACAAATTTCCGGAACCCGACTCCAAAGCGGGCAAGTCCGGATTGTGGGTGGTCATCGACCGCGTGGTGCGCAAGAACCAAATCCGCGAGACGTCAATAACGGGAGAACTGATGGATATCGCCCTGAAGGCGATGGCCACGGAACCTAAACAGCGACACCCCACCGTACTCGATTTTCAGGAAGCGATTAAGGAATTCCAGAAGCACGAAGAAAGTCGCCACCTTTCCAATCGAGCCGAACAGACACTGGCCGAAGCCAATGCGACCGGCGGAAAAGGGGGTTACCAGAACTACCAGACAGCGGCCGCTCTCTTCGACGAAGCACACGTGGCGTGGCCCGATAACGAACATGCACGCGTTGGTCTGCGCAACACGCGGCTGGCCTACGCACAGCTCGCACACCGGAAAGGCGACTTCGACCTGGGCCTGCAGATTGCCGGTCGGGAAACGGGCAAGGCGTTCACAGAAGTCACGGAAAAACTCACACGCGCTCGCCGGCTTCGCAATGGGCTGAAATACGCAACGATGGCCGCCGTGATGATCATTGTTGTTGTGGGAGCCATTTCGTTTCGACAAAAGCAGGAAATCACTCGGTTATTTGGCGACAAGGAATCGTTAGAGCAGGACAAGGTCGCTTTGGTGACCGAGAAGAATGACCTGGAATCTGCAAAAGCGGAGGCTGTCGAAGAACGACGTATTGCTGAGGCGGCAAAAGGCAAGGCGGATCAGTTGACGCTGGTCGCTCAACTCGACCGGGAAAAAGCGGATGAAGCCAAGTCGAAAGCTCTTGTTGCGCAGATGGAGGCGTTGAGAGAAAAAACAATAGCCGAAATGGCGACAGACCGAGCAAGGGACGCCGAAGCGGACGCAGAAAAAAAGAGGCTGGCGGCAGACAAATCGCGAGCCATCGCCGAAAGCAGCCTCAAGGAAGTAGCGATTGAGGTGGGCCGCCTTGAGGAGGCGAAGATCAAGCTGGCTGCCGACAAGGAGCGTCTTACTAAAGAAAGAATCCGAGCCGACATTGGACTTCAGAACGCGTCAATCGCCAGTCTCATTCGTAGCGCTGATTACGCTGCCGCGTTGCAGCACGTTGAAAAACTAATGACTGCACTGAAGGATAAGCCGGAGCTGGCCGAATTACCGGAGGATGAAAAGAAACAGTGGATTAAAGAACTCACAGCTCGTCAGCGGCAGTTATTGAAACGGGCTCGCCTGACCGAAGCACCAGTGCAGACTCAGGTCATCAGTCCTTCCGGCAAGACGATCGTCTGGGGCGACAGTGACGGCTGGCTTGTTGTCTGGCGCATGGAAGACGCGTCGGACACACTGCCGGATACACCAGTGGCACGCTTTGCCGCAGGCTCTGCCGTGTCTGTGGTGCGCATCAGTGACGATGAAGATCTGGTGGTGGCCGCCGCCGGAACGACGGTACACCTGTATCGCCTGTCGGACAAGAATCACAGAACCATCGACGGCCATGAAAACGACGTCACGACGATTGAACTTGCCGATGGATTTCTGCTGGCGGCTGACAGCGGAGGAAGTATCCGAGCGTGGGATACCACGACGTTGCAACAGCGATGGTCCATCCGCAGCAGTTCCGGCATTCGAGACCTCGCGATTCTGCCGAAGGCCGGCTGTTTTCTGTATACGGGATCCCGCGGAGGAGAATCGTCCGAAGTACGGGCCTACCGTCTGCCACCGGATTCCAGTCCCGGCATTCGACCTGAGCGACTTGGCGAGTTGCGGTTTCCTCGCGACCGTAACTACCCGGCGAACCGAATCGCCGTCTCTCCCGACGAAAGCCTGCTGCTGATCAGCAACAGTCGAAACGGCGAGGTATTGATGCTGCCTCGCAAAGCAATCGCGGGCACATCCGAACGCGATCGGTTTCCATTTGTTCACGCTGCAGACCTGGCGGCTGACAACATCAAAGGATGGGTCTACGGCAAACACTTCCGGCCCGTCAATGACGTTGAGTTTTCCGCAGACGGGAATCGCGTCGTGACGGCTTCCGACGATCGGTCCGTTGGCGTGTGGGAACTGTCACGCCTGAAGGACAGCGTGCCGCTGACGGCCAGGATGACACTGCTGCACCGACTGGAAGGCCACGGGGCTCGCGTCAATGCAGCCGGATTCCTGGATCCTGCAGGTACGCGGGTTTTGTCGGCGAGCGCCGACCGATACTGTCGTTTCTGGAACGTGTCGGAGTACGAAGACGAACGAGGCGCCATCGAGAAACTGTTCGGACTAACCACGGCATCCACACGACGGCCCGCTTTGCTGAAGCACAACCTGTCGTCCCGTTTCCCCCGCCAGGGAGATGGTCGCCACAGGCCGAATACCGGGGCCTTAACTCGCACGGTGCGCGGTTCTCACGGCGCCGCAGATGGACGAACCGAAGGGCTTGCCTCGACGCACTACATGCTCACGGCCGGCCAGCCCCGTCATCCAGCCACCGAAATCCGTCCAGACGAAGATTCGCGTGACTATGTGATACTCAACGCCAACAGCTCTGTTCAGCGAGGTGCTCTTAAATCGGTTGTGCTTAGCCAGGACGGTACACGAGCGGTCACCGGTGCCAGCGACGGAACCGCAGTTATCTGGGACACAGCGACGGGCCGCCCAGTCACAGGTGCGTCATCTCGTTCACAGTTCGAAGCGAAAACCGCGTCGTTCGAAGAGGGCCACGAATACAACGTTGCTCGCCTTCGCTTCCTGCCACCGCATGGCAAAGTGCTGTTGACAACCGGCTTCGACGGTAATCTCTGCCTGTGGAACGCAGACTACAGAAAATCAGGTGTCGGCGTTCAGGAAGTGAAGATCCCCGGACTGGGCCTGGTGAATGCCCTCGCGACGTCGGCAGATGGCCACCTGATTGTGACATCTGCCGCCACCGACGACGACAACAATGTCGGCTATGCTGTCGTCTGGCACACGAAGGATCTGCTGGAAACTTCAAACCCTCAGCCGATCGCGACCCTGAAGGGATTTCACCGTGGAGAAGTTTCGGCCATTGCTGTCAGCCCCGACAGCACGAGGGTCGTGACCGGCGCCCGCGACGGCAGGGTCGGCATTTGGTCTGTGGCCTCCGGGGAGCTGATCGCCGGAGACCGAATTCATGTGAAGAACACTATTGTCAGTCATCTTGACTGGGTGAACGAAGACGCGGTTCTTTCCGCCGGATTTGATGGTCGGCTGATGATCGTAGAAGCTGATGCTGAACCACGACAGACGACTTCAGCAGGATCCAATAACGCAGCCGCACGGTTAATGGTCGTCGCCTCCTTTGAACACGACCGTATTCCGATTGAACGTGTCGATCTTTCTTCTGACCGCGATCGGTTCGTTACGGTCAGCGTTCGCACAGACAAGGCATTGAAGACGACATCCTACGAGATGCAGATCTGGACCGTGAGGTCCCTGAAGTCCGCCGGAAGCATCCAGCCAGCAACGGTGCAGCAGGTTCCACCACAGCGGATCGCCACCGTCAACTGGTCTGCAGATGGTCAACGACTGGCAGCGGTTGTGGATGGAAACCTGCAGATTTTTTCCACAAAGACGTGGCGGGTACAAAAAGTCATGAAAGCTCCGGGCCTGGGAATCTCTGATGCCGTGTTCGCTCCGCAAGCCCTTTCCTCACCGGCGAGCGACGGCAGTAACCCGACAACGGAGGCCGGCACCGCAGACGTGATCGCCACGTTCGATGGTACGGCCGCTCATCTCTGGAACCTCGACAACAATGCTCACCTGGCAGACTTTCGGCCACTGTTCGCCGTGCAGTCAACTGCACTTTCCGACGATTCCGAGCACCCGCTGCTGCTGACAGGTGATCGAGCCGTACGAATCTTCCAGGCAGACGCAAACAGTCAGAAATACGGCCACACACTTTCGAAGATCAGTGATCCCCACCGAGGCGTTGTGACGAGTCTTTCGTTTGCCAGGGGAAATCGTTTTTTTGCCAGTGGTGGTGCAGACGGAACAGCAGCACTGTGGGAATGGAATTCGGACACCAATGAGTTACGCCGGGTCAGGTGGCTTCGAACCGAAGGCGCCGCGATTGTGCATCTGGCATGGTCGTCCGACGGAACAAATATTCTGGTGGTGTCGGCCGATGGCCACGTTAGTATCGTTTCCTCTGATGATTCGGAAAAGATGCTGCTGGACATAAAAGTTGCCGCCGCAGGTCCACTGCAACTCGAATGTGGCGACTACTCCAGAGACGGTCGTTCAATCGCTGTTGGTGGTCAAATGACGGATAGTGGCGAAAGTGTTGGATGGATCTACACGATCAACAAAGACAGCCCCACACAACCTCATCTGCACTGTACGATCAACGGACACGACGCTGGTGGCATCAGTAGCCTGGCTTTCCTGCCCGATTCGCCGCACGTTGTCACCGGCGGTGCCGACGGTGCCACCATCGCCTGGAACTGGCAGCCTCAGCGACGACAAACCGATCGAATACAGGCCTACGAAGCCTACCAGTTCCTTGTCGATGGCAAAGTCAACGCTCACCAGGCTCCGATCAATTCACTGACGGTGTCTGCGACAGGTATCATCGCGACTGCCAGTGACGACGGTACGGCCATTGTCTGGCAGAACCCGTTTGCAGAGTAGCGGCCTGGTTCAGTCAAAAAATCGGGCGATCGAAAGGTGGCGTTGGCGCTCCTCGACTGCTTCACAGACTGACACGCACCGGAAGTGTATTCGGGTAGACGCGCCATCACGCGTCGCGTGGTGCCGCGCCGATCGAACACCGGCAGCCTTGCTGTCGCCGGGTGGATACCGTGCGTCCGACACCGTCGTGATGTGTCGTCCGGCCGACCCGGGCGACGGAGTAATGCGGGGTTCACAGCACACTGTGTTGATTCGTTTTGCACAATGACATCCGGCCCATGCGATCGGTGCACAGTGCGGCGAAACCGTCTGCCATTTCTCAAGTATATTTGAGGCAAGGTTGCAATCCAACTGCGGGTCAAAATGGCCAAAAAATCATGAACAAATCCGAACGCCGCAACCCCCTACGAACTCGCGCCGACTGGGCAAAATCCCATGAATCTCAGAGGTTTTTCTGGTCCATCTGCTCTTGTGGTCCGATCTAACAGGCATACAAGATTTAGTGTTGACAGTTTTACAAAGCCCATTATATTGCGTATAGACGTTAACATCTCGGTGCCGGCCACGATGGCGATATTTGCCACAAGCTGTTGTCACTGGCCCACTTGGGTGGGTGTGCGACGAGTGGTTTGACATGGCTGCAAACGTTAATATCTTTCCCCGCACGGATGCCAACTTTCGACAGGAGGTCGACCTCACAAGCCAGCCGGAAAACAGCAACACCGACTGTCATGTTTTCGGTACCCATCTTCAGCAATTCAGACCGCCACAGGCGTGTTCGCTGAGCCTCAGGACAGTTTTCTTTTGTGATCAGTGCTGCGCAGTATGTGATGTTGTGGAATTTAGGAGTCGTCCCTGGTCAGACGACCGTTTTTTCATTTACTGATGGAACATCTACGCAAGATGCGTAGCTTTCACTTGGACGAAAGATAGGAGAAGCAACGAATGATTCGTGCACGATCGGAATGGGTTGTCCGTAAACGAGATGGTCGCGTGGTACCGTTTGACGACGGATTGATTGGCCGAGCGATCGCCAACGCGTTTCGCGCAGAGTTGAATCTTGCTGACGGCCAGCCACTGGATGAAAAGACTGATCAGGAAATCCGCGAGATCACCGAGGAGATTTCAGCGACCGTTGCCGAAGAAGCTGCATCGGACCAGGGCAGCGACGTAGAAACCGTGCAGGACACGGTGGAACTGCTTCTGATGAAGCGGGGGCACTACCGTGTGGCTCGTCGATACATCGTCTATCGTGCTGAACACGAAAAAATCCGTGTGCTCATGCAACCGGATGGGCCAGAAGCCGAGGAGGATACATCCCGACCTCGTGTATCCATCAAGCTCGAGGACGGTGTTTCCGTTCCATTCGATGCCAAGCGAATTCGTCGCCGATGTGAGTTGGCATGCGCTGGACTTTCTGACTGCGAACCGGAAGTATTGCTGCAGGAAGTCGTGAAATCGACCTTCGACGGTATTTCCATCGCCGAGATCTATCGAGCCATGATTCTTGCGGCTCGGGCCCGTATTGAAATTGATCCGGCCTACGATATTGTGGCAGCTCGCCTGTTGAGAATGGTGATTGCCAACGAAGCTTTGGGTAGCGCTCCAGCTGACGCCGATGACTTCAACAAGCTCTATCGCAATCAGTTTGAACACTACGTGATCGACGGTATCGTGGCCGATCGGCTGACACCGGATCTGCGAAAGTACGATCTGACGCGACTGGCAACAGCACTAAAGCCGGAGAATGACAGTCTGTTCAAATATCCGGGCATGCAGGCCATTTACGATCGATATTTGCTGCATATTGACGGTCGACGGATTGAAACCCCGCAGTATTTCTGGATGCGAGTCTCTATGGGACTGGCAATCAACGAAGAACAGCGGGAAGAACGGGCGATTGAGTTCTACAACATGCTGTCGAGCATGCGGTTTACCTCAGCGACTCCCACGCTGTTTAATTCAGCAACTATTCATCCTCAGCTGAGTTCCTGTTACCTGTCCACGGTCAGCGACAATCTGGATCACATCTTCAAGTGTGTTTCAGACAACGCCAAGCTCAGCAAATGGGCTGGTGGTCTGGGCAATGACTGGACGAACATCCGTGCGACCAATTCCTACATTAAGGGAACCAACGGTCGCAGTCAGGGAGTGATTCCGTTTTTGAAGGTTGTCAACGACACAGCCGTGGCCGTCAACCAGGGCGGAAAACGGAAAGGTGCTGTGTGTTCCTACCTGGAATCATGGCACCTGGATCTGGAAGAGTTTCTGGATCTGCGGAAGAACACCGGTGATGACCGCCGTCGTACTCACGACATGCACACGGCGAACTGGATTCCCGACCTGTTCATGAAACGCGTCCAGCAGGAAAAGGAATGGACATTATTCAGTCCGGACGACGTGCCGGACCTGCACGATCTTGTCGGCAAAGCCTTTGAAGAACGCTACGAACACTACGAGCAGCTGGCTGACGAAGGCAAGATCGACATGTTTCGTCGACTGCCGGCCGTGGAACTGTGGCGAAAGATGCTGACTCGCGTCTTTGAGACAGGTCACCCGTGGATCACATGGAAAGACCCCTCCAATCTGCGTTCACCTCAGGATCACTGTGGTGTCGTGCACAGCAGCAATCTGTGTACGGAGATTCTTCTGAATACGTCTGCGGACGAAACGGCTGTCTGTAATCTGGGGTCCATCAACCTGCGTAAGCATGTGGTCGATGGTCAACTGGATATGCAGATGCTGGAGGAGACCGTGGGGACGGCCATGCGAATGCTCGATAATGTTATCGACATCAATTACTACCCGACCGACGAAGCTCGCAACTCAAATCAAAAGCATCGCCCCGTTGGCCTGGGTTTGATGGGCTTTCAGGATGCTTTGGTTGCCATGGACTACAGCTACGCCAGTGAGGCCGCTGTGGACTTTGCGGACCGAAGTATGGAGGCCATTTCGTACTTCGCGATTCTGGCATCCAGTGAACTGGCAGCCGAACGAGGCACCTATTCCTCATACACCGGATCCAAGTGGGATCGGGGACTGCTGCCGTTCGATACGATGGACCTGCTGGAAAGTGAACGAGGCGTC
>JBDONA010000264.1:0-3708 GCA_039831575.1 Fuerstiella sp. | reverse complement strand
CAAGGACCTCCCTAAGCTGCTCGAAGCTCTGCAACGCGAACTCCTTGACAAATAAACTCTGTCTCGCTGAAATCAATTCTCAAGCCAATACCGTCACTCACGTTTCAACTACCGACGGGACACCCTCAAGAAAAATCGCAACTTCAAAACTTACGCTTCGGGTTGGTTTACCGTCGGTACAGGAACGAGTCCGAAGTGAGCAGCGACACGACCAGAGCCTTAAAGCTTTCGCCATTATGAAGGTAGGCCCGTTCTGCCGCAATCAGAGTTCGCGAATCGCTCAGCATCTCATTCCGGCCCATGAAGTATCGAAACAAATGGCGAATGAAGGACTGTCTCGCTCGATCCGAACGGCCGAGTCGATGCAGCAGCTCGATGGCGTTGTTGACCGTGCCGTCAACGTCCGGGTCGCCGGAACCTTCAATCCGGCCGGTCGCATTGATGTCTCGCGATGTCAGTTTTCCTTCGGCAAGCCAGCGGTCGAACTGCTGACCGCGCTTGTGGACAATTTTTCCTTCCTGATCGAAGTACACCTGAGTCCGGTACTGGCCCCAGTCGTTAAAGATCTCAAACGGTTCGCCCAGCGGGTTCATCTTGCGGTGGCATCGCCAGCACCTTTCTGCCCGCAACGGTTCCATACGTTCACGCAGAGTCCTGTGAGGGTCGTTCGGCACGTTGGCATCGACGTCCGGGGGGACATCCTGAATCACTCCGGCCAATAGTTTCTCATGAATCCAGCGACCACGGCGAACCGGGTCGTTGCCATCATTGACCGAATGAGCGGCCAGCCATGCGGGATGCGTCAGAATTCCGGCCCGTTGCTCCTTCGGTAACTCAAACGGTTGTGTCAGCGGCCAGTTCCATGCCTGCCGTTCTGTCCGGCGAGTCGGAGGCAGGTTGTACACGGCGATATAAATCAGGTCGCCCTGACCTCGCACGAATTTTCCATTTACGGACTCATAGGGCCAGCCGGGAAACGGCGTCAGTCCGTCTTCGATCGCCATGCGCACGACCTTCGAACGCTCTTCGGCCTGGCGACGGATTGTTGCCAGTTCTTCCTGTTCCTGTTTTCGTTCCGAATCACGTTTGGCCCGCTTGTAGTGTTCCAGTTTCTGCCGGATCTTCAATTCAACGTAGTCCTCACGGATTGCTTCGTCAAAGTAATGTTGTGCGATGTCGTTATCACCGGTATGTGCCACATAGAAGCGGTTACTTGTCAGCAGCTCTGCGATCACATCCTCGTCGCGATTAATGAAATACCGGACAAGCTGCCCGACGTCGTACATCAGGCGATTGGTATTCCACTGTTGGATGTCGGCCTCCTGAACGCGCGACATGTCTTTGAAGACTTTGTCGGCCCGGTTGTACCCGAAATACTCTTCAAAGAATCGCATGATCCGCGGCGTTTGTTTGGGGTTCATGCCGTCGTCAAGGATTGTTCGCAGCAGAACTGCGACGTCCTGCTTTGATTTCAGTCTACCTTGACGGACGGCATCACGGATGTGTCGGTGATGTTCCGGATGAGTATCAGTTAACGCGTAGGCAACGGCATACGCCAGTTCGTCCGGTGACAGATGTCGACGGCCGTGCTCATCGACTGGTCCCAGTCCGAGTTCCATGCGAAAGATGGACTCACTGCTCAGATACATGGCCGTGATGGTTGTCTTCAGCCCTTCCAGGTTTCCGCCGTCGTCCATGTTCTTCTTCAGAAACGTCAGATACTTCTGCTGTTCCGTGTCAGAGGGCAGCCGGCCGATCGCCGTCCGGAATTCATTTCGCAGGACCTCGATCAGTTTTTCGTCCGGTAGCGCGGGCTGTCCGTCTTCGAACGGTTTGAACCTGCCCTCCCGAGCCCAGTGGTCGAGCAGCTGATTGGTGTTGATGAGGATCATCTCGATCGTGCTCTGATCAACTCCGCTGGTCGCCGCGTAGTCACGGATTCCATGTTCGCTGGTCACATAACTGAATGGGCTCTGCGCCTGTCGAATTCGCTTGCGTCCAAAAATCTGAGGACTGAAACGCCACAGCCGGGACGGAGAAAACGGTGGCGTCTGAATTGAGCCGGAAAACAGCAGCTCGTGGTTCACGTAGTTGCCATACTCCGGATTCAGCAATTTACTGCGATAAGTCTCATCCAGGCCGGCTTTCGCCAGTTCCTGTTCAATCCAACGCATGACATTCGCGCGGGCAACGGGATCCGGCCGCTCTTCCTCGGGCGGCGGCATCTCATTGAACTGCAGGACCTGCAGCACCTTCTGCCATGTGGCCGCACTTTGTTCATCCGCATAGTCCAGTGAGGGACGAACAAGTGATACGTCCGCTTCGGCTTCGTCCCCGGCATGGCAATCGATGCAGTGTGCCGTCAGAAACGGCCCGACGTGCGTATTGAACTGCAGCGGTGAGTCTCCGGACAGGGCGTCGTTCGCCCACGCCGCGTCGGCCCCCATGGTCAGCACGGCGACAAAGGCGGCCAGCCAGCCGAGGTGGAACTTTGGACAGTCTTCGCTCTTTGCCGCATGTCTCGACGCACGCATTTGATTCTCAATTCGAGGCACCTTCACTTCAGCGGCCCCCAGATATCTTCCAGCAGTGCATGCAGCACGGGATCGTGTATCTTCAGCTCCGCCCGCACAAACGGGTAGAAATCGTTGCGATAGAAGTACGCTTCGGTCCCTTCGGCAAAGTACTCTTTGTGATCGGTTGCCGCATAAGCTTTGACCTTTTTGCCGGTGTAGTCCAGCACTTCTTCGTAGATGTCTGCCTCCATCGCGTGCTCGTACGCCGCTTTGATACGGGGCTCATCGAAGCCCAGGATCTGGTCGTGGTAAGAGTGGACCAGTTCATGCAGGATCACGGCGGGGTGTTTAATCATGTGGTGTCGCTCCAGCAGCGACGCCGCCCGCGTGACGTGGACTTTTTTTGCCAGCCGAGCATCGTAGCCTCGCGCCGTGAGCCAACCATCGCCGGGGTGGTACGGTCCCGGTTCCACATTGATGGCATGGTCGTGCTCGATCCAGATCTCCAGCTTCCGCATCTTTTTGAGGCGGTCTTCCGGCAGCAGGATGGCGATGCGTTGCAGATGATTGCCAAGCATCTGTAAGGCCCGAGCCCCCTCCTGCGCGTGCCTGCCTTCCAGCATCTGCGGGTCGACGTGAACGGTCCAGCCTTCAATGTCCTTGATGACGGGATCGAAGTGAGCTTTCCCAGGTGCATTCTTCTGAACATCCGATTCAGGGTCGGTCGCGCGGGTGGCAGCAGAAAAAGCAATCAACGTTGTCACAATGAACAAGAGCCGTGCGGCTGCAATTCCGTTTCTCTTGATGATTTTCCTGTCCTTAATGTCACGCGTTGTCGCCTCAGATTGTCGTCGACCAGTGAGGCCGAGTATATGTTGTTGTTTCATCAATGTCAGTCTCTCTTGATACGTTCGATGAGCTTCATTTCATGGAACGCTTCGAGGTGTCTAATTGCCCGGCTAAAGCAGCACGTCATGCACAACGTGCCCGTGAACGTTGGTCAGCCGCCGCTCCAGTCCGTTGTGGTAGTAAGTCAGTCGCTCGTGATCGAGTCCCATCAGGTGCAGCAGAGTTGCGTTGAAGTCGTAGACGGTGGTCTTGTCGACGGCGGCCTTGAAGCCGAATTCGTCGCTCTCGCCATAGCTGAATCCCTTCTTCACTCCGGCACCCGCAAGGAAACAGGTGAAGGCGC
>JBDONA010000164.1:0-3711 GCA_039831575.1 Fuerstiella sp. | reverse complement strand
ACAGTTGGCTGCGGATTGTCGTTGATCGCAGTGTGACCCTGACCATTGCTGCTCAGTGTGATAACAGGTTGCAGCGCAGCAGAATTGACATCGTTTTGAAGATTGGATCATGTTCGGCGTTCTGAATCTCAACAAGCCCACGGGGGTGACCTCTCGAGACGTGGTGAACGTCGTTCAGCGACTGGTGAAGCCTGCGAAGGTTGGGCATGCGGGGACGCTTGACCCAATGGCGACCGGCGTACTACTTGTTTGCGTGGGGGCGGCGACCCGGTTGATCTCGCTGCTGCAGCGATCGTCGAAGACGTACGTTGCAGGATTCCGACTCGGACAACGTTCTGATACGGATGATTCCAGTGGCATTGTTACCGACGTCCCAATTGACGGCGATGTACCTTCAGAACAACAGGTTCGCGACCTCCTGAAGACGTTCATTGGCACCATCGAACAGGTTCCGCCCGCATTTTCGGCCGTCAAGGTCGACGGGCAACGAGCTTACGCCAAGGCTCGCCGCGGTGAAAGCGTTGAGCTGAAATCGAAATCTGTGCACGTGTTCGCGATCGATGTCTTCGAATACTCATGGCCGAATCTGACGCTGCGGATTGAATGTGGCTCCGGCACTTATATTCGCTCCATCGCCCGTGATCTGGGTGAATCGCTTGGTTGCGGCGGATTAATGACTTCGCTGGAACGCACGGCGATTGGAGCATTCCCTGTCGCTGCGGCGATCGACCCGGAATCACTGTCTGCCGAATCGATCGTCGCCACGATGACTGACCCGATTGTGGTGGTGGCGGGCATGCCAACGTTTCAGTGCAGCAGCGACGACGAAGATCTTGTGAGAATCGGGCGACAGCTGTCCATCAGCGAATCAAAGTTGCATATCCCGCCTGCCGCGGCCACAGCACAGGTTAGTGAGATTGCCGTTGTTTCAGCGGATGGGAAACGGTTGCTCGCACTCGGTGAGCTTAATCGGCAAAATGACATTGTTCAGCCGCGGACTGTGTTCATTCGATAATTGGTGCAGGGAACACTCATGAAATATCTAGCGATTGCGTTGTTCGGATGCTGCCTGGTGCCGCAATTGGAACTGGCCGCCAATGAAGACGTGACAGGCGAATCACATCACGACAGCCTGTCCGTCGCGCCACCCGAAGCCGTGGGCATGAATTCCCGGCGGTTGAACGTGATCGATCAGATTGTCGCAGAGGGTCTTTCACGCGGAAAAATGCCCGGCTGTGTGGTGCTGGTCGGGTACCGAGGACACACGGTTTTTCACAAGGCATACGGCCACCGACAGCTGAAGCCCGAAAAAGCAGTTATGTTGCCGGACACCGTCTTTGACCTTGCGTCGCTGACCAAACCAATCGCCACAGCAACCAGTGTGATGTCATTGATCGAACAGGGAAAGCTGTCGCTGGACGACCCGGTGGGCCAGCACATCCCCGAATTTGCCACCAACGGCAAGGAAGGGATCTCCATTCGACAACTATTGACGCACATGGGTGGTCTGATCCCGGACAATAGTCTGCGCGACTACAACGACGGTCCGGCGGAAGCCATGCGTCGTGTATTTGCGCTGAAGCCCACGGCCGTGCCTGGTGAGAAGTTTATGTACTCCGACGTTGGCTTTATCGTGCTGGCGGAGTTAGTGAAACGAATGACGGGTGAAGATGTCCACGAATACTCACGGCGAGTCATTTTCAGCCCACTGCACATGACCGAAACCGGATTTATTCCCGGCGCCAAACTGGCCGCGCGGGCGGCTGTGACGGAGCAGCGCGATGGGCACTGGATGCAGGGCGAGGTACATGACCCACGATCGTTTGCTCTGGGCGGAATTGCCGGTCACGCGGGGCTGTTTTCCACCGCGAAGGATCTGGCCAGATATGCTCAGGCGATGATCAACGGCGGAATTCTGGATGGTGTCCGAGTCTTGAAGCCGGAAACAGTCGCGCTAATGCGCAGTCCGGTGCAGGTTTCATCGGGACTGCGGACGCCCGGCTGGGATATGCGATCGCCGTACTCGTCCAATCGAGGCGACCTGCTGTCGGCGTCGGCGTTCGGTCACGGTGGGTTTACGGGCACCGCTTTGTGGATTGATCCTGAGCAGCAGTTGTTCGTGGTATTTCTCAGCAACCGAGTACACCCGGACGGCAAGGGATCCGTGAATTTATTGGCTGGCCGCATCTGCACGGTGGCCGCTGCGGCTGTTGGCCACGCCACGGCAAAATAGATCAATAGACTCATATCAAACTATGCCTGCAATTTACGTTCATACGCATACGGTGACCGCTGAAGAAAGCGACTGGCAGGGGCACGCCAACAACGTTTCGTATTTTCATTGGCTGCAGGATGCGGCGGTTGATCATTCGTCGGCTCAGGGATGGAATGCGTCACGATACAAAGAGGCCGGTGTCGCCTGGGTGGCCAGATCGCACTACATCGAATACCGCTCGCCGTGCCGAGCCGGAGAAATAATCACCGTGCGGACGTGGTGTGCCAGTTTTCGGCGAGCCACTTCGGTACGTCGTTACCGCATTGTGCGTCCCCAGGACAACGTGTGCATTGCCGTTGCAGAAACCAAGTGGGCGTTCGTCGACTGGCAGACAGGTAAACCATGTCGCATCCGCGACGAAGTGTCATCGGCGTTCGATATCGTTGAAGCCGAAATGCACGACGAGGTTTAGGCCGATCCCGACCTGGCTGCACGGCAGTCAGAGACCGATACAGCCAGTGGCACCCGGCGACACTGGCCATAAGGAAGCCGATGAGTCATGGCTCCACAGAGACCTCACCCTCGCTCGCTTCATCATTGGTCACTATGCGAAACGGCAAGCTTGCGTTTCGACAGGACGAGCTGAGGACACGCTGGAAACGTGCGACGACTTCGTGAGCACACCACAGCCACAGGTGCTCCGCATCCGTACCCGGGATCACAATTGCCAGAGGATCGCGATTCAATATGACACCACTGCGGTCGTCCACAATGCCAGCCGAGAATTATTTCATCTCATGCCAGGTCCAGGTGCGTTCATCGAGCGGTTCCCGTGCAACGACGACCACTCCACTGAATTTCTCACACCAGTCGATGCCCTCCTGCAGCAGATGGGAGTTGGTCGTGCAAAGCTGATGAATCGTGCGCACGCCAGACGCACGGTCTTCGAGAATCCAGTAACGCAGTCGGTGGAGCAGAGGCGTTCTGATGTTCCAGGTTCGTGTGTCGTGCGTGTCGCCACACATCACCGGGTGAGACCAAACAGAAAACGTCGCCGCGCCCAGTGCCAGCAAACTCGATGATATCAGAGGTCGCAGCCAGTCTGGAACTCCTCCATCATCAACCATGGTTCTGTCGTAATCCCAGGAAATATACATTTGCTGGCCAGCTGACTGCAAAGCGCTGTCAGGGCGCAGGAAGTCCGAATCCTGCTTGATCAGACAGAGTTCCACCGAGCGACTACGCTGAAATTCAATGCTGCTGTGTTTACTCTGCATCCTGGAAGAGTACTGCATGAGCCACCGTTGTGCTGAAAATCAGTTGTGCCACCATCCAAACGGCTGAGTGACACCGGCATGACAAACGAAGTTCATGTGCATAACAAAAACCGGCGTCCACCAACACATATCGCAGTTCTGAATGGACCAGTCCATCCGCGTCATCATAATGGGCTGTCCCACGGAATGAGCGCGTCTGCTCCGATATATCCAAACATT
>JBDONA010000070.1:0-3729 GCA_039831575.1 Fuerstiella sp. | reverse complement strand
CCGTGCATCTGCCCGCTCAGACCGATGCCACCGACGTCGGCGGCCTTCAACTTGGCCGCTTTCATAACTTTCTTCACGCTCTTGACGGAAGCCGTCCACCAGTCGACGGGATTCTGTTCTGACCAGCCCGGCTTCGGACTGTACAGCGGGTACTCTACGGTCGCGGATGCAAGGATCGCACCGTCCTCATTCATCGCCAGAGTTTTAGTGCCACTGGTGCCAATATCGATGCCAAGAAAAACGGCCATGCGTCTATGCTTCAAAACGGAGTGAGTATCATTTTTCGGCAGTCTAAAAGACTCCGCCGAAATAGGAACAGACCTCACGCGTTTTGTTGGCATCAAGACGTGATGGGGCTTCGTCGCGGCCATATGCAGCGCACGACTCCCACCAGCGAGGGACTTACCGATGCCGGTTCCACGCCAGTGCCGACGGCATGCTGGCGATGGGGGCCGCGGACAGGCAGACCAGAGCTGTCCAGAAAGTCTTCCAGTAGATCGTTGAGGGTGTGGCGACCCACGTTGCGGCACACAGCAGCAGAACAGCGGCTGCGCACACAAAGACCTGATTCGCAGTTAGCAGCCGTCTGACCACAGCGTTGGCGTAAACGCAGGCAGTGCCGCCACAAGCAACCAGCACAACCAGGCACAGCCACAACGCAGATGCGAGTCTTTGGCCAGGTTCACCAAAGAATGAGTAGATCACAAGAAACACCAAACCAACGGTCGGAAAGACAATGATCGCCGCAAAACCAAGCCACCTGCGTCCTGTCAGCACGACGCTTCCTGAAATCCCCGCTAAGGTCCACGTCAAAAGAAATGAGGCTGCTGGCAGTACGATGACAGACAGCCAGCCCTGTTGTTGTACTAACCACAGGTCGCGAACCTGTTCGGTGGTCTTCGCCATGCCCGTGACGATTCCACAGAGCACCAACAGACCCGGAGTCGCCACAACAACCATCAACCAGACAACCGTTGTCACCTTCAGCCACGCGCGCAACAGAAGGCGTCCAAGTTGTGCATCTGAAAACGGCAGCGTACTGTGAATCGATTTCAATTCGCCAGAGCGGGCGGCCCACATTTCACCGCCCAACATCGCTCCTACTGCCAGGCCGACGTAGCCCGTTGACAATGACAGTAACAACAGAATGAATTCAATGTCGTTTCGGTCGCTGCGCCGCGCGAACACCGAAAGCACGACAAACACCCCAATGATGACGGTGGCCAGCCCGCGCACGATGTGTCTGACCCGGGTCCATTCCATATCGAGAAATGCTGTCGGAGCGTCAGGCAGCGGAGTCAGCGCAAACGCCGCATCGTCGGCAGCCATCAGGTACGGCGTTTCTTCTATTCGCGCGACCAGCGTGCTGGCATCATTTTCGCCGCAGCGATATTTCTTCAGACGGAACAGAGTTATGCACCATGTCACCAACAGTGTCGTCGCGACAACCGCGAGATCGGCGCCCGTGAATCGATTCCAGACGGTCATGGGAGCGTCCCAGCCATTGCCATAGAAGTGGTCGGCAAACCACACAACCCACAAGCCGACACACAGCAGCACAACCGCCAGTCTGCGCCAGAGAAATGTCGTCAGCCACCAACCGCCAGCGATCAACACCGTGGAAAATGCTCCCAGACAAACCGTCGTTGTCAGAATTGGCCATGTCGTACCAAAGATGATTCGATGGCCAAGCTGGCTGGTCACGTTAAGCAACATGATCAGACAGGGCGGCACAAGCCAGAAGAACGTCGCCAGCAGCCTTGACGAAACAGGGTGCAGTTTGCTGAATTTCGGCATTTCCACAATCGGTGCACCTGCGGCGGCGCCGTTAAACAACAACGCTGCGCCGACGTAGCTGAAGTAAAGCGGAAACCTGGCGTGCAGCTGGTCATCGGGGGACATCTCCACAAATCCGGACAGCGCCCATCCCAGCCACGGTCCGATGATCGCCACAAGAACCGCCGCGTAGGCCAGATGAACGGCGTGAGAAGAGAATTCCCACAATAACGCTTTCCAGATTCTCAGCATCCCACTCGCGCGACGAAGATTTCATCCAGTGACGGTGTTGCCTGCTCAATGACCTCGCCATTGTGTTCAGACAGCCAACGCTGAAACTGTTCGTGCTGACCGTTGCAGACAACGCTCCATTCATTCCCTTCGCCACGACAACTGACGCTGCCGGGGATGTCGGGCGCGGTCTGGGCCCTTTCCGGCAGTCGAATCGTCCACCGTGAATGTTGTGCCAGAACGGCTTCCAGACGATCGCACAGCAACAGCTGACCGCCGTGCAGCATCGCCACGTGGTCGCTGACCCGTTGCACTTCGTCCAGCAGATGTGACGAAAACAGGACTGTTCGCCCCTCGTCAGCGACGGTCCGGATAATCGCCGCCAGAATGTCACGACGCACCACCGGATCCAGTCCGGAGGACGGTTCATCCAGAAGTAACAGTTCCGGGCGATGAGCGATCGCCAGCAGCAATCCAACTCGCGCCAGCTGGCCGCGCGACAACAACCGAATTCGCTGTTTGACGTCCAGGTCGAACATCGTGACCAGTTCTTTGGCGTAATCGTGGTCCCAGTTCGGATAGAACGCACTGCGGTAATGCATCAGTTGATCGATACGCATCCATGTCGGCAGGTCACGGTCTTCCGACAGGTAGCCGATTTTTCCGAGTACGGGCGCCGGTTCCCGCACCGGGTCCAGACCAAAAACGCTGATGGAACCCGAGGATGCTTTTAGCAATCCAAGCACGTGTTTCAGCAAAGTGGTTTTGCCGGCCCCGTTTTCGCCCACCAGGCCGAAGACGGACCCTTGCGGCACTGAAAACGTCACGTCCTGCAGTGCCTGCTTCTTTCCGAACGAGCGAACAAGCGAACGAATATCGATTACGTTTTCTGTCACTTCTTTTCTCCCTTGCGGAATCGCGAACCTCTCTGACGCACCAGCGTCACCACGTTCTCAAGATCAAAATTCAGCTGTACAGATTCCGCCAGCAAGGCGTCAATCCGGTCGTTCAGAATCCGGTTCCTCTCACGCCGTGAGAGCGGCGATCCGGACGCAGAGACAAACACGCCGGATCCTCGCCGTGAAACCACAACGCCGGCGGACTCCAGTTCGCGATACGCACGAGCAACCGTGTTGGGATTGATTAACAGCTGTTCTGCCAGCTTGCGAACAGCAGGCAACTGCTCGCCTTCGTCCAGTCGACCGGTAGAAACCAGCAGCTTGACCTGGCTGACCACCTGCTGATAAATCGGTGTGCCGTCGTCCTGAGAAATTCGAATCTGCATTTCCAGCCCCAAGTAGTGTATTCATACAATAATACAATGTTGTGGTGCTGCGTCAAGTGCTTTCTTAGAAGATGAATGACTTATTTCACAATCGTAAACCACCGGCCCTGGTGGTGAGCACTCATGAGGCTCTGCTGTTCCTGATACAAGCACGCAGCGCAAGCAAGTGTATTTGCAAAACGCACGAGACCCACTCGCTGGCGCTTATAGCATATCCGGATGTTCGGCTTTGTGCAGTTTGTCGGGCGGCGGCCGTTCCCTGCAGCCGAGCCGTGCCGACAAGCTGGATTCACAAAGCCGGCGAAACGAGAATTCCGGATCGCAGTAAGCCAACGGAGCGTCACGGATTACTGGCGCTGCCGCACAGACGGCTTCTCGAAGACTTCCGGACGCTCCGCAGACTTCGATCAGGACGGATCACTCAGATGTTGCCTGAC
>JBDONA010000478.1:0-16810 GCA_039831575.1 Fuerstiella sp. | reverse complement strand
GACGGGGTCAGCAATAAGACGATAAATCGCTGGATATTTGAAAGACTTACAACCGGATCCAACCAGATGGATTCGTGTCCGACGTGGAGCGAGGCTTGCCTCCCTTTAGCTTCACTGATCCTCAGTGTTTTCATTAACAAAACGGGAAAAGTGGCGCTGTCCAATTAGAGCAGTTTACTTATTGTCGTAGACGATACTGGCTCGTGGGAGTAACGAAACTGCCATCGAAAAGCGTTCTTCACGGCCACAAGTCAGTGTGAAACGCTGTAGTTGCTTCGAGCAGAATCTGGTGAGCTGCGGGAGCCTGCTCTTGCGGTGGCACCTGGTCAATTCCAACCTGGGCACAGCGTGAAACGAGGCGACCAGGACGTCGGGCTTACCTGCTGGTTCTTCTGCGACATGGCGGATCAGGATGAACTATTGGTTCACTTCGGCCGCTGGCAAAACAGACAGCCTGATTCACGAGCCGCTGATGCGTGTCGTCTGTCGGGCGACATTCTGCGTCAGCCTGACTGATACACAAACGAACGTGCCGAACGCTATTGGCTGCGACCAAATCCCTTTTCAGGTGGAGCTATCCGGGTTCGGCTTTGTAGCGGTAGTCAAAATTACTATCGAACCGAACGACGGCGATTAGCTTTCACAAGAGACTTGAAACTGCCTGGCCTCTGTCTAAGCTGGGGACGAATATTTCGGCCACCTGCGAATTTATCTGGAGCGACTTTTTGAATAAGAACCCTTTGATCAAGTCTGAAGTAAAAAACCGGCCGATCGATATGCAAGCCATACAACTCGGCTTGGCGCGTTTGGTATCCGCGCTCGTCATAATCGCGGTGACCATCTGTCCACTGGCCGCCCGCGAACCGGAAGACGGTGAGCCACTGACTGTCGAGCGAATATTCGACTCGAGTGAGTTTACGCCCGAGCGGTTAAATTCGCTCCACTGGATGAAAGACAGGGCGGCTTACACCTTACTGGAGAATGCCAAATGGAATGACGAAAAAGACGACGAACGCGACAGTCACGGTGGGCTTGGAATCGTTCGCTACGATGCAGACAGCGGCGCTCGCGAGGTGCTCGTGCCATCACGGTTGCTGATCCCCACGAGTGAATCGGCGCCGCTGGCGATTGACGACTACACCTGGTCGGAAGACGGGTCGAAGCTCCTGATCTACACAAACTCCAAACGCGTCTGGCGGCAGAACTCCCGTGGCGACTATTGGGTGTTGGACGTCTCGGGCCGTGAGCTGCGACAGCTCGGCGGCGATGCGGCGCCGTCGACGATGATGTTCGCCAAATTCTCGCCCGACGGACGCCAGGTCGCCTACGTACGCGAGAACAATATCTATGTCGAACATCTGAGCGAACGTCGGATCACGCGGCTCACTGACGACGGATCGACGCTCGTTATCAACGGAACATTCGATTGGGTTTATGAAGAAGAACTTGGACTGAGAGATGGCATCCGCTGGAGCCCTGACAGCCGTCGCATCGCCTATTGGCAATTGAACACCGATGGCGTCCGCGAAATTTACCTGATCAATCACACCGACAGCATTTATCCCCGACTTAAGGCAATCAAGTATCCCAAGGTTGGAGAGGAAAATTCGGCCTCGCGCGTCGGCGTGGTGAGCGCCCAGGGCGGCAAGACTCTCTGGCTCGACGTGCCGGGCGATTCTCGAAACCATTACATCGCACGCATGGATTGGGCTGACAACTCCGATGAAATCGAAATCCAGCAGCTCAATCGTTTGCAGAATGCCAACCGAGTCATGCTCGCCGACTCACGCACGGGTCAGCTCCGTACCATCCTCACCGATCGAGACGACGCCTGGGTCGACATCCACGACAACCTGCGTTGGATAGATCGCGGCAGACAATTTCTCTGGCTGAGCGAACGCGACGGATGGCAGCATGTGTACGTCGTGTCGCGCTCAGGCGAAGACGTGCGGCTTGTTACTCCCGGGGATTTCGATGTTATCAGCATCAGCGCGGTCGATGAAGCGGGCGACTGGCTCTACTATATCGCCTCGCCTGACAATCCGTCGCAGCGGTATCTGTATCGGGTCCATCTCGACGGAAGCGATACCCAACGCGTCACGCCAGCCGACCGGTCGGGAACACATAGTTACCAAATGTCGGACGACGCACGCTGGGCAATTCACAGTTACTCGTCTTTCGACACGCCGCCAGTCACGCAGCTGGTGAGTGTGCCCGAGCATAAGACCGTCCGCGTGTTAGCCGATAACTCGGAGCTGCGCAAGGCGATTTCGAAGATCAAGCGGCAGCCGACCGAATTCTTCTACGTGGACATCGGCCAGGACGAGTCGCTGCACGGGTGGCTCATGAAGCCGGCCGACTTCGATTCAGAAAAAAAGTATCCGCTTCTCACCTACGTCTACGGCGAACCCGCCTCCCATACGGTGAACGACAAATGGCGTGGGCCGGCTTATCTTTGGCATCAGATGCTCACCCAACACGGTTATATTGTCATGAGCATCGACAACCGAGGCACTGCGGCACCGCGCGGCCGGGCGTGGCGCAAGTGCATTTATCGCCAGGTCGGGATTCTCGCGTCCAAAGACCAGGCCGCTGCCCTCCGCACGGTGCTCGACCGACGAGAGTATGTCGACCGCGACCGAATTGGAATCTGGGGCTGGAGTGGAGGCGGGTCGATGAGCCTGAACATGATCTTTCGCTATCCAAAGCTCTACCACACGGCAATGGCCGTCGCGGCGGTGCCCAATCAACGGTATTACGACACGATTTACCAGGAGCGGTACATGGGCCTGCCACAGGATAATGTGAAAGGGTTTCGAGAAGGATCGCCGATCACCTACGCCCATCAGCTACAGGGAAATCTGCTCCTCGTCCACGGCACAGCCGATGACAACGTACATTATCAGGGAGCCGAAGCACTGGTGAACGAACTGATTGCCGAGAACAAACGCTTTACGATGATGGCCTATCCCAATCGCACGCACTCCATCAAAGAAGGCAACGGAACGACACGACACCTTTATGAGCTGCTAACGCGCTATCTCCGCGAAAACCTTCCTGAAGGCCCTCAAGACCGCTAGCGTCCAGCCACGGCGGAGAAAAATCGGGCATGCCCTGAACCGCAAACACTTTGACGCGGATACAAACCGCTACAATCTCGGAAGTTCACTTCGAACGAGTCCATGGATCGTACGGGCGCGACCCTTATTTTGATCTTGCGAAATGTTCTGCACGAAAATGCAACCAACGACAGGCAAATCATCATGAAGAACAATTGTTTTCCTTTGCTGGCCTGGACCGTATTTCTGTTCACATCTGGTACGTCTCAATTCACTCTTGCTGATGAAGAGTCGGAAACAGAGAACGGATTTGAATTTACGATCGTCACGCAACTGGATGCCAGCAGCGTGAAAAACCAGGCGGGCACCAGCACCTGCTGGAGTTTTGCGACCAACTCGTTTCTCGAATCTGAATTGTTGCGGATGGGCAAAGGCCAATTCTGATTTATCGGAAATGTTCGTCGTGCGGCAGATCTATCCCAGGAAATCGCTGCACTACGTCCAGCAACACGGCAATACAACCTTTGGCCCCGGCAGTCTTTCCGGCGATCTACTGCGAACTCTGTCCGAATTTGGTGCGGTGCCGGAGTCAATTTACGATGGAAAATTTATTGGGCATTCGAAACACAATCACCAGGAAATGGACGCCGTGCTCACCGCCATGCTCGACGCCGTCATTGCCAACAAAGGGAAGCGACTTAGCCCCGCCTGGCGCGATGCGGTCGAGGGCGTGCTGGATGCCTATATCGGTCAAATCCCGGAATCGTTTGAATACGAAGGCCAGACCTTCACGCCAAAAACGTTTGCCGAATCGCTGGGCATCGAGCCGTCGGATTACGTCGAATTGACCTCGTTCACCCATCACCCGCCCGACAGCACATTCGCTTTGGAGATTCCCGACAATTGGGGACACAACCAATATCGAAACGTGTCGCTCAATGAAATGATGGCAGCATTGAATAACGCATTGAAAAATGGATACACGGTTGCGTGGGATGGCGACGTCAGTGAAAGGGAGTTCAGCAAAAAGGAAGGCATCGCGATCCTGCCGATGATCGATTGGGATGACAAAACGGAAGACGAACAAAAAGAGACATGCCAGAAGCCCGAACCCGAAAAGGAAGTAACTCCGGCATTGCGGCAGCTGTATTTCGAAAATTATGCCACGACCGATGACCACCTGATGCACATCACCGGTGTTGCGACGGACCAGAACGGCAAGAGATACTACATCACGAAAAATTCGTGGGGCACCAAAGATCGCGGACACGAGGGCCATATCTATATGTCCGAAGCCTACGTCCGCGCGAAAACCATCGCCATCCTGCTTCATCGCGGTGGGTTACCCGAAACTCTGTGCAGAGGGCTGGCAAAGCAGTAACTTCAGCGTCGAGTGTCCAACATACGATGACGTTTCCGTTCAGCGTTCATTTCCTGGCGGGTTCGGTCACCAGCTCGGTTCCGAAATCCGTCAGACCGAACGTTTTCTGACGTATCCCGTTTGGCTCAGTAAACGTATCCAGGGTGGTTGTTCGACTTTGTTGACTTTCCGGCGTCTGCCTGCGATTTTTCGACTGGGGTATCCGGGCTAGTCGATGATCTCGCGCACTACACGAGCGTGCTCGACACCGGTCAGACCCTGATCCAGGCCTTGAAACTTCACCCGCAGCTTTGTGTGCTCGAGTCCCAATTGATGCAACAACGTGGCGTGAAAGTCGCGAATATGGACGGCTGAATCGGGCAAGGCGTTGTAGCCAAGCTCATCGGTCTGGCCGTAGGTCGTACCTCCCTTGAAGCCACCACCGGCCATCCACATTGAGAACCCTTTGATGTGATGATCCCGACCACTGCCCTGAGCCATCGGTGTACGTCCGAATTCTCCTCCCCAGATGACAGTCGTGTCTTTCAGCATGCCACGCTGCTTGAGATCGCGCACCAGTGCTGCCGATGCCTGATCGACGAGCTTCGCCGCCGTCGGCATATCCTTGTTCAGATTGCTGTGGTGATCCCAACCGCGATGATACAGCTGGATGAAGCGCACGCCGCGCTCGGCCATGCGTCTGGCCAGTAAACAGTTGGCGGCGAATGATCCGTCCGCTCCTTTGGTCCCATACATATCCAGAATGTGCTGCGGCTCGTTCGACAGGTCCGTCAGTTCCGGCACACTGGTGTGCATGCGAAAGGCCATTTCATATTGGCTGATTCTCGCGGCGATTTCCGGATCGGGCACTGCCGCGTCACGCATCGCGTTGAGACGCTGTACCGCCGAAACGATGTCGCGTTGGTCCTTATGGTTCGATCCAGCGGGTGGACCGACATACGACACGGGATCGCCCGTTGACTTGAATTTGACACCTTGCATCTCGCTCGGCAAATAAGCAGCTTGCCACTGACGTGAGGCGATTGGTTGGGCCTGGCCGCCGCCCACTGACGTCAGCACCACGAAGCCCGGCAGGTCATCGCACTCACTGCCAATGCCGTAATTAATCCAGGCCCCCATGCTCGGATGCCCGGGCACACGCCGACCCGTGTTGATGAACGTGTGCGCCGGATCATGGTTGATCTGCTCCGTCACCATCGAACGGACAATCGTCAGCTCGTCGGCAATGCCTGAAATATGCGGGAACAGTGCCGAGATCTCCTGCCCGGATTTACCATACTTCTGGAATTCCACCTGAGGTCCACGACAAGTCAGTTTTTTATTGCCTTGCAGTTGCGCAATCGGCTGACCCCTGGTGAACGATTCGGGCATCGGTTTGCCGTCCAACTCGGCCAGCTTCGGTTTATAGTCGAACGACTCCAGATGCGACGGCCCGCCAGCCATGTATAGATAGATGACGCGTGTTGCCCTGGCTGCATGATGCAGTGGGTTGACGATGCCCTGCCGCCGAGCGTTGCCCGACGACGCCGTCAGGTCCCTGGCCAACAGGCTGCTAAGTGCCATGGCCCCGATACCAAGCCCGCCGTGGCCAAGAAAGTGGCGTCGTGTGTTGAGATTCGAAGATGTCATTTCAATTCCTGGTAATCGTCTCGTGCAGGTTCAAGACCACGCGTGTCACCGCCGTCCACGCAGCAAGTTCGACGAGATTGATATCGCCTGGCGCCCGATATTCGCCGACTTCAGCCAGCTCTTTGGCGTCTGACTCGTTCGCTTCATAGCGAGCAAGTTTGGTCGCATACAACTCCGACAAAGCGGCGACTTCGTCGGTTTGCGGTCGACGCCCCACCGCCTGCCGCATGATCCATGTGACCCGCTGAGCCGGTGAGTCACCTGCCTGCTGCATAGCGCGAATCGCAAACGCTCGCGCCGCCTCCACATAGGTCGGATCATTGAGCAGCACCAACGCTTGCAGCGGCGTGTTGGATATCGGGCGTCGTGCTTCACAGGCCTCACGGTTGGGCGCGTCAAACGCCAACAGGCTCGGATGCGGGAACGTCCGCTTCCAGAAGGTGTACATGCCACGCCGGTACAGGTCGTCGCCTCGGCTCGCCACATATTTGTGTGGATTGCCAACGCTCTTGTAGGAATCCGACCAGTAGCCGATTGGCTGATACGGCTTGACGCTTCGGCCACCTGGATCACGAATCAGCAATCCACTGATGGCAAGGGCGTTATCGCGAACAAACTCAGCCTGTAGCCGAAATCGAGCCTGGCGAGCATGCAGCCGATTCAGCGGATCGATCGCCAACTGTGCGTCCGTGGATGTGGAGGTCAGTTGATAAGTGCGCGATGTGACCAGCAGTCGGATGATGTGCTTGATGTCCCAGCCGGACTCACGGAATTCCACGGCCAACCAATCCAGCAACTCTGGATGTCGTGGCCACTCGCCCTGAGAGCCGACGTCGTTGAGGACGTTCGAGAGACCCTGTCCGAAGTAGAGATACCACAGCCGATTGACAAACACCCGCGCCGTTAACGGGTTGGAATCGTCCAACATCCAATCAGCCAGGTCCAGCCGAGTCAGCCGTCGGTCTGCCTGGACTTCCGGCTGCGGCAAAAAGTGTGGCACGCCCGGTTCCACGATCTCACCACTCGAATCGAGCCAATTGCCGCGTGGTAGAATTCGCATCACCCGCGGCTTCACTGGACGGCTGACCATCGTTCTTGTGATCGACCTGTCCAGCACGTTCCGCTCGTTCTCGGCCGCTTTGAGCTTCTCTTTAACCGCTTTTAGTTCGTCCGGCATGTCCGCGATATCAGGGTTGGCCAAATCAACCTTGAACGCCGCGATCCTGGCATCGGCCGCGGCTATCCTGTCCGCCTGGTCACCCTGCGGCAGCGACAGCATCGGTGGATAGTTTCCAGTGCTGCGGGCTCTGCCGGAATAAACGCCCACCTGGTCGAGATCGGCGAAGAAGGCACCAAACTGGTAAAAATCACGGGCCGTGAACGGGTCGAATTTGTGGTCATGGCATTCGGCACATCCCAGGGTCGCCCCCAGCCAGACTTCGCTGGTTGTCCGTATGCGGTCGGCTGTGTACTTGACCAGATACTCGCCAGCCTGGGCGCCGCCTTCACCAGTCACCTGATTCAGTCGGTTGTAGCCGCTCGCGATCTGCTGCTTCAGCGTCGCGTTCTCAAGCAAGTCACCGGCCAGTTGCTCGGTGGTGAATCGGTCAAACCTCATATTGCTGTTGAACGCAGAGATGACGTAGTCGCGGTACGGAAAAATATGCTGCTGATCATCCGAGTGATATCCCTGAGTGTCGGCAAATCGCACCAGATCCAGCCAATAGCTGGCCATCCGTTCTCCGTAGTGCGGTGACGCCAGCAGCGAATCGACCATGGCCCCGTAGGCCGCCAACGACGGATCATCCACAAAGGCGTCGATCTGCTCGGGCGTTGGCGGCAGTCCGGTCAAGTCAAAATACAAACGGCGAACCATGGTCACCGAATCTGCGTTGCTCCCAGGCTTGGTCTCGTGAGCCTCGAGATTGGCGAAGATGAAGCGATCGATTGGATTCGTTATCCCAGCTACCGATTTTACGACCGGTAGCGTCGGTCGGCTGGGGGCGATAAACGCCCAGTGCGTCTGATACTCGGCACCCTGTTCGATCCACTTTCGGATCGTAGCGATCTCGCTTTGCTCAAGGTGCTTTCCTCCCTCCGCAGGCGGCATCCTTTCGTCTACGTCATCGGTGAGGATGCGATAGAGCACCTCGCTGGCCTTAGCATCACCAGGAACGATCGCTCTGACACCGGCGCGATCGGAGACCGCACTCGCACGGACATCGAATCGCAGGTCCGCCTCACGCGAATCAGCGTTCGGCCCATGACAGGCAAAGCACTTATCCGAGAGGATGGGCCGGATGTCACGATTGAACGTCAACTTGTCTTCAGCAGCGGCACTCGGAGCCAGCAGTGTGAGGAGCAGGATAAAAAGACTCTTATTCATGGAATTCCTGTAGCAGGATGCATCCGTGCGACGGTCGTGACACGACTCTCACGCAGGTGTCATCGGCGGGAGAACTGGTTGTCTGTTAAACAGGCGGCTCAGACCTTCCGCAGTTTCGTGACCCGGCCACCCAGGACGTATTCGCTGACGAAGATGTTACCGTCGTGGTCGAAGCAGGCGTCATGAGGATGGACGAACCTGCCGGGGATCCATTGCTCGCGTTTACCGCGAATATTCAGTCCGCGATTCATCACACGCTTCTCCCACTCCCTTTCGTGACCAAGCCTGGCGACGACTTTGTCGACCTTGTCGAGAATGGTGATACTGGCGCCGATATCGGCCACGATAAGCAGGTCGCCCCGCACATCAATGTCGGCAGGTTTGACGAAGCCCCCGAGCGATTTGACATGCGTGCCGTCCATGGCGAACCATTGCAGCCGTTGGTTGGCGCGATCGGTGACCACCAATTTGGGCGTGCCATCACGAGCGTCCAGCCACTGACCGTGCGGAGTGCGAAACTGCCCGTCTTCCTTGCCGGGACCGCCGAGGGCGCGGACGAATTTGTCGTCCCTGTCATACTCAAAAACATAGCTGCTGCCGTAGCCGTCGCCGAGATAATAGCCGCCGTCCGGCCGAAAGCTGCTGTTGGTCGGACGATAACTGCGCAACTTGATACCGCTGTCTTTCTGCAGCTCTGCTTTGCCTTTCTGCCAGACAATCTCTCCGGCCATTGTCATTTTAGTGAATCCCATCCCTCCGCTGTCTGGCGATAGGTACAGAAACTCAGCATTGCCCTCCTTGCGAATGTCGACACCGTGACCGGCAGCCTCTTTGGACGTTCGATGCTGCGCCGCCATGGCGCGGATGAACCTGCCGTGCTGGTCAAAGACAAAGATCGATCCTGGTGTGCCGTGATGACTAACATAGAGCCTGCCGGCTGCGTCGACTGCCACGCCGTTGGATGTCCAGCCGTACTGGTGATCGGCGGGCAGTGAGGCCCGGCCCCAGTCATGAATGCACTCGTAGGTATGTTCACCACTGCCAACGATCAATGGGCCGCTACCGGACTTGTCCTGTGCGTGCAGAATCGTCGGCCCTGCCAACGCGGTGACCGCGAGTTGCTTCACAAATTGCCGACGTGGTGTGGGGCCGGTGTTCATAACAAGATGACCTCTGCGAGGTAAATAGACGACGTGATGGATTGCGTTACCATAGACGTTGATTCGTTCCAATCAAGTGGCTAAGCAATTTCTGAAAGCGATCAGAAGGCGCCGCCATCGCGGTCTACGGCCCAGCGCTGCCGATCTTGTGCCGGGAAAGAATGAACAGCGGACGCAGCGGCCGGCCCCCTCCTGGTTATCTGCAACAGCCTGGTATTCGACCGGTGAAATCGTCGTTCGACGAAATTGACCTTAGGGTGCCACGGAGGATTCGAACGAACTGGTGCGGATGGCCCGAAATGGTTGACGTGGCTATTGAGCGGTGAGTAGGATCACGGGCTGTCTTTCTCCCGGATCAATTCCATTTCCCAACGAGGTTTCGAATGATGTTGAAAACGATTGGTGCTCTGACACTAGCCGCACTGATGGTCGCTCCTGCTCTTGCCCAGGATGAGGCAAAAAGCAGGAAGAAGAATGCTCGCGCTGGCAATAACGGCGCGGCGACTCAATTAATCAAACTACTCAAGCCGGTTGGATTGACCGACGATCAAGTTACAAAGATCAAAGAGCTCGGCAAAGGCGTTTCTATTGAAATGAAAAAGATTCGCGACGATGCGGGAATCACTGCGGAGCTGACGAAAAAGCGTGCCGAAGTGCAAAAGTCGATGAAGGATTCCGACAAGAAGGGCAAAGAATTACTAGACGCTATCAATGAGAAATCCGGATTCACGGCTGCTCAGGCTGCAGGATTGAAAAAGGCAACCGCTGTCCGAAATAAATTTCGGGCATCTGTCGTAGCTTTGCTGACGGATGATCAAAAAACGAAGCTGCCCCCACGTCTGCAACGTATCTTGAAATCGGGCGATGCCAAAACGAAGAAGCGTGCAGCCGGAAAGAAAGAGAAAACCGACGCCTAGAGCAGTGTTCAGGAATATGTGGTCGTGGGGCTCGCAGGATAGCCATTCTCGCAGTGGAAAGACGTTCGCCACGGCCACAAGTCATGCGCCGGATGTTCCAGCTCAAAGGTTGCCACGGATTTCCTGCTCACGTTCCAATGAGACGAACAACGCTTTGAAGTTTCCGACGCCGAATCCTCGGGAACCGTGACGATCGATCACTTCGTAGAACACGGTCGGCCGGTCCTGAATCGGCGATGTGAAGATCTGCAACAGGTAGCCGTTCTCGTCACGGTCGACGAGAATCCGAGACTCTTCAGCTCATCGAAGTCCTCGTCAATGTCGCCGACGCGCTGCTTCAGGTCCTCGTAGTACGAATCAGGCACGCGCAGGAAATCGACGTTCCGTTCCTTCAGCATCCGAACCGTCTGGCAGATGTCCTTTCAATTCAGCGCAATATGCTGCACGCCCTGGCCACAGTTAAAGTCGAGATACTCATCGATCTGTGAATTCCTCCTGTCTTCGGCCGGCTCGTTGATCGGGAACTTACACTTGCCGGTACCGTTCTCCACGGCTTTACTCATTAGCGCCGAGTACTCGGTGCTGAGGTCGTCGTCGGCTGGTGCACTTTGCCGGCGATGCGCTGAAAATCGAGAATGTTGAATGTCAGCGGATAAAGGAATCCGTCCGCGACGGATGTAGTGACCCCGGTTCCGTTCAAGGTGTGGGCTGTCAAGTGAGTCTGGCGCTCCAGCGCGAACGCCTCTAAAGTGGAATGTAAATAATGACAAAACCAGGCATGATTTTTTGTGCGATACTATGGGCTGCGGTTTCAGTTTCGGCCGCCGATCGTCCGAATATCCTGTTTATAATCACCGAACAGAATTACGCGGATGTGATGAGCGGTGTCATGGGCGAGCGCTATGTCCAGACGCCGAATTTGGATGCGTTGGCAAAACGAGGGATGCGTTTTGATCGCGCCTATGCGTCGAATCCGATTTGTGTGCCCTCTCGAAACTCAATTTTCAGCGGTTATTACCCGTTTGAAACCGGCCTGCAATCCAACGCTAAAAAGCCGCTGCCGGCGAAGATGGTCTGCATGGGAAAACACTTCAATGATGCTGGGTATGACACGGGCTATTTTGGTAAATGGCATTTGAATATCAAAACCAGCGACACCGCACGTCATGGTTTTGATCAAACCGGCGTGCTCAAAGGAAATGGCGCCGATCATGCTATCCCCGCGCCGACAATCGCCTTTCTCAATCAGAAACGGGACAAACCGTTTTTGCTCGTGACTTCTTTCACCAGTCCGCATGACATCTGTCAAATGGTGCGCGGTCAGAAGATTCCCGGTGGACCGATTGGAGATTTTCCTGAGCCAGAGGATTGTCCACCTGTGCCTGTCAACTTCGCGCCACCGATCGATGAAACGGACAGCATGGCGTTGATGCGGAAAAGTTATCAAGCGACACAGATGACACCGATTGCCGATTTCGATGCCGATAAATGGCGCCAAATGCGTTGGGGATACTATCGTCTGATTGAACGAGCCGATCGCGAGATCGGAAAAGTACTGACGGCTTTAAAGGAATCCGGACACGAGCAGGACACGTTGGTCATATTCACTGCCGATCACGGCGACTGCACCGGGGCACATCAGTTCGCTCAGAAGACAGTGTTTTATGATGAATCTGCCCGCATTCCTTTAATTGTTTCGTACCCGGGACATATTGATGCGGGCGTCACACATAAGCTTGTGAACGTGGGCATCGACACATTGCCGACGATGATGGACTTCGCGGGAATCAAGATCCCCGACCAATTCAAAGGTGTTTCTCTGAAGCCTGTTTGCGAAAATTCAGGCGTGGCGAAGTGGCGTGAGTACATTGTCGTTTCGAATCACATGGTACAAGGTGCCCTGCCCCAGGGTGAAACAGAGGTGCCCCAATGCCGGGGACGAATGGTTCGGACAGACAGTCATAAGTATTCGGTTTATGATCTCGGAAAACATCGTGAATCGTTGGTGGACATGGAAAAGGATCCCCATGAAATGCGAAACCTGTCACGTGATCCGTCGTACCATCGAGCGCTGAAGAGGCACCAGGATTTACTACGACAATACGCTGCGGACACTGGCGACTACGAGGCTGTGGAGATCCTGCTGGGAGTGCGGTGAGAACGAATCGGGACAGAGTCCGATAAAGCACGACAACAGACACAGGGAAGTAATTCGACGATCAACGGCTACAATGAATAATTCAAGTTCGCACGCATCCCGGAAACCCTGCCATGCTGAATATTCAAACACGGTCCCGCGCCTTTCTGTTCTCCATGGCGTTGTTGGTTTTGCTTCCGGCGGCGCCCCGTTGTATCGCCCAAACGGAAGAAGCCGACATTCAAAAACGAATCCATTTACCCGTGCGTGTTCATCGCTTGCAATCGGATCAGGATGAGCGTTTGAACTGTTCCTTTACAGACGATGAATTTCGAGAACAATTTGTGGCGGTGAATGAGACGTGGATCCAGGCCGGCATCGTGTGGGAAATCGAATCGATTGTGAATTCCGAGGCACTTGCGCCTGAAGCCTTCAAGACGGCGATGCTCAACCCACGCGGCAATCTGGCGCCCGCTATGGTGAAAAACTTCGCCCGCGACAGACTTCTATCCGACGGCTTCAATGTCGTTGTCGCAGAAGACTACGGAATCGGCATGGGCGGCGTCTACATCCCTGCCCCGGATGGTTTCATCTTATTCGCCAGAAAACGCGGCACCAGAGGTGAACAAAAGCCCGTCGTGCTCGCGCACGAACTGGGTCACGCGCTCGGCCTGCCGCACATGATTTTCGAAGAGAACAACAACCTGATGATGGGGGCTGGGCGGAGCCGCGTCCCCACCCGTACCAAACCAATCACCGCCTCACAAATTAAAATCGCGCGTCACTACGCGATGACCGGAAAAACGTTTTCACCCCCACGGGTTCGATCGCCCGTTGAAAACACAGAGGATCTCTTTGAAACGCTCGATACCAATCAGGATGGATCGATCACCGTCTCCGAAGCCAAAGAAGAACATCGCCTCTTCGCCGTCAATTTTCTGCGCAAAGCCTCGCGGGCGCCCTCTGATTCACTCACGCGAAAACAATTTGATTTCATCATTGAACGTGGGAATAACCCTGGTGGCCGCGCCTTCGGCCCCAATGTTGTGCCGAAAATCTTCTCCCGCTTTGACAAAAATAATGACGATCAACTTACACGCGAAGAGGCCAGCGATAAGAGCTCACTCGTCAATAGGTCGTTCGACAAGTGGGATATCGACGGGGATGACATCCTGACACGCGAAGAGATCACCACGAGCCTGGAAAAAGATCGCGCCGCGCAAGAGGCGTTACAAGAAAAGTAAGTCTTACGACGACGTTTTCACCCTGTGTTTTTCTCGCTGTCAGGCCTTGTTTCGACCGAACATCCCGGAAAACGGCAAGGTGAAACGACTTCAGTTGGGCCCTTGTCGTTACCCACAAGTACATAGTCGCGAGGCGGCGGCAACGATTCGAGATTTGCTGCCGCCGCTCAATTCATAAAAACATTCCGTATCCCACGGCTTAGCGGTCTTTTGATTGAATCCCAAGCCAACGCGTCAGCGAGGAATTTCGCGTCAAAAACACGGGCGATTTCTCGCCTCGCTTACGCATCGGGTTACCAAAAACACTGAACAAACGAAACAAGTGGCGCTGCCAAACTGGACCTGAAAACGGAATACCAGGCCTGACCCCGCGAAAGCTTCCCGTCATCCAGGCATTCGTTCTCTGACTTTGGCGTTCAATGTTCGATACCAGCGTTGATCAGATCTTTTAGTAAGGCCGCGGCAGCACCGACCGGAGAACTCTTGCCGCCACTCACCGTGATTCGATCCATGGTATCGGTAAGATAGCTGATTGCCTTTTCGGATCCCGAGACCGCGGCCAGCGGATGATCCTTGTCGAGACGCTTTGGTGCCACATTCAGTTGCAGTTTTGCGTCGGTCCGCTTTACCGTTCCAATCAGCTTGATCACTTTGTCGTCAGCCGCAGCTGCCGAGATGTCTTCCGATGTGACGCCCGTGATACCCTCGACCTGAACATCATCGGGACCCAGCGACGCATCAAAAGGCGATTGGCAAGCAGGACAAGTTTGTTGGCGGTGTCTCGCCCCTCGACATCGAGGCTGGGGTTCGTTTCGGCAATCCCCAGCTTCTGAGCTTCCTTTAACGCCTCGCCATAGTCCCAGGCGTCGTTCTGCATGCGAGTGAGAATAAAGTTGGTGGAGCCGTTGAGGATCCCCTCGGCTTCAAGCAACTCGGTTCCGGCAAGGCAGACACGTCCGACATCGAGCGTAGGCAGCGCCGCAGCCGTGGCAGCGCTGATATGAATACAGACTTCCTGTTGTTGAGCCAACTCGTGCAGCTCACGACAGAACAGAACAATGGGCCCCTTGTTGGCGCTGACGACCTCCATGGCCTGCTGCAAGGCGGTCACAATGTGAGTGCGACCTGGTTCACCATCGACAAGGTTGGTTGGGGTCGTCTCGACCAGCACATGTGCACCTGCCTGGTCGATCGCCTCCTGTCCGCTGATATTCGGCTGACCGAAATCCGGGAAATCTTCCACGCGTTTTCCCGCAACAAGATGTGCCAGAAGACCTGCCGTGTCGAGGCCTTCATCGTCTTTGATCGCCGCGCCGCCGATGTCCACCGCGGCGGATAGCTGCAGTTTCAGACCGTACCGACTTTCAATCGAGCTGCTGCGCTGGGCGAGCAATTCCAAAAATGCGCGGCCAACATTCCCGAGGCCACACAATACAATTTTCACAGGTCTGGTCATCTATCGCCCTTCAAAACAAGCTGCCGGTACTCCTGGGGATCCACAAAGGCTTCGACGATAACCGGGCCGTCCGCGGCGAATGCCTCGCAAAGTGCTGCGTGGTACGACTCGGCGTCGTGTGCCGGAATCACGGGGACGCCGAAGAACGTTTTTGCCGAATCGTAGTCGTCGGTGTGAAGTAAGGTTCCATACGACGGAAGATCTTTCATTTCCTGCTTGATACAGATCAAACTCAGATCGTGGTCGGTGAACAGCACGAACACGATGGGCAAGCCAAGCCGCTTTGCAGTGGCCATCTCGCCGACCATCATCAGGAATCCGCCATCGCCAACCACGCAGACCACTGGTCGATCGGGAAGACAGAGTTTGGCCGCGATCGCCGCGGGAATACCAAACCCCATCGATGACCAGCCGTTGGTCATCAACTGTAATCCCGGCTCTGGAGTCCGCCAGAGTTGTCCAATCAAGTGCAGATGGGCTCCGACGTCGCACGTCATGATGCCGTTGTCGGGAAGTATCTCGCGCAGAATCGTCACTGCGGCGGCAGGACCAAACGTACCCTCTTTCGGCTCCATCCGTTCGAACATTTGCTGTCGTCGTTGGGCTAATGCAGTGAAGTTCCAGTCATTCTGTACCCTCGGCATCTCAGCAAGTCGCTCCAGTGCCGGCCGCATGTCTCCCACAATATCACACTCCAGCCGGAAGCGACTCTTGTCCAGGTCGGCTGGCTCGGTATCGATGTGAATCAACGGTGCATCCGGCAACCAGTCCTCATAATTAAGCTCGACGGGGTCGTACCCCAAGCCTATTACCAGGTCGGCCTGACTATGGGTCTCGGCAACGAGATTGCTGAGCGCATGAAACAGTACGCCGGCATACGAAGGATGGTGTTCCGAAACCATGCCTTTGGCCATCGGCGTGAGCACGATCGGAATAACGTGTTGTTGGATGATCTTCAACAGAAGCGTCTGCGCATTCGAACGAACGGCAGAAAGCCCCACAGCCAACAAAGGCTTGCGTGCCTGCGAAAACGCTGCCACAAGTTTGTCGAGCAACTCCGAATCAGGCGAATCGAGTTGGATTGGCGGTTCCGGCTGAAACGTCTCATCGACCGCCGTCTGCGGACCCAAATCCGCCGGTAGGCCAATATGCACGGGGCCCGGTTGCTCACTCGTTGCCACATGTACCCCGCGGAGAATTGTCTCTTCGACATGTTCTGCGTCGAGTCGGGTTGTCCATTTCGTGAGCGGACGAAAGAGGGCTTGATGGTCGATGCCCATCTGAGCTGTGCGGCCCCGCATCGATTCCTTCATCTCATGAGGAAATGCCAACAAAGGAGATCGGTCCAGCAGCGCTCCTCCCACACCGGTCGTCAGGTTCGTTGCCCCAGGACCAAACGTACCGTAGCAGACGCCAGGGACACCGGTGATCCGTCCGCACA
>JBDONA010000830.1:0-3732 GCA_039831575.1 Fuerstiella sp. | reverse complement strand
AGTTAATGCCTTC
This sequence comes from Fuerstiella sp., assembly GCA_039831575.1. GTDB lineage: Bacteria > Planctomycetota > Planctomycetia > Planctomycetales > Planctomycetaceae > Fuerstiella. Next base: position 3,719 of record JBDONA010000830.1, on the reverse strand, counting down.
TGAAGCAGCAAGATCATTTCCATTGCCAACCCATTTGGAATAGCCCCACGTGGCGCCAACACCGTTCTTCACTTCCCGAGTGCCTTCGACGACCATTGCTGTGTTGCTGGTACCGTCTGTGACGTCTCGAATTCGTGACGCAGAATGTGCACCGAACATTCGCCGAGTGGTCTTACCACGAGTAGTCCAGAGGTGCATGCCATTGGAATATCGTTGGACTGAGAAATCATAGTTCGTGTAGGCACCGAAATGACCGTTGGCCCGGGCCTTGGCACTGATCCGATAGTGTTGGCCATTACCAGTGTAGTGGCTGTTATTGGGGTCGGAAGGGCATTGGAACGCTGCTATGACCTGACTGACCAGCGCCGCGTTGCCGTTGTCTTCTGGTTCGCCCAATGGAGCAGGCGTAGTCGGCATGCCTCCTCGATTGTAGGAGCCGGTAGGGAGGTCCAGGTCGAGTTGGTTGTACATGGGGCCTTGGTCCATGAATGGCAGGACGTATAGCCACCCTCGATGATTCCTTAACGCTGCGTTCAAATCACCTTTGTTGAAGAGGTCGCTGATCCTTGCAGTATTAAATCCTCCGCCGTTAATAGAGGCGTCGTAGATGGTAGACGGAGGAAACATCCTGTAGACGTCGTGGTAATTGTGCAGAGCAAGGCCCAATTGTTTCAAGTTGTTCTTGCATTGTGTGCGTCGTGCGGCTTCACGGGCCTGCTGCACAGCCGGAAGAAGCAATGCAATGAGAATCGCGATGATCGCAATCACCACCAATAATTCAATTAACGTGAATCCAAATCGTTTTCTTAAATACGATAATTGCAAGATACACCTCCGATGAAATTAAGAGTGAATGAGCCCCCAACATACGACGCCAACAGTCATGCTGACACGAAGGTAGCAGAAAACAAGCGTTTCCCATCGGTCCGTTGGGCGTTTTTCCATCTTTTTTTCGAGCGTGCGAGAAACGATATTTCTGTGCCAATTCACCACTTTTTGAATATTCCTCAGAAAGCGGCGACTTTTCGACCATGTTTTGGTGGGGTCGCACCTCGTCAGCACTCACGCAGTCCCGATTCGGCTGTTGCGGGCAAGACTGTTTCTGCTTATTTGCATCGAGGAATCGACTAATTAACCCGGTTGATGCGTCCGATGGGCGGTTTTTCAGCCAATAGTGCGACATCAACGAGTCACAGCAGTCGCCGTGTTCTGCTTCAGACAAGCTTTGCCGGCATATGAGACGCCGCTGTAGGCGTGCGGTTATTCTATAATATCCCGAGTACGCATTCGAACGAAGAATTTCACTCTGCCGACGCTAGACGGCGAATGCCTGTCATGAATCAACCGGATTGCCGGGACCATCCAACGTCCAGGTTCATTATTTGATCTTTCTATTGTATCATCGACGGTATCTGCCGTACGAACAGAGATGATGTTGCCGGACAGAAATCTCTCTGTTGACTAGCTGCCCTGAACGACGGGGACGTTCTGATTGTGGCTGAAATCCCGACGGCTAAGACCATACTTGGCGTCATGGCGATAACCAAATGATGCAGACAGGCTTCATCCTGAATCGACGTGATGACCTCATCTGGTTTCTCGGCCTTCCCTTTGCAGCCATCGCCTTCGCGCTGGCAGGTCGTGCGTTACTGCCCGGTGTTGCCCTGGCTTCTGTGAGTCTGTGGGTAACGGTGCCGCACCATTTTGTGACATGGCTGCGAACCTACGGCCTGGCTTCCGAACGAAGTTTCTGGAAGTGGAGGTTGACCATTGCCCCTTTTGTCATTCTTGCCGCAGTGGTGACGGGGCTGTTGTGGGCTCCGCTGACGACTGTCATTGTCGTCATGCTGTGGGACAACCAGCACAGCATCATGCAACAGCATGGCTTTGCGCGGATCTATGACTTCAAAGCCGGGACCGGTGCCGATTCCACACGTACATTTGATCTGATCCTGACCTGGGTGCTGTATGTGAACCTGTTTCTCACTGCCCCGCTGTTTGCGCAGATATGGGTACCATGGCTATACACCCTTGAGTTGCCCATCACGGTCCCCCAACTTCGGTCAGTGCAGTTTGTCAGTTGGGTAATCGCGGGCTCATACTGCCTTCTTTACGTTGGGCACGTCGTTTGGTCGCTTGCTCGCGGGTATCGGATCAACCCCATCAAGTACGTATTCATAGCAAGCAGTTTTTTTCTTTGGTACTTCACCGCATGGTACACCGACTCGATTCTGGTCGCGGGCATCGCACACAAAGTGATGCATGGGTGTCAGTACATTGTCATTGCGTTCTGGTATACGCGTCGCACAGTCGACAGTGGGGGCAAGCGAGACCGATTGACGGCAAAGATTGTTCGACCCGGAAATCTCAAGGTGTTTTTCGTGGCCTGCCTGATGTACGCTCTTGCCTATCAGGTACTGGTCGGTTATCCACTGGCCGAATTCGGGTTCGGGTATTTTCCCTTTAATCAACTGGCTCTCCCGCTTAACGCACTATTGGAGGCTGTTACGTCTCTTGAACCTGAAGGAACAGGCCCGTACGGCGGTTTGAATGGTTACGACCTGTATGCAGCGGCGATTGTCAATTCGACAAGTGTTACGCACTATTATTTTGACTCGTTCATCTGGAAGGTGAGAGATCGCAGGACGCAAGGCGGTCTTTGAGTTTTGAGCGGACTGTGCAGGGGGGGCGCGGCGCCGGACTTCTCCCGGACGCGCAGGGCGGAACCATTACACTGATTTGAGAAATGCTGGCGAGCATGAACAGTTTCAACTCCACCAGGCAATATTTCGGATGCTGAACCTGCTGAGACAGAACTACGTGCCATTGGTCGTGGCCGCACTGGCTGCGGTTGTTGCGGCTCGGGAGTTGAACCTGGATTTCTCAGCTGATCCCATCGAGGACTCCATGTCTTTGCCGGATGATGCAGACATACGGGTTGCTTTATGGCCCGAAGATGCGAATTCCTACCACATTCGAAATATCCGAGCCCGCTTCTTCCGCTTCGATCTGCAGGAGGCACGTGAGATTCTGGAAGAGGGGCTCAGGCATGGTTTGAAGGCTGAAGAAAAACTCTTCTACGAGTACGCCTACGTTCTGATCCTGATGAACGCCCGGCAGAACGAAATCGACGAAGCCGTGGCGCTGTGGCAGCACTATTACCCCACGAGCATCAAGACGGATCCGCGGCTGTTGAACGCGGTGCCGTTTCCCAGCCCGATGCGAGCGGCCACCACGTGGAAAGGGACACTGTCCCGCGACGGTCGCTGGTATGCTCGATCTCTGAGCAGCGGTGTGGTCGAAGTCTGGGACACTCAGACCGGCACCGCAAATAAAGTAGGTCGAAATGTTCAGTTCCCCATTGCGTTCTCATTGTCAGCCAATCGTCTTGCGACGGTGGGTGATGGTCCGTCGCTAAGACTCTGGGACCTGAAAAACATGGAGCGTACCGTTGACCTGAAGGGACATCTGGCCCCCGTTTATGCGGTGGCGTTTTCAGCAGACGAAGCATTGTGCGCTTCGGGAGCTGCTGACCGAACAATTCGATTGTGGAATACTGAAACCGGTCAACTGCTGCGCGTCGTCGGTAAACTCGACAGGACTGTCTCCGCACTGTGTTTTTCACACGATGATTCGATGCTGGCTGCGGGCAGCTGGAACGGAAAGATCAGCATATTCCACCTGGCAACGGACCGCACCTTCGAACTTCACGGCCATTA
>JBDONA010000170.1:0-3736 GCA_039831575.1 Fuerstiella sp. | reverse complement strand
TTTAGTGTCAAAGATGCGGCTGCCGGTCGACGTGTCAAATGTCGCGAGTGTGGGGCACCTATAAAAGTCCCCGTCCCCAAGACGGACGAAGGAGAACTTCTGAATTTCGATGCAGCTGCGTATGGAGACGACGCGTCGACCGGGACGCAACCTTTGCCACGTCGGCGAAAGAAGAAAGTGAAATCCAGCAGCGATTCGGCCGCTGTCTCAGGCGGTAAATGGAATCTTGAGAACCCCTTGGTGTGGTTTGTCGTTCCGTTTGCGGCGGCTTTGCTCGTTTTCCTGACGACGATGATGCATCTTCGCATTGGGGGAAGCATCGCGATGCTGATCGGCTCCGTCGCCGGATGCGTGGCGTTTGTCGCTTCCCTGATGATCGTTATTCATGCCTTCGGTGAGAGTGGTTTGGCAGGCCTCCTATGCCTGTTCGTTCCCTTCTACATTCTTTATTGGGTGGCTACGGAATGGCATGCCACAAAAAAGATGTTTCTCGTTCAGGTCGTTGCTGGGCTGACCGTTATGGCAACATATTTTTCATTCTCCGTGGCGTTTGGCATCTGGATCACCGAAGCCATCTCAACATACAACGAAATCCAGGAACGCGAAGTCCAGGACACAGAAGACGCTCCGAATGGGAACAACGACGCAGAGGATACACTCAATGAATGACTGAATCCGGAAGAACTTAAACTCCGCCTCGCCGTGATGAAATCGAAGAAATTCTGGCTATCCGCAATCGAAGGGCGATGGCACGATGGAGGTGCTCAGTATCGCATTCAGGAGGTACCCCGGCCGGTGGGACAAGTTTCCGACTGGTACTATTGGTACGACATGGACAAGGATGCCTTCGATCCACGAAAGGAGCAGTTGAAGAAGGACGGATACAGTCTCGTTCACTCGTCTTCATTTGCCAGACCAGACGGTTCAGTTCGGTATCAGGCCATTTGGCAGAGAGTGACGGCGAAGCTTCAAGACGCCCAGTGAGGAATTAACCCACGGGCTACTGCGTCCGACTGGTCCGGCACGATGAGGACAACTACGCACGCACGATTGCAGGCATCTATCTGCCAGTTGAGCTGTGGGAGTGTTGCAGGGCAGACCGTGATGCATTTTCACTGCCATGTGATTCCGAGATATTCCGGGGATATGGAGAAACCGGATGGTGGAATTCGGCACTGTGTTGACGGTAAAGGACATTATGGGTCGTGAGATTTGGGTAAAGGAAAAGGAAATTGCATGGGGCAGGCACCCGCGTGTTCCCGCTAGAACAGAATTTCATTCCTCGATGTTGTTCTGCGAGTTCTGCTTGGCTCAACGGTGTTTGCAGAAGTCGACACGAGTGTTCAATCGTAGATGTCGGAAACCAAATACTGCCTCTTCTTTTTACACTTAACTCTTCTGTGTCCTGGATTGGCGTAGAAACAATCGCACTGTTGGTCGGATCAATCACACTGATTTGCGGCACTGCCGCAACAACCCTCACCGCATATTTCCTTGATCCGAAACGGCGGCTGGCTCGTTGTGAACAGAACGTTCGTGTAGCCTGTTGCACTTCTCCGATGAGCTGATGTCGTGATTCTCTTGATCCAAGCGAGGGCCAAAACATGAAAACGATTCTCGCTTTGCTGATTCCGTTTGTCTTACTTGGGTGCGGGGCAGAGCCTGACGCTGCCACTGAGGAAGCATTGTCAGCACCGCTGCCTGAGCCTGCGTCTGCCGCTCAGGAAACGCCGCCATCAGTACTGGCCCGGCCTGATGCCGTCGCTCAGGAAACTGCCGTGGACACGATCGAAGATCCTGAGCCTGTATCTGACGCACCAGCTACGTCGTCGACAACTCAGGAAGCTGCCGTCGACGCGACCAAGGATCCTGAGCCTCTACCTGACGCACCGAATGCGTCACCGACAGCACAGGCTGACGCGATTGCTGCGATCAAGGAGCTAGGGGGCGAAGTCGTACTCGATCCAAAGTCTGGCGAGGCAGTCTCAGTTTCTCTCTCGTCCACACAGATCACGGATGCCGGGCTGGGGTACGTGAAAGATTTGACCAGCCTGGCAATTCTCGACCTTTCCGGCACGCAGATCACGGATGTAGGACTGGTGCACCTGAGAGGGATGACCGGCCTTACGGCACTCAATGTCGCCAGCACGCAGATCACGGACGCGGGGCTGGAACACCTGAAAGGGCTGACCAATCTGAGAAGCCTCGACCTCCCCTACACCGAAATCACGGATGCGGGGCTGGAGCACCTGAAAGGGCTGACCAAACTGAATTTCCTCGACCTCAACGTCACGCAGGTCACGGATGCGGGGCTGGCAGAGATCAAGGCAGCGCTGCCTAAATGTAAGATGAGACATTTGACCAGGCGGCAAACAACAAATGCAGGTCGTGAAGAACATGCTGACAAGTGATTCAAACAAAGGCTCATACATGAAATCGTTTTTCGTACTGTTGTTGCCGATGGTTCTGGTTGGATGTGGTTCTGATTCGTCGCCTGATGCACCAATGACATCGAAGTCAGAAGAAGCTGTCGTCGCTGCGATCGAGAAGCTAGGCGGGGCGGTGGACGTTCTTCTCACTGATCGTCAGGAGGTGTTCTCAGTCGACCTCGCCAAAACGCAGATCACGGAAGCGGAGCTGGAGCAGCTGATGGAGCACCTGAAAGAACTGACCGATCTGGAATTTCTCAACCTCAACGGCACGAAGATCACAGATGCTGGACTAGATCAGCTGAAAGGTCTAAACAAGCTGATACAGCTCGACCTCAACGACACTCAGATCACAGATGCTGGACTGGAGCACCTGAAAGAACTGACCAGCCTGACACATCTCTACCTCTACGACACGAAGATCACAGATGCAGGACTGGAGCATCTGAAAGGGACCAGCCTGAAAAGGCTCTCCCTCTACGGCACGAAGATCACAGATGCTGGACTAGATCACCTGAAAGGTCTAAACAAGCTGATACAGCTCGACCTCAACGACACTCAGATCACAGATGCTGGGCTGGAGCACCTGAAAGAACTGACCAGCCTGAAAACACTCCACCTCGGCGACACGCAGATCACGGATGCCGGACTGGCAGAGATTAAGGCTGCTCTGCCTGAATGTGAGGTAAGCCCCGATGTTGCAGACGCTTCGGATGGCGACAACGCTGTTGTGGAGATCAAGAAGCAAGGAGGCCGTGTCACGTTCCACGCAAAGTCTGGTGAGGTTATTCGAGTCAACCTCGACAACACGCAGATCACGGATGCAGGGCTGGTGCACTTGAAAGGTCTAACCAGCCTGACATTGCTCTGGCTCGACGACACGCAGGTCACAGACGCTGGACTGGAAAACCTAAAAGGACTGACCAGTCTGAGAGACCTCCGCCTCTACAACACGCAGATCACGGCTGCTGGACTGGTGCACTTGAAAGGACTGACCAGTCTGATATGGCTCTACCTCGACAACACGCAGATCACGGATGCTGGACTGGTGCACTTGAAAGGCCTAACCAGCCTGGAAGACCTCCGTCTCTCCAACACGCAGATCACGGATGCTGGACTGGTGCACTTGAAAGGACTGCCCAGTCTGGAAGTACTCGACCTCTCCGACACGCAGATCACGGATGCTGGACTAGAGCACATGAAGGGGCTGACCAGTCTGACAAAACTCGAACTCAGCAACCCAAAGATCACCGATGCGGGACTAGAGCACCTGGAGGGACTGGCCAGCCTGACAGTACTCGACCTCT
>JBDONA010001073.1:0-3736 GCA_039831575.1 Fuerstiella sp. | reverse complement strand
TCATCTTTTCGGGGAGACGCCCACTGACGAGATCGAGAGGAAGCTCAAGTCAATTCGAACCATGCGCCAGTCGCTGCCGAAGGAAAACCGCGCGGCCTACGTTGCCTCATTCGAGGAGCACGAGCGGGCTCTGGCAACCGACCTGGAGTGGGCGAAGAAGCCGATCCCGAAGGTCGAGTTCGACACCAAACTTCACCTGACCGATCACCACGAGCGAGGTGCGCTCGATCCGTTCCAGCAGCATCTGGCACTGATCCGGCTGGGGATCAAGCACCGGCGCGGCCAAGTCTTTGTGGCCTCGCCCCCGTTCGTGGACAAGACCGAGTACGGCGTGGGGATCGGGTACCACGCCCTAGGGCACCGCGCCTACCTGGAGAAGTCGATCTTCGCGGACATGCTCAAGCTCGAGCAGCATTTCTTTGCCTGCCTGTCAGGTTTTCTAACCGACCTGAAGAAAAACCAGCTTCTGGATGACACCATCGTGATGTTCGTGGGGGCTTTTTCTAGCCCCGGCGGCCACAGCCGTGAATACCTGCCGACCGTGTTGGCTGGCGGAGGCTTCGATCACCAGGGACTGGTCGAGTGTAAAAACCCGGCCAAACCCGACGGCCCGTTGCAACACACGCTCAGTCAACTTTACGTCTCGATCCTGCACCAGATGGGGATCGACGTGAATGAATTCTCCGGACACAAAGGCAATCTGGACAAGCTCCTGACCTGATCGGACCTAGCATCTTGCGAGGTTTTCATGTTGAGATTTTTGACATTCATTTCTATCTTGGCTTTCACCAATTCGGCTGTCCTTGCCGATGGCATAGCGGCGCTGCGCCAGAACTGCGTTGCCTGCCACGGCGGAATCACAGACGGCAAGAAGACGGTCAAGGGTAGCTTCAACATCACACCGTTGTTGAAAGACGGCATTCAAGGACGTCACACACACGATTGGGTGGCAGTCGTCGAGCAGTTGCTAGAAAAGGAAATGCCGCCCTCGGACAGCAAGTACAAACTCACCGACGTAGAGCGCAAGACAGCCATTGACGCAGTTTTTGCCAAACTGGATCAGGGCGAGATTCAAGAGCGCTTGTTGACACCATTCGAAATCGCCAACACATACGCGAAAGTGTTCGGTCTCGACCGAGAGATCTACGATCCCTTCCAGAACCTTTTTTTCCTGGAAAACATCGACTCGGCTTATCCGACAATTAATTCGCCGAGCCTCATGTCGGCAGCTTACCTCCGCGAAATCGAGTCGGGCCTCGACCTCACACTCGATCACGCCGTGGCCAACGGGTTCGGGCGCATCGCCGAGATCAGCAAAAAGTACAGGGACCAGAAGCGGTTCGAGCTGCGTTTCACCATGACCCGAACCAGTATGGATCGCACGGGTATCACCTACCTTGCCTACATCCCCAAGGTGAAGTTCCCGGTGGACCCGGACAAGATCAAGAACACTGCGGACGATGAAGAGCGAAAGCGTCTCAAGGCGATCAACGGCAAAGCCGCACAGGATCACCTCGAACGAATTCGGGAGACGAAGAACCTCGATCCGGTTGACCTGCGCATGCGGGGGGGCAACCGGCTCGCCAGCAAAGAATATCGCACGAACCTACCCGTTGGCCGGTACCGCCTGTCCTTCACCGCCAGCGCCCTGAACCGAGACCTTGTGAAGCAAGTCGCCGAAACGGACAAGAAGGGGAAGGCCTCAGACCTGGGCACGTTCCGGGAGTTGCTCGGCGCAAAGGCCGGTCTGGCGATTCTGCACGGCGGCATCAACAAGAGCCCGCGGGGAGCCGTGGCGGCCCATTCGAAGAAGGGCAAGTTACTTCATTACTTCGAGATCGAAGACAACGAGAAGCGGCAATACAACTTTGAGTTTGAGTTGGCCATCCCTGGCCAGATCGAAATGGATTTCGTCAATGGTCCGTGGAGCTCCCGCCTCAACCGCGTCAACTTGGGTGGTCTCTCAGGCAAGGAAGAGGACCCGGACAAGTACGGGATCCCCTGCATTCGCATTCACAGCAAGATCATCCTGGAGCGCATCGGCGGACCTTCAGGCGTGCACAGCAAATATCAGATCGCCTTGGAGGATGCGCCACCCCAACTGCAACAGAAACTGAGTCACCTCACCTCAGAGCTTTCCTTGGACGCCAAGGCCGCCAAACTGGCATCGATTCATGGACGACTGGATCCATCGTTCAGTCCCGAGCAACGATACGTTCAGGCGCTCAAGTGGATCGCCATGTCACCATCGCAGCTTTACACCCGATACGATCCGAAGGATCCGGTCGCCTCGGCGCGATTCGTTTCGTATGCTTTTCTCAAGAAGCATCCGAGCGAATCGTTCAAGGCAGACTACAAGCGGTTTTGCGGCGGAACACTGAGCTCAATTGACCTGGTCAAGCGGATCGTTGCAGACCCGGGATTCGAGGATTTTCTGTCCATCTTCGGCAAGTACTGGCTTGAAAACAGAACCGTGCTTGATGAAACAAAGTTCACGGTTCTGGATTTGCGTCTCCCGTTCAGTTCCGAAACCCGGCATTACCTCAAGCATCTATTTGTCCAGAACAAGCCGGCTTTGGAACTGGTGGCTTCCGACTACAGGATGTTGTCGGCCCCGATGGCCAGTTTCTACGGCATGACAGCCAATGGACTGGACCGACATGTTCCGAAGTTGGTTAAGGCACCCGGTCGGGGCGGACTGGTCCACCAAGCGAACTTCTTCGTCGCCCGGTCCGACGGCGTGGATCCGCGGCCCTTCCGTCGGGCCGCATGGATCGTTGAGAACGCCTTTGGGCAACGCCTATCCGAGCCCCCGGGAGACATCAACGCCGATCAGTTTGTCGTATCGGCCAAGACGTTGACTTTTGAAGAGCGTGTCAAAGTTCACTCCCTGGAAAAAACCTGCGCCAGTTGCCACAAGAAACTCGATCCAATCGCGTTTGCCCTGAACGATTATGACACCATTGGCCGCATGACTGGTGAGCCGAATCATGAAGCCAAGCGTCAATTGATCGTGCGCCTGAACGCCGTCAGTCGTACGATGGCACGATCTTTCACGCGCAATCTGATCGCTTATTCGGTCGGCCGGGACACCAACTTGCATGACATGAAGACGGTCGAGACCATCCTCGACAAAACAGCAAAGGATGGACACCGAGTGCGAGACATCCTCGCGGAGATCCTGAACGCGTATTTCAGGTCTTGATATCTCATCGAGTGGCTTTGAAGCGCATTCCACGCACCGTCGAAACCCTGCCCAACCGAGTCAAAGGAAATCTTACACCAAACCCAGAGCAAAACAACTCACCTATAAAGCGTTTAGAAGAATAGCATTTTTGCGTGTTCTTATTTGACAGCCGGTTTACCTTTCCACGCACCTGCGAACGCGTTAGGCGAGCTCCTTGCGAAGCATGTGGAAATGGTGATGAAGAAAACTAAAGACCAATGAAAACCATATACCCCCTCCTACTCTCAATCCTTGCGGTTACGTCGCTCGTTGCCCAGAACCTCGAGCCTACTCACAAGCATGTCTCCTACGGTTCCCACAAGGACATGAAGCTCAATTTCTGGAAAATCGAGGCGAAGAAACCCACCCCCTTGCTCGTCCACATCCATGGAGGCGGCTGGCTGGGCGGCAAGAAGAACGAGACCATCTCGGCCAACATTCTCAAGCAGGGGTACAGTTATTGCTCCATTGATTACCGGCTTGCAGGTACCCAACTTCTCCCTGCTGCCG
>JBDONA010000215.1:0-16841 GCA_039831575.1 Fuerstiella sp. | reverse complement strand
CAGCAGAGGAATTCCTGCCAGACGCCGATAACTACACGCTGTCCAGAATCTCTCCAATATTGGAGAACACAACGTAGTCGTCATCGGTCGGCGCCGTAAACAGCGCGGCGGCCAGACTTTGCTGAGTTCCCCCCGCCTCGAGGTCCACGGTGAGTTGCGTGTCCGATGCGATGGACGTGACAAACACCGTTGCGCCGCCGATCTGCAGAGCGTCGCCAACCTGAACTTCGGAAGTAAACAACGTGCCGTTTCCGTCAACGACATTACTGTCAGTAACAATCGACACAGACCCCGTAAGGGCGGTCAACGGTGATGTGACAAGCGGCGTCTGCCCCAGTGCCCCCACATTGAGACCTTCGCTCAGATCAAAGATCGGGAGTACGTTGATTTCATCCACAACCTGCATGCCGTTGCCGATGACCTGGCCAAATACGGTATGTTGTGCAGCGTCCAGATTCGTTGAATTGTCCACGACGTTGACGTACCACTGGCTGGTGCCGCTGTTTGGCTGACCACTCAGTTGAGCCATCGACAGTGTGCCGCGAACATTGGGGTTGGCCGCGTCGAATTCGTTGGTAATGGGGGCTCGCGTCACGACGCTGGCAACGGTGCCGTTGTTGACGGTGAATCCGCCTCCCTGGATCACAAACGCAGGCGGTGACCGATGCACAATGACACCATCGTAGCTGGTGTCGGTGGTGTACTGCAGAAAGTTGGCGACTGTCGTCGGAGCGTCCGTGTCCAGCAGTTCGACATCAAAAAATGCGTTGGCCTGGTCGCTATTCAATTCCTGGTTGGTTTCAAACCGCACGACAGTACCGACAGCAAAATGAACGTTCATGATGCCGGATGTGGTGTCGACGCTTTCAGCGGGGATCACAGATCGCAGCTGAAGCGGGTTCATGCCATTGTTGGTGCTGTCGTGGATCAAGGTGGCATCAACGACATAACTGCCATCAGACGCCGCAACGGTTGACGCTTCGGTAAACGATCCGTCTCCGTCTGTGTCAACCTGAACGGTGGCGCCCGGAGCCGTGAATCCGGTGATTGTAAATGTGGCGTTCTTAGTGATCAGGGCCCCGACGGATTCGGCAGTCGTATTCGAGGACACGTCAGTCGTCAGCGTGAGCGTGTCGTCGTTGGTGATCGCAATAGAGGCGGAAACGTCGGCATGCCCGGATCCGCTGGCGGTGATTGTAACGTTGTCATTGGCAGCGAACAGAGCGTTGTCGATGACGGAAAATGTGGCCGTCTTCGAATTTTCACCGGCCGCAAATGACACCGCTGGTGGCCCGGTCACAAGAGCGAAGTTCGAATAGGAAAAGCTGATGGTTTCGGCGCTCGACGTGTCGGTTCGCTGCACTGCCAGCGTAAATGCATCCGTGCCGGCAGCTTCAGCCACGCTGAGACTTGACGGAGTAATCGTGATGGTGGCCACATCATCGTCATTCACTGTGATTGCCGCTGAGTCGCCCGTAAAACCGTCAGCCGAGGCGGATACTGTCGTTACGCCATTCGCCGGCTGATCAACAACGTTGTTGTCGATCGTATCGAACGTGACACTGACCTGTGTCTGGCCAGCCGGAATCGTGACGGTCGGCGGAGCCGCAACTCGCGTGTCACCGGTTGTCGTCAGGGTGACGGTCAGATCCGTTGATATATTCACCGCGTTGCGGGTCAACGTTGCGCTAATCGAGCCGGCCCCTGCGCCCTCCGAGATCACATTGTCAATAACATTCAGGATCAGCGTCTGCGTGTCGTCGTCAAGCACAAAGATCGTTTCTGAACCGCTGGTGAAACCTGTCGCTGAGGCCGTCACGGCAACTGTTACGTCACCGTCGTCGGTTGTTTCCTGAACCCCGGCTACTGTGACCGTGGCGGACAGCTGTCCGGCCGGAATTGTCACGTTGACACTTGTCTGTCCGTCAACCGTCAGGCTGCTGCCGTCGCTGGAGGTCACGTTGACCAACAGGTCGTTGGCTGTGTCGGTATTGCGAGTGACGGTCACCGTAGCGATTGCATTCGCCCCGGTCTCAGTAACGGTTGGGGCACTGAATGCGACCGACAGTCGTGGAGCGTCGTTGTCAAGAATAACGACACTGGCCTGACTCGATTGCAGCCCAACAGCAGTCGCCGTTACGACGACGGTGGCGTCGGCTTCAACGTTCAGGTCGGCAATCGTGTTGGCGCTGAATTGAAACGTCTGGCTGTTGGCCGGAATTGTTATCTGGGCGGGCAGGTCAATAATGCCGCTGACCGAAGCATTCAGCTGGACAGTCAGAGCCTGGTCCGTGGGACCGCTCCGCGTCACGTTATACGTAACGGGATTTGGCGCACCGACTGAGGATGGAGTGCCCGTGTCTTCAAGTACCTGGCTCTCCACCGCCGTGATTGTCAGCGCCTCGCCGTCATCATTGGTGACCGTCAGATCGACCGTGCGATCAGCGAAACCTGTTCCACTGGCAGTAATAGTGACGACCGCGTCGGCGTCGACCGTATCGTTGTTCTGAGGATTAAGCAGCACATCCGCAGAAGCCTGGCCTGCCGGGATCGTCACCGTTGTCTGCTGCAGAGTCAGTTTGCCAGTATTTGATGAGGTCAGATTGACGGTGAGGTCGTTCGCCGTGTTTGTGTTTCGAGTGATCGTCAGAGTCGCGGACCCGGCCCCAGCACCTTCGGAGACACTCATCGTGCTCACCGACAGCGTCACCTGAGAACCGAACAGCCCGACAGCCTGGTCCGCTCTTCCCAGAGCTCCCGTTGTCGCATCCGTGATTCGGGATGCAATTAGGGCCGCATCGGCTGTTCCGCCAGCAAAGCTTCGGCTTCTCATTTTTCCAAAGACAACACCAGCCGCGGTTTCCAGCGTGTCCCCACCTGCTCCTCCAAGAATTCGTGACCTGCCAGCCAGGCGACTTGTGCCCTGAATGACGATCGTGTCACCGCCGCCATTGCCGACGATTCGGGATCGGTTGCCAATTGTTGAGGAATCGATCATGACCACGTCGTTGCCGCGATTTCCCCGGATTAACAGATTGCTGGACAATGTGGAATCACGAACAACAGTGTCGTCGTGGCCCTGTCGTCCGACAATATGTGTGTTGCCAGTGATCGTGGAGTCATCAATGACGATATCGTCATTGCCGCTTCCTCCGGAGACCCACAGACGGCCTCCCACCGTGGCGGTGGACAGCACAATCGTGTCGGCACCTTTGCCGCCGGCCAGTCGAGCATTCCGGGAAATCGTCGAATTCTGAAGACTTATTGTGTCCGCTCCAGCGTTGCCATTCAGCGTCACGTGCCCGTTGATGGTTGCGTTACCGATCACTCCCAGCTGGTCGTCGCCAGCCGAACCATTCACTGTGACATGGCCGTTGACTGTGACCCCATTGACGACTAATCGATCGTTACCGTTGCGGAGCGATGCGAAGATGTCACCTATGGCGGTGGAACCGGCGGCGACGACCAGATCGGACGTGGCTCCGTTGATCGTTGTATTGTTCAGACCCCTAAGAACAACGTTGCCGTTGTCGACCACAAATTCCACTGAGTTGGCAGCGCTGTCGCCTGTCAGGAACGCACTTTGGCCGACCAGCTGAGCGGTCACATTTCCCGCCAGCAAAGTCCGCTGTTCCAGCTGTTCGGAACGCATTGTTGCAGCTCCCGCCCATGCCTTCCGCATCTGTCGATGACGGGATCGGCGGCTGTATTCACTGCGTCCAAACAGGGCTCTGAAATTCATAGGGCTGTCGTTTCTTCTGGAACTACGCTTCAAAAACTTAGGCATTCGAGACTTCTGGACGGGGATCACTGGCAGGGATTGCCAATTCTTCTTCCATCTTCGACGAGGCCCAATGAGAAATCTAACCTCGTCCACCGGTATGGCGGTATTTTCCGCCTGCGTAGTCTGGATAGGATAGGGCTTCCTGGAATGCCGTATGTAGGGTTTGGGCAGATTGCGGTTTTCGCTGCGGCACAGGACTGAATTTACAGCGATTTGACTGGCCGATGCATGCTCAGTGCCGGAATGACAAAACCCAGGTCCCAGGCTGTCTATGCGGGCCGCTCAGCCTGCCAGGGCTGTCCGTCCTGTGCTCGGTCGATTTCGCAGTGGTCAAATGGCAGTTCGGCAGCAGGCGTGCTTAAGAGAATTGCTGATCATTGGATTCGCGAAGAGTGTTGAACCTGGGAACAGCGGTGGCCCAGATGTGGGGGCATCGGCTGGCTTGTCGTGAGAGCCCCATTGGCAGTTTACTTCTGGAAACCACGGCCACGCCCGTCCGATCATCATTGCGGCTCGGCCCATCGCTTTGGGCTAAGCGCGTGCGACCGTGCGGTTAAGCCGTTTACATCGTCTCGTGAACCGTTCTGGCTGGTGGGCCGGCCGTTTTCTTAGCTTAGGCTTGAACGCGTCTTTCGCGACCACGAGTCAGCGTAATCCATAGTCGCAGAGTCGCACCCGTGCTCAAATGGCGTCGATCCACCCACGGAAATCTTCCCAGACGGACGTCGAGCTGTTATTCGACTGCGTATCGGCCACAGTTGACGCTGACATGGCCACAGCGTCTTGTTCGTCGTTGGCGAATAGACCTGTGGCATCGTCGCTGCCCGGTGCACTGGCCATCACGGACTGAACAACTTCAGAACCACGCGATACAACGGAACTTGAGGCAGGACCGCCCCCAAGCGCGTTGACGTTGGCTCGAATCTGTGCCGCCGTGAGCGGACTGGTACCCTTTACCTGATCAATCTGTGTGTTCGTTCCGGACAGCTTTACCAGGTGAATCAAGAAAGCATCGTTCGCGTCAAAGTCGGAATCTCCGTCGACGTCTCCAGGAACGGCCAACTGGTTGACGCCCGTACGGATCTGCGTCGCCGTCAGCGTGCTGCCGCCTTTGGATTGATCGATCTGTGCGTCGGTGCCGGACAGCTTGACGAGCTGGATCAGAAAGGAATCATTGGCATCAAAGTCGCTATCTCCGTCGATATCGCCAGGGAACGTTGGAATGGTGTCATTGTCGCTGATCGTACCTATACCTGTGGCCTTAGTGGTCGAGATGCCTGCCCCGACCGAGTCGTGGAGAAGGACTTCGAACGTTTCCGATGTTTCCTCGACGGCATCATCAATCGTCGACACGGTAATCGTTTTTACCGTCTCGCCGGCGGCAAAGGTCAACGTTTGGTTCGTCTGTCCGTTAAAGTCAATGCCGTCCCGAGCATCCGCTGGGCCCGTATCATCCTGGGTCGAATAATTCACGGTCACCGTACCGGAGCTTGGCGGACTGAGGGTTACCGTAAAGACGGCAGAATTGCCTTCGGTTATAGTGGGTGCGTCCGCAATGGAGAACGTCGGTGGGCCGCTATCGTTGTCGTTAATCGTTCCGGTGGCCGATGGAGTGGAGATTTCCGCGCCCGTCGCGTTGCTGAGCGTCACCCCAAATTCTTCGGCGTTCTCAATGACCGTATCATCGATCGTGACCACAGTAATTGTCTTCTGAGTTTCACCGACGGCAAAGGTCAGCACCTGGTCCGTCTGTGCGATCAGATCTTCACCGTTTATCGCGCCCGTCGGCCCATCGCTATCAGTTGTGGAATAAGTGACTGTGACCGGGGTCGAGGCAGCGCGATCCATGGTGACAATAAAAGTGGCATTTCCGCCTTCCGTGACTGCTGCAGCGTCCTCGATGGACAAAGCTGGTAAACCACCTCCGCCGACGTTGTTGTTGATTTTTCCAATCGCCTGAGACAAACCGAGGTCTACGCCAACCTCATCATGCAGCCTTACGCGAAACTCCTCCTGGGCTTCCACCAGCGAATCAACGGTCGTTGCAATGCTAATCGTTTTCACTGTCTCGCCGGGAGCAAACGTCAATAACTCGCCTACCTGTGCGGTATAGTCCTCCGAGCTCAAGGCACCGCTCGGGCCCATGCCGTCTTCGGTTGAATACTTAACGGTGACCGTAGTCGACTGCGCTGAACTGAGTGAGACGGTAAAGAGCGAGTTAGCGCCTTCTGTCACTGCCGGTGCGTCTGCGATCGAGACTTTCGCATTATCGGGGGTCACAATGTTTACCGAGGACGAGTCAAACATAAAATTTGAGTTTTGACCAATCACGGTTCCCGTATGATTCGCTGAGAATTTGATCGTTGTCCCCGAAAAGCCAGGATTGGCGGTAAATCTGGCGACATACAACACCTGTAAAGCGACGCTCGGATTGGCTGGCCAACCGGTCGGGGAGGCATAACTCGTCAGCAGAACGGTTTCGGTGGCAAGGTCCTGGTCGTCGCCGACCACAATTGCGTCGGATTCCAATAGAGTATGGTCGGGAATATCCTGAATGCCTTCTGCGAACAGGTTGTTGGTTGATATCCACGTCAACACGTCAGCATCAAAATGAAGATTGAAGCTGAGCCGATCCGACTTCAGAGCCGCAGCTTCGCCATCGTCATTCGTGGTCTGGTAACTGACCGAAACTTCCACGGTCTCTCCGGCTGCTACCGTATACCTGGGTAAACCGGACTGAATTATCTGTGCCGCCAGCAGGGTCCGGGTTTCCAAAACCTCTACGGACTGACCGCTCCGTTGGGCCATGTGTGCAGACGTTGCCGGGCAACGTCTGCGACTTCTGCGGCGTGACCTCACATCCTGCATTGAGAAGAGAAGGGAATTCAGAAGGTCGTGCATGTAATTCTTCCCTTGGCGGGGATCAAAAAGCCCGATTTGATGTTACATCTCGTGGAAACACACGCTTCCAAACGAAATGCAGTCCGTTTTCGAAACAAGACGCCCTGACGGCGAATTTCTATCAAAGCATCCCCACCTGCAGTAGGGTGAGTCAATCGTTGTGTCTGAGAAACAGATTTCAGTGCCGACTTCTGTCTTTCTAATCTGCAATTGTATCAATTCAGGCGGGAAAACCGTGCGTGAACGAAGGGTGCGAACACACCAGGCGCGAACGCCCATGCTTAAGCCAAGTGTCGTGGGATTCTGATTTCAGGAATAAGCCAGTGAAAACAATGATGCTGCCGCTGACCGGGCTGCTGGCTGTGCAGCCCGGCAGCGTCAGACCGATCGCTCCGCCCCGAGCGGACCGTGCCAATCAGAAAATCAGAGGCAAGATCCTTCCGGGGCAGGCCTGTATTCGTGGCTGCTGAGTTCTGTGGCGTGAAGTTCAGGACGCCCGGTTCTCGCTGATCGACCGCAACACATGCTTGACCGCCACGAACTGATACGCGAAATTGTGTCGAAATCTCGCCGCCTTCAACACCTGAATGCCGATTGAACGCTGACGTGGTGTCCTCGGAGCGGTGATTGTCAGCCCTCATCCTGGGACATTCCGTGTCTGCGGCAGCGGCCGCATTGACTCCTTTTCTGGACACAGCCATCGCTAATTCTGCATCAGTTCACATTTGCAATCGTCTGACCACCTTCTGCAATACGCTTGTCGATCAAAACGCTGCTCATGTCATCGTTAAGCCCCAGGACCGGAAATCGGGGTTCTGGTTTGGCGGCGGCAATATGGTGGAAGCACCCGACGGTTCGTTGTACGTCGTGGGGCGCTACCGCAATGCTGGTGATTCGCGGACCGGCGTCGCGGCCGGTACCCGTGGCCTGGAGCTGGCGATTCTTCAGTCGCTGGACAAAGGGGCAACATTCGAGAAAGTTGTTTCCTGGGGAAAGCCTGCGTTGAATAGCCCGTCGGGGGACGTGCTTTCTATCGAAGGATCCTGTCTGCGTTTCGTGGATGATGGTGTCGAACTGTTCGTCTCCACAGAAAAAACGGGCGTTCCGTATCCGGATGCTGTCTGCGACTTTCTGAAACCGGGGGCCGGAGTCTGGACGATCGATGTGCTGCGGGCGGCGTCGATGGAAGGTCTGAAAACTGCGGCGGTCGAGTCGGCGTTCAGTAGTGATTGCCCGGAACATCTGCACGTCAAGGATCCCTTTTACTGGCACACAGCGCAGGGTGATCGGCTTGGTTACTGCAGCCATCCGTTTGGTTGGTCCAGTTCCAATACGGGCGTCGTCGATCTCCCCGCAACCGGTAGTCTGGCCAGCCGGCCGCAACATTCCGTGTTTCCTCGCGGATCCACATGGGACGTGGCGATGACTCGTGGCACCTGTATCTTGCCCGTGCCGAGAGTTGGAGCGTTTGCTGACGACGACTACAAATTGCTGTTTTACTGTGGTGGTGAATGCCTGCGGCCCATCGACCAGCACGCTACCGCCGTCAAGAGACCTCGGGGCTATAGCTGCGAAGAAATCGGTGGAACGGCATTCTTCGTGGATGACAACGTCGCCGCAGCAGAACGGCTTTCCAATCTGCTGCCCATGTTCATCAGCCCGCAGGGCACCGGTTGCAGCCGCTATGTCGACGTGCTGTCCACTGACGACGGCTTTTATGCGACGTGGCAACAGTCGCAGGACGACCTGTCACAGCCGCTGGTGATGAACTTTGTTTCCCGTGAACAGGCACAGAGCATTCTGGCCGACCAGGCGGACGCTTGACCGCGCGACGGCGAACGTGCGTTGCTTCGGACCTGTTTGTAGGTCAGGACCTGTCCTGACAACGATGGGAAAGGCAGGACAGGTCCTGTTCTACGATGTGTGCGTCAGGACAGGTCCTGACCTACGATTACATGTCCGAACGCAGCATTTATTGCTGCGGCAGGGAAAACTCAACGTCCACTACGCCAGCGTTATGGCGACGACTGGCACTGCTGTCGTTCACCTGCAACCAGACAGAAACGTCGTGCGCGGTTGTGATTGTGGTGCCGGTACCCACGGAGATGCGGCTGGAAATCGAATTTCCGTCAGTGCCGACCAACGTTGCGACCACCTGACCGAGCGGCAGGCCGCGAAAATAGTCGATGCTGATGCCTTGTGGTTCCGACATCCACCGCTGTGGGTGGTCGTTCACCGAGAATCGTCCTGAGCACGACACCTTCACCGATTCGCCTGCCGCCAACCGCAGGCCGCTGTCCTGCCAGTCAATCGCTGCCTGTAATTCGAACGTCGCAACGGCAGTTTTCAGCTCAGTGGTTGTGATCGTCGTTTTTGAATGCACGGGAAAGCTGCGTTCGATGTCAAAGTCTTCACGAAGCGATTCGACAAACAGCAACCAGTCAATCTTTATCCGAGGCTGCATGCGTTTGCGCAGCGACTTGATGGTTGTTGTGATTTCCGCTCTGGTTCTCAGCCTGGCCAGCGGACGGAAAACATCGCGATAGTGCGGATGAGACTGCAGAAACCAACACAGAGCCCACGCCGTGGCATACTGCGAATACCGTGTGAAGAGCTTCGCGTCATCGGGCATCACTTCATCGAGTGTCGGTATCGTCAGTGGCTCGGTGTCCGATGCATTCCGGCTGCCGCGTTCCTGAAACGATCGTCGAATTTCAGAAATACGTCCCCATCCGTCGAATCCTTCAAAGCCCGCAGGAAGTACTCCAAATGTAGCTTCATCGCTGCCTCCTGCGTCCTTCGGCAACTGGTGAGTCGCGAAGTACTCGGCCATCCCTTCCATGTACCAACTGTCCGGCAGTGTGAGCATGCCGGTTTCGCACGTCATGAAACAGTGAGTGAATTCGTGCAACAACAGGTGACGTCGGTAGTATTCGTCGTTTGTGTTGAACATCCAGAACTGATAGTTCCAGTGGCGCCCGTGATCAAATGTGAATGTTTCCGATGGCATCAGGCCTGCCGCTCGAAATGTCTGCTCATCGTCAATCAGATGTCCGGTGACCTGAAAGTCAGAATCGTCCAGCGACCCAGGCAATGTGCCGAAGTGAAGTTCCAGACGTTCAAACAGCTGATCGGCCAGTGCCGGCAGGTGAGCGACCGTGTCTTCGGGCAGATCGGAAAGCAAAATCAGTCGCCGACTTTCGTACCGGCGAATCCCCGCTTGAGCCAGTCGAGCATCATTGAGGTCCGGTCGGTCGTCAGGCAGACGGACTTTCAGTGGAGCGGATTCGTCACTGCCGGCGGGCTCAGTGGCCGCTACGTTCCGGCGGACGGCGACCTGTTGGTCGTCGTGTGCTGACGATAACGTCCGCAGCGGCGTGAATTCTTCGGTCTGCGGCGATGAGGATTTACCGAAGTCATTCCGCTGTCCGGTCGTTGGTTTTGCGGAATCCGCTGGCGGAGTCGTCGCGGGTTTCTCTGCTTCACCGCAGCCGCACGTCAGTGACCACAACAGACACAGCATCAGCGTTCGCGGTGCACAACGTTCCTGCGTCATGTGATGACGAAAACGATTGTGTCGAATCATCACTGGCCGTACCCTCATCACGGTTTGGCCTGGCGAAACAGCCACGGCACAAGTCCGTCGTTATCGGAATAAGACGGCGTCCACGAATTGTGTCCGACTCCCGGCAACTCCACGTAGACCGCGTTGCCACCACCTGCGCGAAGTGCAGTCACCGCAAGTCGACTGCGCTGGACGGGAACAACAGTGTCGGCGTCTCCATGAGCGATCCACATCGGGACATCCTTGAGTTTTGCCACAGTGGAATTATCCGCGCCGCCGCAGATCGTGGCAACCGCGGCGAACAGGTCAGCACGACGAACCGCAAGATCCCAGCTGCCAACTCCACCCATTGACAAGCCAGTCAAATAAATGCGGCGTTTGTCGATGGACTCTTCGGCCAGCGTCCTGTCAAGCATTTGCAGTACCACCTTGATCTGGTCATCCGGTTCCTGCGGAGCATCATGCGTTTCCCGCAGTCCCCAGTCGACCTCAACCCATCGCTGTCCCGTGCGGCACTGGGGAGCCAGCACGTAACACGGAAACGAATCACGCCAACGTGGCTGAGCCATTTGTTCGGGGAAATACAACAGCTGAAGGGCGTTGTCGATTCCACGCTCGCCGGCACCGTGCAGGAACAGTACGAGTGGATACTCTTTGCCTGCTTCAATGTTTGGGGGAGGCATCAGTCGGTAGTGAAAGGTTTCGTCCTGGTACTGTCCGCCAGTGAATTTGAGAGTACGATCTTCGAACACGTCGACGGCCGCGACCGGAGCTTCATCTTCCGGTCGTTTCTGATTGGCAACTGTGTGATCTCGCCAAAGCCAGCGGAGCGAATCGGGAAGAATCGCGCCACCGTGCCGCTGGCTGTGGCCGCCCTGCCCGGCCACGAATTTGTAATCGTAATTCATGAATTTCAGGGCAGTGGCCATCTCCAGATTCGCCAGCCACCAGTTGCCGTGTTCATTATCGAGATCGTTTTCTCCGTCCTGCAGGAAGACTCGAATCGGTTTTCTCTCTGTTTTTCGAATCAATGCCGGGTAAGCGTGCCCACCACGAATATTGGTGAAACTGCCGATGTGGCTGAGCACTTTGCCAAACCATTCCGGATGTGTCCAGGCCGCGGTGAACGCACAAATGCCACCCGACGAAGCTCCGCAAATGGCACGGTCAGCGGGATCGGACGAGAGATTCAGATTCTGATCGCGGGCAATATGTGGCAGCAGTTCTTCAACTACAAACGTTGCGTATTGATCGCTCAGGGTGTCGTATTCGAAGCTGCGATTGTTCGCTCGCCACCGGTTCTCGGGCTGTTCGTCGCCCTTGTGACCGGGGTTTATGAAGATGCCGATCGTCACAGGCAGGTCGCCGGCATGAATCAGATTGTCGAACACGACAGGAGCCCTCACCGAGCCCTCTACTGAGACGTACGAATGAGCATCCTGAAACACCATGACGCAGGCCGGCTGCGTTCCGTCATACTGTTTTGGAACGTAGACGTAGTATTCTCGAATCGTGCCGTCGAAAACCGTGCTGTTCCAGACGTGCAGCGTGACGTCACCCTGCGGCACACCTTCGTGCCGTTGAGATTCCTGACCCGGTTCGTAAATCGCGTCCGGATCTTCGTCGGCACGGATAGATGATGGTAACTGCACGATGAAGACTGATAGCAGAACGGTGATTGAGATCAGAAACTGACTGCGCTGCATCTGGGGGCTTTCCTGGGAAATAACTCACGTGGTCGAATTCGGCCTCAGGGACCAGCCGCATCAAAGTGATTGTAACAACGTCGGACGGAATGTCGCCGCCGACAGTTGTACGTGTCCGGTCAGCATCGTTGATCTGGAAAATTCGAAATCGCATCGCCTGCACTGGTTCCGACTGGATGTGCCTCAAATTTATTCCCGGATTCCACCGACGACGGACACTCAATTGTTTGGGCGGGGCGGTTTGCTCGTGGCTCACAGACTGGTCGAGACCCGGGGATCTTCTTCAGTTGCAAATATCCTGGCCGTGTTCCAGCCCGCATGATGTTCTGTGTGCCGCCGCATGAATTATTGAGAAGCCGAGGCGCCGATGCCCGTGCCTCGGAATCGAAGTGCGTTTCCTGTAGGATGGTTGGCGACGCTTCGCGGCAACATCTGCCGTCCTGACGATGATCGTTGGTTGATTGTCCGGCAGCGACTTCGGCGTCTTCGAATGAGTGCAATGTTTTCCTGGCATGGAACGAACATGGTGATGGTCGATGGCAGTCTGCAGAAAATTCTGAAACGACTTTCAGACAAAACTTCACTCGGGAAGGATCCTATGATGGAACAATCGTTTCACATCTGTCGTACTGGCCACACAACACCGGGGAGACCATAGTGACTGAAAGTGTGCTGCAACAGATCCGCGCGAACGTTGAATCAGCGGTGCTTGGTAAGGAAGAAACCGTTCGCATTGCAGTCGTGGCTCTGGTGGCTGGTGGGCACGTCCTGCTGGAAGATGCCCCGGGACTCGGGAAGACATCGCTGGCGCGGGCGTTGGCAAAAACTCTGGGGTGCCGGTTTACCCGTGTGCAGTTTACTCCCGACCTGCTGCCCAGCGATATTCTGGGAGCCAACGTTTACCGGCCGAATACCGGTGAGTTCGAATTTCGACCGGGACCTGTGTTTACCAACGTTTTGCTGGCGGACGAGATCAATCGTACAACTCCGCGGACCCAAAGTGCGTTGCTGGAGGCGATGAGCGAGCAACAGGTCACGATCGAGGGAGACACAATGCCACTGCGGAGTCCTTTCGTGGTGATCGCAACACAAAACCCCTTTGAGTTTGAAGGAACGTATCCGCTGCCCGAAAATCAACTCGACAGATTTATGGTTTGTCTTGAGGTTGGGTATCCGGATCGCGAAACGGAACGCAAGGTCTTTCGACAACATCGAAACGGAGAGCCTACGGACAGCCTGCAGTCGGTGACGGACACCGAGCAGGTGATTGCCCTGCAGAGTCAGGTGAGTGAGGTGCGCGTCGATGATTCCATGTCGGACTATATGCTGGATATCGTTGAAGCGACGCGTAACCACCCGGAACTGTCGTTGGGCGTCAGCACACGCGGAGCTTTGACGCTGTACCGGGCTGCTCAGGCGATGGCGATGGTCGAGGGCCGTGACTTCGTGATTCCGGACGATGTGAAACAATTATGCCTGCCGGTGCTCGCTCACCGAATCGTGTGCCGTGGTGCCGTCCGCGACGGCCATCGCCAACGAGCCGGACAGATTCTGAATTCGATCATGGACAGCCTGACCGTGCCGGCGTAACGTCCGTTTTGACTGAATCAGCTTGACCAGCCGCCGCCGACGGGCGCGTTTCTTCACCGTGTGTTCGTGAAACTCGCCAGCGCCGTTGGGGTGCATGAGAGTGATTTTCTGTATGTCTGCTTCCAATTCACAAGTCTCACCTCAGCAACTTCGCGACTGGGACAATGCGCACGTCTGGCATCCGTTTACGCCGATGAGCGCCTACGTCGACGAGCACGCGCCGATTATCGCTGATGCTGACGGCTTTGATCTGATCGACGTTGACGGGCGGAGATATCTGGACGGGATTTCGTCGTTGTGGTGCAACATGCATGGCCATCGCGTCCCGGAAATTGATGATGCTGTGCGGGCTCAACTGGATCGTGTGGGGCACTCGACGATGCTGGGACTGTCCAGTGAGGTCTCCATCCGGCTGGCCAAAGCCATCGTCGATATCACTCCGGTCAATCTTACAAAGGTCTTCTACTCAGACAGCGGCGCAACCGCCGTCGAAGTCGCTTTGAAACTGGCCTACCAATACCACCAGCAGAAGTCGGATCCTGAAACTGCTCGCGACACATTTATCAGTGTCGGCAATGCCTATCACGGTGACACGCTGGGATCGGTCAGCGTTGGCAGCATGGATGTGTTCCATCGCGTTTATCGGCACCTGCTGTTTCCGACGGTGTCCGTTCCATCACCGGTGGCGACTCGTGTGCCCGACGGGCATGACCGCGACTCCTGGTTGCAGTTCTGCTTCGACCGGGCGACGGACTTGATCAAAGAGAATCATCACCGAGTCGCTGGTCTTGTCATCGAACCTCTGGTGCAGGGGGCGGCGGGTATCCTTGTCCATCCCCCCGGCTATCTGAAGCACATTCGCAGGCTGTGCACTGAGTACAATATTCTGCTGATTGCAGATGAGGTCGCTGTGGGCTTTGGCCGCACGGGAACGATGTTTGCGTGTGAACAGGAAGCCGTTCGGCCCGATCTGATGTGCGTCGCCAAGGGGATCACGGGCGGCTACCTGCCATTGGCCGCAACACTGGCCACCGAAGAAATCTATGCAGCTTTCCTGGGAGCCCCCGATACGGGACGCACGTTCTTCCACGGCCACACCTACACCGGCAACCCTCTCGGCTGCGCCGCTGCATTGGCGTCGTTACAGCGTTTTCAGGAACACAACCTGCTGGACAATGTGTCTGCCATGGCAGGAATGATCTCCGAGCGACTGCGCGAACTCGCCGGGCACCCTCATGTTGGCGAGATTCGTCAAAAGGGGATCATGGTGGGCATTGAACTGGTTCGCGACAAACAGACGATGGACCCGTTTGCGTCAGCGCTGCGAGTCGGACATCAGGTGACCGTGGCGGCACGGAAACGCGGCGTGATCCTTCGTCCGCTCGGCGATGTTGTTGTACTGATGCCGGCTCCGGCAATGCCGCTGTCGCTGATAGAGCGACTATGTGACACAACGATCGAAGCCATTGAAGAAGTCGTCAGTCAGCTTGCATGAAGATGATTGATCCGGTCGCGGATATTCTTTCCAAGCAACGAAGAAACGGCGGTTGACGTGTTCGGCGAATACTCGGACAACGGGCCCACAAGCGGATGATCGGCGAGCAGGCGACGTCGTTGCTCCGGAGAGATCGATTGGACGTCAATTTTTGCGTCGGCAGTGCTGGCTTCATCCGCAAGTCGATTCAACAGAAAAACGGCCACGTTGCGGCGCGAACGCCACTGCCACCGTTCGGAATTCGGACTGGCGGACAGCCGATGATCGATCTCCTCAACGCAAACCAACAGGGTGGTCACTTCCTGTTGAATCGTACGTAGCGGCGGCGGCATGTCTGCAGCAGTTGGTGCTTCTCGCGACCACGATTCCATCATCTCGATACTTGTGATAGTTGAAAGTCTGCTGCGATTCTCAGTCCTAAACTCCGGTTTGGGACCGTATGTCCTTGACGCTCGGGGGCAACCGTGGACTGTCGTGAAACCGGCAGGGTGGCCGGTGGTTGGAGCGAGGAACGAGTGAAACCCCGGGGCCGGCACTGCCGGTTTGATTCTCCTTCGCCAGCTCAGTCCAGCCTCCGGCCACCCAGACGTTTGCGTATGACAGTTACCACGTGTTTCGGCGCAACAGAGTTGCGATCGCGCCGACTTCACGGCCAACCACAATCCCATTGGTTGATGTAATTCTGCTGTTTTCGACGGGGCCTATTGTCATTCTTTTCGGTGGTTGCGCAAAGATTCTTTCTGCCGATTGACTACAGATTCGCCGGAAGATCACGAGAATGCCGCCAAACCTTTCAATTCGAGTGGTCTTGACCGCCAGTTGCATCGCCAGAAACGGCAGGGCTGTTATGTTCCGCCCAACGATGGCCCACTGTGAGCATGTGCTGGCAGAACAGCCAATACCGTGAACCCCCTGCTCTGTCACGACAGGAACTCTATGAACGTTGTTGGAATCATTCCGGCAAGACTGCAATCGTCTCGACTGCCGGAGAAGTTGCTGCTGCAGGAAACAGGCAAGCCACTGCTGCAATATGTGTGGGAGGTGGCCACGGCCTCGTCCGCATTGCACGATGTGATCATTGCCACCGACAGCGAACGGATCTTTGACACTGTCCAGAGTTTCGGTGGTCACGCCGAAATGACGGCGGATCACCCGAGCGGTACAGACCGGGTGGCGGAGATCGCACGACGTTGCTGTGCGGGCGCAGAGGTGATCGTGAATCTACAGGGCGACGAACCGGAGCTTGAACCCGATACGATTGAAGCGCTGGTCGCGGCAATTCACCGTGGCAACACAGAGATGGCGACGGTGGCGGCGCCGATTCGTGACGCCGGCGTGGTCAGCGACCCGGACTGTGTGAAGGTCGTCGTCGATGACAAGGGACAGGCTTTGTACTTCAGCCGCTCTACGATTCCTTTTTCACGCGACACATCGGTCGCAGACCTGTTGTCCGCTGATGGTATGTCGCCGTGGTTGCTGCACGTCGGACTGTACGCGTATCGTCGTGACTTCCTGCTGTCATTGACATCAATGCCACCCTCATCGCTGGAGCAACTGGAAAAACTGGAACAACTTCGCGCGCTGCAGTCGGGAGCCCGTATCGCGGTCGCCGTTGTGCCACAGGCCGCTGTCGGCATCGACACTGCTGAGGACTACGCGGCCTTTGTTCAGCGACAGTTGGCTGCGGATTGTCGTTGATCGCAGTGTGACCCTGACCATTGCTGCTCAGTGTGATAACAGGTTGCAGCGCAGCAGAATTGACATCGTTTTGAAGATTGGATCATGTTCGGCGTTCTGAAT
>JBDONA010001048.1:0-16850 GCA_039831575.1 Fuerstiella sp. | reverse complement strand
CATTGTCATGCGGAGCAACTTCCAGCAACGCGGCGATGCACAGTGATGTCGTGGCGGCACGAAACGCGTGATGCGCACCTGGCACGGGAGCGTAGATATTCAGCCCCTTGGTCCGCGTGGCCGATCCCCATGATCCATTGGGATTCTGGTCGACCAGCAGAAACCGGACCCCATTCCGGATGGACTCCTCGATTTCCGACTGGCTGGGCGCAGCAACCACTGGAAGTGTGGGCGGGTTGCTGAAATCGAACGGGTTCTCCAGAATTCCTCCGCCAGACGCAACGGCTTCCTGGGCCTGCAACAAGCCCGAATGGAACATGACACCAGCCAGGCAAAGCACAACGAATAGAACGTATCGCATCACGGAATTTTCCGAAAACAGTGGTCTGCCAGCAGCGGTCGGCTTGGTACGTTTCTTTGTCGTCGTTCTACTCCTGCTTCGCACCACTGTCGGCTCCCGTCCGTACGGCGAATTCGACATCACAGGTCATCGACGGCAGAATCGCGGTATCTTTTCGATTACGAAAGGTCACGACGCAGTCATACTTGGTGCCAGCGTAGGGAACCAGTGAGACCGATTTGACGGTGGCATTGAACGCCACATTTGGAAACGCCCTGGGCCAGATCCGGCACTCCGCGCCGGCGACAACGGTCTGAAGTTTGTCTTCCGGCAGATCGATGCGGACACGTAAACGGCCGGGCGCTGCGATCGTCGCAATTGTCTGATCGTTCGTGACCTTCGAACCCGACTTCAGTGTGCTTTGCTTATCGTTTAGTTTCCCCCGACTGATTTTGCCGTGAAACACGATGCCGTCGTGAGGTGCTTTCAGCACGATTTGCTTACGCTCCTCCTGCATTTTCTGCACCTTCTGTGCTTCCTCTTTGAACTGCACACGTTTTCGACTCATCTCGATTTCGCGTCGCGCACGAGCAGAGGAGATGTCACGGATGAGCTTCTGGTAGCTCAGTTTCGCTCGGGAAAGTGTCGCGTCCTGTTGTGCATCGGATTGGGGTATCGTCTGGTTCATCGTTCTCAGAGTTTGAATCTTCGTTCCAGCAAGACGGTATTCGGCGGATTCGACGGATTGTTTGGCTCTTTTCAGAACGATTTCTTCGGACTCTTCCGTCAGGTCATCTTCCTTGTACATCTGTTCAAGCTGCTTGAGCTCTTCCATCGCGTTTGCCAGTGACGCTGTCGAAGATTTCAAGTTGAACTCGGCTACCCTCAATCGCCGCTGGCGATCGACTTTGACAAAGTTGTCGTAGTTCTGCTGAGCCTTGCGTTTTCCGCGTTCTGCCGCTTCGCGGTCAAGTCGCTGCATTTCCAGGAACTGTTTGTAAGCGAACTCGTCGTCCTCCAGTGTTAACTTTGACAACCGAAGGTCGGTTTCCGCTTTCCTAAGCTCTTTGTCCAACCCTTCCGACTCGAACCAAACAACGTTCTGCCCCTTACTGATCGCGTTTCCGTGAGGAACAATTCTGGTGATCACAAACGACTTCAGGTGCTCTGTGTCGTGTCTGATTTCCGACGCAGTGACGGCCTCGAACACACCGCCGACTTTGAACGTGTCGGGCTTCTTTGTCTTCGCTGCGCTCGCGTTAGCACTTGCTTTCGGTTGCTGAGCGGCGCCGATCTGCGGTATCGCGAAGACAGACAGACACACCAGTAGGGAGAAGAGCGTGGGTTTCATCAGAGAACTCGAATCTTGTGGAGACTGCTGAACGAGAATCAAGACCGTCGGGCGAGACAACGTCTGCCGATCCGTGATGAGAGTCTTGCATGAGCGCGTTTATCATGCCCTGCAGGGTAGGGTAAGTCTAACTAATTTGGAATTGGCTCAGAAATCAGGCCCTCTTTAGGGAATGCGCCGGGCCTCTACCTTTGAGATGGCTGTTGGACGCTTTGGAAATCATTCAGGTGTTGATTTTCTGCACATTGTTGACAAGTTCAGCAACAATTCGGCGATGCCCGTCGTGCCTCAACAGCTCTAAACCTGCCATTGTGAAACGGATGCAATGGAACGTATTTTAGCGAAGCGGCTGGACTGATCCGGGCGACGTCCGCCCCTGCGCCTTATCGAAGCTGAAAGATCATTCCATGACATCGCAGGAAAGAATTTAGGCGGCAGCTGTGCCGCAGCGGCGTCTCCTGCGTGAAACAATCTGCCGCTGCCTGATCCCTCAGTCTTTGGATACGGACGCCCAGTCGCGACGTCGGGCGATTACGACGGTGCTGTTCGGCCATTCGATGAGTGTGGCCTGCAGTTTTCGTGCTGATTTACTATCACCTGGATGGGCCCCGTGCAGCGACGACACTTGTATTTGCATGTCTGGGCTGTACGTTCAATATTCTGACGTTGAAACTCCACGGATCGCTGCCGCTCACCAGTAATCTGCTGGCCGCAATTGTTCTTGGCACACTGCTGGCATTGGCTGTTTCCACAGGCGGCATGATAGCGCCAGCGATGATCTGGCTTCCGGCGGTGCCCATCATCGCCATCCTGCTGTGTGGCTCGCACGCCGGAACTGCGTGGCTCTTAACAACTCTGGCTCTGGGCTCCGCGATCTGTTTGCTCGATATGTCGGGGTCGATCCCGCAATCAGAACTTCAGGGGGACAACGCCACCTGGGCTTTCTTTCTGGGGCTACTGGGCATTATCACCTGTACCACGTTGCTGTGTTTTGTCCTTGATTTCAATGCCCGCGGATTGCGACGCGAACTGGAGGAATCGCGGCTTGCGGCCGAGCAGGCAAATCGTGCCAAAGGCGAGTTTCTGGCTCATATGAGTCACGAAATTCGAACTCCGATGAATGGCGTGATGGGAATGCTTGAGTTGCTGCGGAACACAAGCGTTTCCCGGCGTCAGGAAGAGTATGTTTCATTGGCCAGCCAGTCCGCAGAGGCATTACTGCGAGTCCTCAACGACATTCTGGACTTCTCGAAAATCGAAGCGGGCAGACTCGACGTTGAATCGATCAAGTTCGAACTCCGCGATGTTGTCGTCGACACACTGCAAACACTTGAGACTCGCGCCACCGAGAAAGGGCTGGAGCTCGCCTGCCACATCCCGCCCGACATTCCGGACATGTTGTCTGGAGACCCCGGCAGACTGAGACAGATCATCATCAACCTTGTTGGCAATGCGATTAAGTTCACAAAACACGGCAAAATTGTGGTTGGCATTGCGCTCCGCGAACGGACGGACGATCGTACGCGTCTTCATTTTTCCATCCGCGATACTGGTGTGGGAATCCCAGGACACAAGCAACAGAGGATCTTTGAAGCCTTCGGTCAGGCTGACAACAGCACCACTCGGGAATTCGGGGGAACGGGACTGGGACTGAATATTTCAAGTCAATTGATCGGGATGATGGGAGGTCAATTGGCACTGGACAGCGAGGAGGGTCAGGGCACGGAGTTTCATTTCGAAGTCAACTTTGGAAGTGCCCCTTCTTCAACAACAGTGGTTGCACCGCCTGTGTCATTGCGTGGTCTGAATGTCCTTGTAGTGGATGACAATGCGACGAACCGCTTCATTCTGGAAGAATTTCTTTCGAACTGGCAGATGCAGGTGGCAAGTGCGGAGAACGCTCGCATCGCACTGCACGTTCTCGGTGAGGCGGCATCGAAAGGCGATCCGATTCAATTGGTCCTGCTGGACATGATGATGCCGGAAACGGACGGATTGATGCTGGCCGAGCAAATCCAGAAGGATGCGCGATTCTGCGGGATCCCTCTGATGATGCTGTCTTCGTCATTGGCACAGGAGCACAACGATCGATGCGCGCCGCTTGGCATTGTTGCTCAGCTGCGCAAACCTGTGAAACAGGCAGAACTTCTCAATCAGATACTATATTGCTTCGGTCTGAACGAGTTCGATCAACCTCGCCCGAAACCGGCCGCCGTCACAGATCGCGGCCAGCCAGTCCGCATCCTGCTGGCGGAAGACGGAATGGTGAATCAGAAAGTGGCAATGGGACTGCTGGCCCTCCGGGGACACGTCGTGACTCTCGCGGAGAACGGGCGTCTGGCCGTAGCGGCCTGGGAAGACGGCGAATTCGAGCTGATACTGATGGACGTCGAGATGCCGGAAATGGACGGGCTCGAGGCCACTGCTGCGATACGTGAAAAGGAACGTGGCACGGGGCGGCATATTCCGATCGTTGCGATGACAGCTCACGCGATTAAGGGCGATCGGGAACGATTCTTGAGAGCCGGGATGGACGCGCACGTGGCCAAACCGGTGGATCCCGCCAAACTGTACGATGTCATTAAGCAATTGACCCTCACAACGCACAGGCCGGAAGACAATGCCGGTGCATCGCTGGATCAAACCGCAACGCAAAAGGATGCCAGGGTCACTTCGGTCGTTGATTGGCAGGCTGCGATTGATTCCACAGGGGGCAATCGAGACCTGTTAGTTGGTGTTGTCCAGACGGCCTTGCAGGAGATGCCTGCTATCAAATCACAGTTGCAGGATCTGATTCGGCAAGAAAAGCTGGAAACGACCGCCCGGGTTGCCCACACCATGAAATCAGTGGCCTCATTGTTCTTCGCCGCCAAGGCCCGGGATGCGGCAGCTGTCGTTGAGGAGTCTGCGGCAAACAACAATCTGGAATCGGCAACCCGGCAGCTGCCGTGTCTGCTGGAGGCCATTGACGAACTGATCAGCCTGTGTGACGATTATGTCTCGACGGAATAGAAATCTCCGTCATGCGGTGTTGAACGTCTTTTGAAACCACTCCGCCGCCGACGAAATCTACTCGTGCGTGAGAATCCTGTTTGTGGCCGGCAGGCTGATCGGATTTGAGTAATGATTCACGCGGCACAGTTCTTCCTCGTTCCGCATCAACGGAGTCGGCTGTTCGATCACGAAATCAGCAAAGTTGTCCTGATTGAAGGCCACAAATGCAAGACTCAGGCAGTCGATTACGGGGACAGTCGTCCGAGTGAGGTCGGGAAATGCTATGGGGCCGGTGTCCACCTGATACATGCGTTTATCGATACTGATGTTCATCGTTTTTACCGGGCACTCGATGACCGCTTTCAGTGATGTGTCCTGATTCATCAGCTCCGTCTGCGACACCAGAGGGAGTCCCTGGGCAGTCGCCGTTCGAATCGCCTCCCACGTGTCAAGGACCTGCACGTTGATGCCTTCATGCAACAGCAGTTTCGGTTCTCCCCATGCATTTGGTGACTCAATCGTCTGTCGATATCGCTCTGGATCCGCCTGGGCATGGCGGCGAAAGATCAGCCAGTGCCCGTCACCAAGGATTGGTAAAAAATCATAATTGTCCGCCAGGAACAGATCCGTCTCTCCAAAGGTGTTTTCACTCTTGCAGGAAGCACACTGGTAGAAGACATGACGTTCTTCAGTCGCGCAATCGATAATCGTAGTGCGACTTTCAATCAAAAAACGAACGGAATTCAAATCTGACGTGCCGCAGATGAAGGAGCGACGGTAGTCCAGGCACGAATACACATCATCTGCCTGAATCGGCTGGCCCTGAAGCTGAGTCATCGTGGTTACTCCCGCTGTCACCAGTGACGATGTTGCGCCGGCGTGCTTAAGGAACTGACGTCGCGTTGGTGCGAAATCTGTCATGTGTGGATCCTTCGATCTGCGTGGCCAGAGGCCTCTGTTGCCAACAGTACCTGGATTTGGCTGGCCACATCTTTGCCGGGCTGTCACGTTCCCCAGGGTTGCCGCCACACTCAAAACATACCTGTGTGATGTCGAAGTTGCTATGAGAACGCCGGTTTTGCCCCGCGGAGTCAGCGAAGTCGTTGCGAATCGTGGCATCACGAATCTTGTCTCACCGAGCGCATGTGCACGTCAGCAAACATCGCGTGGTTACGTTTCGCAAGCCCTCAAGTTGGCTTGTTGGCCCGGAAAATTGTTGTCCTGTGGCGGCGAGATGGCGACGTAGGCATCGTGTCCAGCACTACTTCAAGGCAGACGCGTGGACAGGGATGCTCTGGATTCGTGGAAGGGAGGGGTAGTCCGCCGAATCATTGTCTACGTCACGACGTTGCCAGAAGGCCCCGTCATGTCTTTGACTTTCGAACACCGTGCTCTGTAACCTGTTGTCACTGAACTACTGACAACAGGGTGGCGGACCGAAGAACATGAAGACGATGTGCCGATTTTGTTCATCTTTCAGGGGCCGATTCTGTCCTTCGCAAACTGCAGTGAGCAACATCGCTGAAGTCGTTGCCTGGCTTGGCATGTCTGCTTTGTTCGTGGCAACAACGCTGCCCTGCGCGATGGCTGCCCCGCCCGGTGTTGGCATTGATCAGCGAGTGCCGTGGACGAGCTCGCAGATCAAAGGGTCACCAGAGCCGCCGCTTCCTTACGTGACCGAACCGGTTTTCCCAGCGCTCAAGTTTAATCAATGTCTGGACATCACGATGGCCCCGGGCAGCGATCGTCTGTTTGTGGTGGAGCAATCGGGCAAGATCGTTTCCTTTGCCAATAATTCCAACGTCACGCAAACTGATCTCGTCGTGGACATTGTCGAAGAGCTGCCGGACGCGAAGCAGGTTTACGCACTGACCTTGCACCCGGACTTTCAGAATAACGGCTACTGCTACATTTGTTACGTTAAGAAGCCCAATCTGGATGATGGAACCCATGTAGCGCGATTTCAAATGACGGACACTGATCCACCGCAGATTGATGTGGCGAGCGAAACAACGCTGGTCACATGGTTGTCGGGTGGTCACAACGGTTGCTGTCTGAAATTTGGTCCGGACGGTTTTCTCTATATCTCGACGGGTGACGGAGGTCCGGCGAATCCGCCGGATATACACAGGACGGGGCAGGACATCGGCGACCTCCTGTCTTCCATTCTGCGCATTGACGTCGATAACCACGACGGCGAAAAGAACTACCGCATCCCCGCTGACAATCCGTTCGTGGATACGGACGGTGCCCGTGGTGAAATCTGGGCCTACGGACTGCGCAACCCGTGGAGAATGAGCTTCGACCGCAAGACCGGCGATCTGTGGGTCGGCGATGTTGGCTGGGAGCTGTGGGAAATGCTGTATCGCATTGAACGCGGCGGAAACTATGGCTGGGCGGTCATGGAAGGGCGGGCCTCAACCCATCCGGAGTGGGCTCGCGGGCCAACTCCCGTTCTGCCGCCGATAATTGACCATGCGCATTCGGAATCGTCGTCCATCACCGAAGGCGCAACATATTACGGCGCACGGCTGAAGGCACTCTACGGGACTCACATTTACAGTGACTACGACACCGGCAAATTCTGGGGCTTCCGGTACGAGGATGGAAAAGTGGTCGACCACCGTGAATTGGCGGACACGACTCACCGGGTCGTGGGGTTTGGCGAACTGCACAATGGCGAATTGCTGTTGCTGGACCACACGGACGGCACGATTCACCGTCTTGCTCCGAATCCTCGCGTGGGAGAATCAAGCACGTTTCCACGCAGATTGAGTGAAAGCGGTCTGTTCTCGTCTATGACGGAACTCACACCGGCGGCCGGAGTCATCGCGTACTCGATCAACGCGGAACCATGGGCGGATCACGCTGTGGCAGAACGATTTGTGGCCGTGCCGAACGAGTTGTCGATCAAGGCCGCAGACACCGCGTGGACGTTTCCGGAGAACACGGTGCTGGTAAAAACGTTGTCGCTGGATATGCAGCAGGGAAACCCCACCAGCCGGCGTCGAATCGAAACGCAGATTCTGCACTACGATGGCGTTGAGTTGATGCCCTACACATACCAATGGAATGACGAACAGTCAGATGCGATTCTTGTTGACGCTTCCGGCGCAGAACGCACGTTTGAAATACAGGACTCGGCTGCGTTTCATGGCGTGCGAACGCAGACGTGGCGGTTCGCAGGCCGTGCCGAGTGCCAGCGGTGCCACAACAGATGGTCCGGGCCCGCTCTGGCATTCAACACGGCGCAGTTGGACCGAGTCCACAACTATGGCGAAACCACCGCTTCTCAGCTGGATACGTTCGCACATATTCAACTGATTGAAAAACCGGTAGATACCGAGGAAAAACCTAAGTTGGCTGACCCATACAATTCGTCCATCGCACTGGACGATCGGGCTCGTGCTTATCTGCACACCAACTGCGCTCACTGTCATCGTCTGCACGCCGGAGGCGCCGTCCTGTCGCACATGCACTTTGACTTAGCGCTGGACAAGACAAACATGGTCAACGCACGTCCTACACAAGGCACGTTCGGTATTCACGCTGCTCAGGTCATCGCTCCCGGGGATCCGTTCCGGTCAGTTCTGCTGTATCGCATGGCAAAGCTCGGCAGCGGACGGATGCCGCGTGTTGGATCGGCAGAAGTGGACCGTGCCGGCGTCCAGTTACTCTACAGCTGGCTGCAACAGTTGAAGCCGGAAGCCGACACTGAATCTGCCGCGGATCTGTCAGTAGCTAAGCTGAGGCACGAAGAGGTGACCGCCATTGGCCGATTGCGTGCGACGGAGAATACGTCGGAACAGATCGAAATCCTGGACGGCCTTCTGTCCTCGACGACCGGGGCCCTCCGGCTGCTGCATTCGGTCGACAACGGTGATTTGTCCGGATTGGTAATGGCAAAAGTGGTTGCCAGGGCGGTCCGGCACAACGACGTCAGCGTCCGCGATTTGTTCGAACGTTTTCTGCCACCGGATGATCGAATCAAGCGATTGGGGAGCGTGGTGCACTCGGCACAGATTCTCTCGCTAGCGGGGGACGCCGTCCGCGGCAGGCAGGTGTTCTTTGATACCGGCGGCGTGTCCTGTAAGAACTGCCATCGCATCCACAAGGACGGCAAGCAGCTCGGACCGGACCTGACGACGATTGGAAAGAAACTCACGACGGTCCAATTACTGGAGAGCATTTTGCAACCGTCCAAACGCATCGACCCCAAATACGTCACGTATCTGGCCGAAACCACCAGCGGCCGGTTGTTCATAGGCCTGCTGCAGGACAAAACCGATGAAGTGGTCGTGCTGAAAGACGCGCAAGATAAAGTGCGTCGTATTCCCACAGACAACATTGAACAATTGGTCCCGCAGCAACAGTCGCTGATGCCGGACCTGTTGGTCCGCGACATGACGGCGCAGCAGCTGGCTGACCTGTTGGCGTATCTGAGTTCATTGAAGTAAATGTGCAGGATACATGACGGCCGCCGTGCGTAAGGAGCCAGAATGACCGGATCCGCAGAAATCACTCGTCGCGCGTGGCTGGCTGGCGCTGCGGCCACGACCGCGTGTAGTGGTCTGTCGTGGCGAACGTTCGCCGCCACGGCTCCGCCGCTGAAACCGAAGTCGGTTGCGGCCGTGCTGACTGCGTACGAGCACGGCCTGCATGCTGACGTG
Organism: Fuerstiella sp.; assembly: GCA_039831575.1. Lineage (GTDB taxonomy): Bacteria > Planctomycetota > Planctomycetia > Planctomycetales > Planctomycetaceae > Fuerstiella. Next base: position 7,495 of record JBDONA010001048.1, on the reverse strand, counting down.
CTGATCGGCAAGATTCTGGAGGGCTGGAAACAGGATGGTGGACCGGGGCCCGCTCTTAAACTTGCGTCGATGTATGTCGAGCAGTTCACGGACAGAGACATAGCTCGTTCGATGTCGCAAAAACACGGCGTGCCGATCTTTAATACCATTGAACAGGCAGTGACCGTGGGTAACGATCACATACCGGTTGATGGTGTGATCAGCATCGGCGAGCACGGCACTTATCCGTCAAACAACAAGGGGCAAACACTGTACCCACGTCGCCGTTTTTTTGAAGCCATCACGGACGCGTTCCGCAAATTCAACAAAGTCGTGCCGGTCTTCAACGACAAACATCTAGGCCCCGTCTGGTCGGACGCAAAGTGGATGTACGAGCGAGCGAAGGAAATGAACGTGCCGTTCATGGCTGGATCATCGATGACGGTCGGCTATCGAGAGCCGGAAATCGAAGTCCCGCTCGGCTGTGAAATCGAAGCGGCGGTCGGGATCGGTTACTCGGGGCTGGACATTTACGGCAGTCACGCACTGGAATTCTTTCAATGCCATGTCGAACGGCGTCACGGAGCCGAAGGCGGAGTGAAGTGGGTGCAGTGTCTGCAGGGCGAAGCGATGTGGAAAGTACTGGACGACGGCATCATTCGGCAGAACGTGTTCGACACGGCGCTGGCTCAGGTGTCGCATGAAGCTGGTGATGTCCGCCGAAGTAGAGAGTCGACGTTGTTCCTGTTTCAATATGCTGATGGCTTGCTGGGTGCGGTGTTCATGCTGCCGGGTTTTGCCCGGGGAACGTCCATCGCGCTGAAGCTGAAAGGGAAAAATCAGGTACTGGGCACCCGTTTCGACGAACGGACAGAGCCACGCCACCCCCATTTTGCGTGGCTGCTGAAGGGCATCGAACGTATGATTCACACCGGCCGTCCGACGTATCCCGTGGAACGAACGCTGCTGACCAGCGGTATTCTGGACACAGCCCTGACCTCGCGGATTCAGCGTCAACAGAAACTCATGACGCCTGAATTGTCGATTCACTATCAGCCCGTCGACTATCCTCATGCGCCTGAACCTGGGCTGAATTCACGTCCCGACCAGTAAAGCGAACGGTAGATTCGGTGTTGAGTCCCCAACTGCATAAAACGCTGAATCAACCGGCACGCTTCCGTTTGCGTTCTCTTCCGAAAGGCCTACCTTACGTGCCGCAGTGAGTTGAGGCGGTAGTGAGTACTACCATTCGGGGCCTCTGGACTTCGCCATCTGGATTCAACTCTAAAAACACTCCACGAATCTCCGAGGAGCAGAAATCGCAATTCGGAATGGTGGCCGATCCCTGCTCCGTTTCACCAGCATCACACACCACGTTTCAGGAATGTTTCATGCGTTATCTGCTTTTTCTTTGTTTGCTCATGAGCAACATGAGTGCATCCGCTCGTGCACAACCAAACAGGGATTCCGGGGTCCTGAGATACGTTACTGAAGACTACCTGGCCGGCGCCGTGATACGCCCTGCTCGTGTTTTGGAGAGCGATGTCGTCGCTCAGATCATAAAGGCTGCCGACGGCAACAGCCTGCTGGACGAGGCAATGAAGGAACTGAAGTCGGGATTAGGGCTCGATCCACGCGACATTGAGGAAGTTGCGATACTGCTGGATCGCAAAACCATCTTCAGTATGGCTCGAATCGCAGATCCCGATGCTGACGAGACAGAGGAACCCCCGATCGACCCGATTCAACTGAAGAACCAGTTAAAGCAGATTGCCCTGGCGATGCACAACCACCACGACGCCTATAACGCATTTCCGGACAACGATGGACGCGACAACGAAAACAAGGGAAACCTGAGCTGGCGAGTCCACGTTCTGCAGATGATGGACCCGAGGTTGTACCGCCAGTTTCACCTGAACGAACCGTGGGACAGCGAACACAACAAAACCCTGATCGAAAAGATGCCCGATGTTTATAGGACACCGGGCGTAAAGCAGAACGGGGAAACCTCAGTGCACGGCATTGTTGGAAAAAACACAATCTTCAGTGGTGACGGCCCGGTCAGTATCAGGCAGATTACGGACGGCACGTCCAATACGATCATGACTGTAATGGCGGGTGCCGACAAAGCCGACATCTGGACGAAACCAGGTGGCATTTCCTTTAAACAGGGGCCTCCTGCCGAGACGCTGGGAGCAATTGGAACGAGCGTGCTGATGGGGCGAGGTGATGGGTCTGTCGCATGGTTTCCTGCCGACATGAAGGCAGAAACGTTTCGACGCCTTGTCGTATACAACGACCACGAAGTAATCGAAGACATTGACACACGGACCCCGCTTACAGAACGTCTGCCGACATGGATCGTCCGCAGCCGAACACCTCTTGATCGTGCCGCCATCTTCGCCGCAATCAAGCCGATGGGAGAAGGCGTTGAGGGATCCACGGGCGGCACACTAAGCTATGCCTTCGGCAACTATGTGCTGGCATTTCCTGATGCTCAGACCCTGGTCGCGGCGCCCGAAGACTTGCTGCCGCGTGTGCTCAAAAGCCAGGAGCCTCGAGGAAACCTGGGTGTTGAACTGCAGAAACTCGCCGCTGACAACGACGTTGCGATCTCCGCTGATCTAACAACTCTAACACCAATCAGAAATCTGTTTGCCGGAAATCTGCCGTTCGCGGGAGTAATTCAGGGCATAGACGTGCTGAATTTGACTGTCGACATTTCCGGCAAGGGGCCGTACCTGCATGACATCCACGCTGTCATGCAGACAGACGTCGCAGCCGCTCAATTGTCAGCGCTGTTGACGGGACTCGTGCAGATGCTGAAGGTTCAGATTCGTAATGTGGCCAACACCCCTGACAGTCCGATTCCTGCCGGTGCGGCCATTGCCCTGGAGAAACTCTATGACCATGTGGACGTGATGGTTGAAGGCAACACGGTATACTATCGCATGAACAAACCGAAGGACTTCGACAGTTTCCTGGAGCAACTGAAGCCTGCGTTTACGGAACTGTCCAAGGCAGCCACTGCCAGACGCAATGTGAATAGACAACGCCGTAGGACGCTCGATCTGCGTCAAATCGCAATTGCCTTTCATAATTACCACGACGTTTACAACGCGTTTCCTCGCTACAACGGCGATGCAAATCCCAATCCCGATAATGCAAGACTGGGACTCAGCTGGCGCGTGCACCTGCTGCCGTTTCTGGGCGAATCTGAGTTGTACCAAGAATTTGATCTGGACGAACCGTGGAACAGTGAAACCAATAAGGCGTTGATCGAACAGATGCCGAATGTCTTCAGCACGCCGGGCGTTGCTGAAGCAGGGCAAACCAGCATCCATGTCTTCATTGGTGACGATGCCCTGTTCGGAGACGGCCAGAAACCGACACGGATGCGAGACATCACAGACGGCACTTCCAACACATTGCTCGCGGTACAGGCGGGCCCTGACACCGCCGAAGTCTGGACGAAACCCGGAGGACTGAAGTTTACGGGAAAGAACTCACGGCAACTGCTGGGGAAAATCGGGGAGACGTTTATTGGACTGCTGGCGGACGGCTCCATTCGGCATCTCAGCAATATGATTGACGAAGGTCTACTGAATAATCTCATCCAGCATCAAGATGGACACGTAGTCGGAGAGTTTTAGCGAGGTTGTCGAAGACCGGTGGCTTGTGGGAAGCTCAGTAAGCAGGTCAGAAAGCGTTTTTCGCGACCATGAATGGGTGCAATACGCTGCAGTTCAGGCGAATGGCTGTCTGTTGACCGACGCGGATTTCGAACCCCGTCATTCCGGCGGCGAGTCATGTCTGTTTCGTTTTCCTTCGTTCCGCCACCAGCGCAGTTCGTAGCTGCCGTGCTCGGCACACGCCGCAATATCCGGTCTGCCATCGCCGTTGAGGTCCGCAATGATGATCTGATTTGCACTGCGCCAGTTATTCTTCAACATGTGCCGCGTCCATGATCCTTTCGGATCTCCATGGTTCTCGAACCAGACAACGCGTCCGGGATTTCTCCAGGATGTTGCTGCAACGTCGACGTCTCCGTCACCATCAAGGTCACCGGCCACAGCTTCAAAGGCATCATCGAATCTGGGACCGATAATGTGCTTTCTCCACGGACCCGAGCCAGGTTGGCCGTTGTTCTCATACCACACAACTTGATTATCATCGCGCTGCAGTGACGCGTCTGGCAGACCGGAGCCTGGTCTGTAGTAAAAACCGAGTGCCATCACGATGTCCAAGTCACCGTCGCCGTCCATATCTGCCGGATTGCCGTGCGCCGGACAGCGCGATCGATTGTCCACGAAATGTTTTGTCCAGACGACCGACTTCCCGTCGTGATGATTCTCATACCAGATGACCTGGTCCGATCTGCGGCCCGTTCCCAGTAAATCCGGATCGCCATCACCATCAAAATCGGCTGCACGCATCGTACGTGTCTCCGCGACGTCCTGTTCGATCATGTGCTTCTGCCACTCGTCGGCGCCGGTTGATCCGTTATTTTCGAACCATGCGAATTGATTCCCCAGCAGCCAACTGGATGCCGCCACATCCAGGTCACCGTCTTTGTCGAAGTCCGCCAGCGCGACGTCGTACGCGCCGGGCAGATCGGTCGTGATCACGTGTCGCTGCCAAAGCCTGCCGTCGACGGGCGTGCCGTTGTTTTCGAACCACAGCAGATGCCCGCGCAGGTTCTTTACGATCACTACGTCAAGATCGCCGTCGCCGTCAACATCGCCGACCGCGTGGCGTTCCAGCCGTTCCGGGTCTTCCTTCTGAATGATATGTCGCTCGAACGTTCCCTGGCTGTCGTTTTCGAACAGGTACAGCATGTTGTGCGGGGTGTAGTCGGCGCTTGTCAGGTCCAGATCACCGTCATGATCAACGTCAGCTGCGCAGATTCCGTAGGCATAGGCGTAGTTGTCTGCAATCAAGTGTTCGCTGAATCCTATCGCATCGGACGGCTGTTCTGCGGCATAAACATGCGCGATCGCGGCGGCCAGATCGAGCCTCCGGTAAGTGCGATTCGTCGCCTTGTCATGCACTGCAAGCCCCGTCTTCTGCATGATCGCCATAATGGCCTCGGCGAGATTGGGAGCATCCAGTTTCCAATCGTAGCCCGTTTCTGCAATCGCTTCGCGGAGCACAATTGCAGCGCCGCAGGCGATGGCGTTAGAGGACGAAGTCGCAGCGGCGGGTACCACGAGTTCCACTTTGGAGTGGCGATCCAGATAGACTTCGTCTTTCCCGGGGCGCACCGCACCGATGGCGAAACAGTTGGTCTGGCAGGCTGGCCAGGAGATCCCGTTGGTGAAGTTGTGGTTGCCGGCCGGCGCGCTCACCCAGATGCCGAGCTGCCGAAGTCTGGCCAGTTTGTCGTCGATTGCCGTGGCCACCGGAGCGTCGTGTGCTTTGTCATCCACGGGAGCCAGATTCACCGTTGTGATGCTGTATTGTTGGTGATTGTCAATAATCCATTGCAGGGCGGCGGACACGGTCTCGCCGTCAGATACGCTGCAATGACAGCATTCCAAGGCTCGAATCACAGCCACCTGGTCGTTGTAAGCCACACCCCGTTTGCCGCCATAATTGACGGACGAGGGGATGCCGATCGTCGATCCGTGATATCCGCGACCTTCGTGTTTGGGGTCGTTGTCTCCATCAACGCTGTCGTACGCGACAAGCACTTTCGGCTGATCGCCGTCCGATCGAGACCATTCCGGCATCGACAAATTGCAGCCGTCATCAACCAATGCCAGCGTCTGGCTCCTGCCAAATGTCAGCTTATGCCTGTAGTCATTCCAGGCCTTGATGATTCCAGCCTGTTCGAAACCAGCTGGCTGAGCAGGTTCGTCCGCGAAAAAAACGTTGGCGCCGGGGTACGCCAGAATCAGGAACGCCATAACCAAAAATCGGCTCACAAACATTTGATAGTTCCGCATGGACGTTGCCCTCAGGTCAAGCGTTCGACGATCGCTCAGGCTGCAATATTTCGCAAATCCTGGAAGGGCTTGAGAGTACCGTAACTCTTCGCTCACGGGTACCAAAACGGCAACTGTTTCAGCGGGCCAGAGAAGCATTTGGCCTCCGCTCTGAAACGTTGAAGGCAACCGTCCTGCCGATGGGTGCAATAGCGAACAGCTGTCAATTTGAAGAGTGTGGCCGGGGCTGGTGCGAGGAACAAGTGAACCCCCGGGGATTCCTTCGCAAGCTCAGTCCAGCCCCGGCCACCCACAAGTCCAAAACCATAATCCGCTACTGCAGCGCTACCTATTCAACAGGGCGGCTACCGGAAGACAATCACCACCAGCGTCGTTACATTAATCTTCCTGTATTTCACGACGATGGCACCCCCTGACGCCGCAAAGTGACACACACCGGCTGGAAATTGTTTGTCACACGACCGAAATCAGCTGCTGAGGAAATTGAAAATGACAGAATTGACTCGTCGCCAAATAATCCGCTGTGCCGCGGGAGCACTTCCATTGTCAGCAGCCTTCGTGACCAGGAAGTCTGTCGCAGCGGAGCAGAAAGCGGCCGTTGTTGTTGACACGCATCTTCATTGCTTCGGTGGTCTGGGTGCTAAGTTCCCCTATCACGCGAAAGCACCTTATCGTCCCGATGCAAAGGCACCGCCCGAACATCTGATCCAATGCATGGACGATGCCGGCGTCGACTTTGCAGTTGTTGTTCATCCTGAACCGTATCAGGACGACCACGCCTATCTGGAACACTGTCTGCGCATCGGTGGCAGTCGCCTGAAGGGGACGTGTCTGTTCTTCTCGGATCGTCCTGGATCAGTTGACCGCATGGCGCCGCTGGTTCGTCGAAATCCAGGACAGATAGTGGCAGCACGGGTCCACGCCTATGCGCCGAAACGTTTACCCCCGTTCGGGACAAAGGAGCTGCGTTATCTGTGGACAACCGCGACCAATCTGGGGCTGGCCATTCAGCTTCATTTCGAACCTCGCTATGCCCCCGGCTTTGAACCGTTGATCAAAGAATTTCCGAAAACGAAAGTTATTGTCGACCATCTGGGGCGGCCCATGCAGGGCACGATCAGGGAGCATGATGTCGTGGTTCGCTGGTCCCGATTTCCCAACACGGTGATGAAGGTGTCCGCGCTGCCTGACCAGAATCGGTATCCCCATCGGGATTTGACTCCGATCATGCGCAAGCTGACCGACGCATTCGGAGCTGACCGGATGATTTATGGCGGAGGCTTTAACGCACAGGCCACCGGTGCGTCCTACCGGAAGTATCGGGAAGACGTTGCTCAGGTGCTGTCACATCTGTCGGTTGTTGACCAGTCAAAACTGCTGGGCGGTACGGCGGCCAAATTGTTTGGATTCGTCGCCAAATAGTACACGGCACACACGAATCGGCGATGAAGTCAGCGTCGTCCGATGGACCACGCAGGGACAGTGATGATGCGAATGAATTATGTCTCCGTGAATCCAATTGGAAACCGGCGAGACTTCCCCTGTTGCAGCGTCTGGAGCGGTTGACT
>JBDONA010000569.1:0-3755 GCA_039831575.1 Fuerstiella sp. | reverse complement strand
TTACGATGGAAGGCTTGTTTGTTGTGTCACGAACGTTCGATGAAACACCACGGTTGAGGACTTCTTTATGCAAATCCGTCTTCTGATGCTGGGCCTCTGGCTGTCTGCTGCGACTGTACTCGGCGCAAATCGCGTGCAGCTGGTCACCGATCCGAATCTTTCACCAGACGGAAAAACGCTGCTATTCGTCCATCGGGAAGACATTTGGAGAGTCGCGACGGCCGGCGGCGAAGCTAAACGAGTTACGTCGCACTCTTCTGCTGATTCCGAACCACACTACTCACCGGATGGCAAGCGGATCGCATTTGTCAGTGATCGCTCCGGCAGTCGCCAGGTGTATGCCCTGAACGACGGCGATACGACACCACAACAGCTGACATGGCACACTGAGGGATTTTCTTTGCAGGATTGGTATCCGGACGGCAAGCAACTGCTGGTGCTGGGTGACCGGGATCACTTTTGGCGCTCTCGCTCTTCAAATCGGTTCCTGAAGATCGCATCCGACGAACGGTCTGCCGAGCGTACGCTGTTCAATGGATACGGCACGGAAGGACAAATCAGCCCCGACGGTTCGCAGCTGCTATTCGTGCGCGAAGGAGAACGCTGGTGGCGAAAAGGTTATCACGGGGCTCGATCCGCTCAGATCTGGGTGTTCAATTTTAAACAGAACAGTTTCACTCAGGTGTTGAATCTGCCGACCGGTTGTTTTTCACCCGTATGGAAACCAGACGGCAGTGGCTTCTATTATTGCGGTTCGCAGGACGCAGAAAACGGTGCCCGAAATCTTTGGGAATACAGCCAGAAGACGAAGGAATCGCGACAGCTGACTCATTTTGAGGATGACCTGGTTGTCACTCCAACGGTTTCCGCCAATGGCCGGACAATCGTTTTCTCGCATCTGTTTGATCTGTATCAACTGCGTATCGGCAAGAAGGCAAAGCCCAAACTGATCAGGATCACCGTGTCCCGGGAAGACCAGGACGACGATCTGCATCGCAGGACACTGAAGACCGCAACCGACGCAGCTTTCAGCAAAGACGGGCTGGAAGTGGCCTTTATCTCCGGTGGAGACCTGTGGGTCATGGAGACCGAATTGCGGGAGCCCGTGCAGGTGACAAAAACGTCGCAGTTCGAATCGGACCCCATCTTCATCAACGATGGCAGCGCAATTATCTGCGTCAGCTGGAAAGATGGCGCGCCCGACGTCTGGAAAATACAGCGTGCAGACGATTCGAAATACTGGTGGCAGAACGACGAGTTCACCATGACGCGAATCACCGAAGATGACGCCGTGGAATCGAAGCTGCGGTTGAGTCCGGATGGATTGCACCTTGCGTATGTTCGTGAACGAGGTGACCTGTGGCTGCGGAATCTTGAAACGGGCGACGCTGAAAAAATGGTCGAATCGTTTTTGCCTCCCGACTACGACTTCTCACCCGATGGCAAATGGATCGTCTATGCACAAACGGACAACAACTTCAACAATGACATCTGGATCATGCCAACCGACAGGTCGTCAGACCCAGTTAACATTTCCCGACATCCTGACGACGAATCCAGCCCACGCTGGTCCAGCGATGGCAAGCTGATTGCATTCACCGGACGCCGCACGGACGACGAAGTTGATATCTATTATGTCTGGCTGACGGAAGAAGATGACGACACGGGTTCCCGTGATCGCAAAGTGAAAAAGACGCTGGAGGCGTTTGAAAAGTCCCGCAAAAAGAAGCCCGATCCGAAATCGTCTGACGCGACAGGAAAGCCCGCAACGGAATCTGCAACCACAGAAAAGTCGAAAGCAGCAGACAAAGACGCTGAATCGAAGAAAGAAGACGAATCGGCAACCGACGACGAGCAGGAACCAAAGAAAGCCGACGAAAAGAAAAGTCCGGACGTGAAGATCGACTTCGCGGATATTCATCGTCGCCTGAAAAGGATCTCCATCGCGGATTCGACCGAACGTATTCTTGGCTGGACGCCGAACGGAAAGAAGCTGATCTTCTCCGGCACGGTCAAAAATGAGTCTGGCACTTATTCCGTCGAGTTCCCGGACAAGCTGACTCCAAAGAAGATCACTACCAACACGGGGCGTATTAAAGGCTGGCTGGAGAAACCAGACAGAATGCTGTGGCTGTCCAGTGATGTCCCGGGCGTACAACCGCTGACCGGCGCCGGAACGAAATACACGTTTTCTGCTCAACAGCAACTCAGCCGTTCGGCTCGTTATCGCGCGGGTTTCGAAACCGCCTGGCGGATCATGCGCGACTGGTGGTACGACGATAATCACGGAAATCACAATTGGGATCAGATCCGTCGCAAGTATGCCGACGCGGCGGCGTCAGCTGGCAACAGCACATCGCTGGCTACCGTCATGCAACTGATGCTGGGTGAACTGAACGGATCCCATCTGGGCTTTTATCCAGGATCGGCACTGGAATCCCGCGTTGAGGGTGGTGACGAGTGGCGTCCTGCGACGGTACACCTGGGCGTACGATTTGATGACCGCTTCAAAGGACCAGGTCTGAAGGTCAAAGACGTCATTGCCGATGGACCTGCAACAGATGAATCCAGCCTCATCAAATCCGGTGAAGTCATTCTCAGCATCGACGGAACGGCCGTCGATCCCGCGATCGACCTGACGACCGTGTTGAATGGTCCCATGAATCGTAACGTCCGACTGAAGATCAAAGCCGTCGGCAAAAAGGGTGCGGAACGCGAAGTGGTGCTGAGGCCAACAAGTTACGGCCGAGTGCGTTCGTTGCTCTATCAGGAATGGCAGGACCACAATCGAAAACTTGTCACAAAGAAGACGGACAACATTGGCTATCTGCACATTCAGGGAATGAACTGGACCAGTTTCCTGGACTTCGAACGCGAATTGTACGATATCGGCTACGGCAAAGACGGTCTGATCATCGACGTGCGCGACAACGGTGGTGGATCGACGACCGACCATCTGCTGACGGCTCTGACTCAGCCACAACATGCCGTAACAGTCCCCCGAGGTGGCGGACAGGGATATCCACAAAGTCGCATGGTATATGCAACGTGGCACAAGCCAATCGTTGTGATGTGCAACCAGAACAGTTACAGCAACGCAGAAATCTTCAGTCACGCCATCAAAAACCTGGGACGCGGCAAGCTGGTCGGAGCGCCAACAGCAGGTGGCGTGATCAGCACAGGGCGTAAATCCGTGATGGATGTCGGATCCATTCGGCTGCCATTCCGAGGCTGGTTTGTGAAAGCTACGGGACAGGACATGGAACTGAACGGAGCTGTGCCGCACATCATTGTCTGGCCACGCCCCACTGAGATTCCCAATGGAAAAGATCGTCAACTGAACAAAGCCGTCCAGGTGCTGCAGCAGGAAATCAAAAAGTGGAAGGCACAAAAGCAGCCACCACTGATCAAGAACACAGAGCGGCCGAATTAAGGAAGGCCCCAGGAAGGGGCCCCTACCAGCACGAAGACATCTGAGGTTTCTTCAAGTGTTGAGTTGAGAAAATGTCTGGAATTGTTACGTGTTCAGGAAGCGTACGATTGGGGGGGGTTCCTGGCGTGAATCGTGATCAGGTATTTCTGTGGATCGTAGGGAGTTCTTGTCTTCCAGACGACGAACAGAATTCGAATCCAGCGAGAAGCCGGCTTTCGAATGGCGGCATGGTGCTTCATTCCACGACTGCGTTGCAGCAGGTAGTAAGCCTTGCTCCAGGGACACCATTTGCGAGCGTGATCCGCGAACTCGTGAAATGTCT
>JBDONA010000321.1:0-3757 GCA_039831575.1 Fuerstiella sp. | reverse complement strand
GCCCGCGTTCGCCAGCAACTCACGCCCAGCGAAGATGTTCTCAGCGGTGAACTGCTGACGATGGAACAGGTTCGCCGAGCGGCCAATGTCGTGGTGAGTTCGATGAGCTTCCCGCCACGCACGCGTGAAGAACTCTACCGAGCAGAAGAGGATCGCCAGCACGACCATACGCGCCGCAACGCACAGGCCAGTCAATCGCACAGGCTAGTCAATCGCACCGGAAGACAAGACGAAAACGACTGGCGGAACTCGGTATCGATCCCAAAAAAATCAATTCCGTACCGCCAAAACCACCGCCTTCATAGAATCAAACCGCCAAACATGGCGCTGTCCAGCTAGGCTTTCCTGATTTCGGGCGTGCTGCCCCAGGAGACAGCACAATACTTTGTAGTTGGAACGAAACGCGAAATCCATTAAAATCTCTCGCCTGGGAAAGGCGCTGGGATGAAGTCAGGATCAATCTTCTTTGTTCTCATTGTAATGACGAGCGTTGCTCGCGATTGTCCTGCTGACAACGGCGAACTGGCCATCGCGCGGCCGCTGAATCAGATCACGGTCGATGGTGACTTATCGGACTGGCCAGCCTCGCTTCCATGGTACGCGATTGAGCGGGCAGAACATGGGGTGGCCCCTCAGGATGCGGACGACTTCGATGCCCGGTTTCGCCTGGGGTACGACCAACAATCGCTGTACGTGGCGGTCGAGGTCCGAGATGAGTCGACGGTCATTGATGGGACGATGACATGGCACACCCAGGATGGCTGCTCGGTCTACCTGGATCTCGATCATCAGGCCGCCGAAACCAGGCCGATTCAGTACAACTTCTACGGAGACCACTGGCCCCATTCCGAGAGCGCGAGTGCCGAAGTCGTGACCTCGATCTGCCGGCGGTCCGGCACCATTCACCACTATGAATGGCGATTTGACGTCGAGCGGATCAGTCCGCAAGTGGTACTAAAACCGGGCCGCGTCATCGGCCTGGATATCAGCGTCTGTGACATGGACGAGGACACATCGTTTTCCTGGCTTGCCTGGGGCCGGAACGCGACAAAGAATCTGACTTCCAGGAGGATAGGAGACATCCTGCTGGCGTCGTCCACGGCAAATTCAAAGGCGTGTTGCCAGTGGGTGAGTATTGCGTCTCCGTGATCTCGAATGATCAATCCCAACCGTTTCGGGTTGCGGCTGGTGGCGTGGCAGACATCGTTCTGCATGCCGCGGCGACCTTGGGTCAGGTGACCGATGCTTCACTGAGGCCCGGAATACCAGCCGGAAAAAACACCAGGAGCGGGCAATTAAATACCTATCACTGGCCGGAAGGCCTGCAGTGGGGAACGGTATTCGGAGTCGCACAGGCGGCAGACGGTTCGCTCTGGATCGCCGGGCAGGTTGGGATGGCCCATTTTGACGGACAGTCGATCGCTGTCATGGAGCAGCCGGATGGTTCGACTTTGCCATGCAACGCGATAACGATTGATCACAACGGAAATGTCTGGGGCGGCAATCCTCGGGGCATCTATCGTTACGACGGAGAATCAGTAATCCGTTACACACAATCGGACGGTCTGGTTTCGGGGACCGTGACTCAACTGATCCCTGCAACAGACGGCAGTCTTTGGATACGAACAGAAGAAGGCATCAGTCGGTTTGCTGAGGATTCCTTTACGACGATTTATTCACGCCCTACCAGGCGGGATCTCTTGACGATGTTCGTTGAATCGCCAAAGCGCATTTGGGTGGGGACGACAAGGGCCCTGATTCGACTGGACGCCCCGGACGACGAGGGAGAAACGGGAAAGTGGCTCAGAACGCGATTCACCACTGAGGATGGGCTGGCGGGCAACAAAGTGTACAGTTTGAAGATCAGTTCCACGGGACAACTCTGGATCGGCACGAGTGGCGGCCTGACGCGATACGACGGTGCCACCTTCACGAACTGGACAACGCAGGACGGTCTCTCGCATGGCACCGTGACTTCCATTGAGGAGACCGAAGACGGACGTCTCTGGATTGGGACGCGCGAGGGTCTGGACGAGCTGTGGCAAGGTCATTTCCTTCGTCGCGTAAGAATGAAGGGGGTCGATGATCTGTACGTGGACCGCGAACAGAATGTCTGGATTGCCGGGGAAACTCTCTTTCGTTTCAGCTCCAGTTATCCGCGACGATCGCTGCCATTCATCACGAATGAACACAGGCCTCGCAGGTTGATGTTCACGCGAGATGGTATACTGTGGGTGGGAACAGATAGCGGATTAAAGCGATGCAGCAGTAATGCGTTTGAAGATCTCGCCGACACGAAAAACAAGCTCTACTCGACAGGGGATGGCCTTGCTGGTACGGACGTCACGTCCCTGCTGGAGGATTCGCAGGGAGGAATCTGGGTCGGAACGATCGGCGGAGTCAGTCACTTCGATGGCGAGCGGTTTTTGTCGTTAACGAAGCGAAATGGACTTCCCTCAAACACCGTTGGTCCGCTTGCCGAAGACAACCAGGGACGGATCTGGGTGGGGACCGCTGAAGGCATCACGATCTACGATCCTCAGCACAGCTCGGAACCGACCGACCGAAAGGAAGGTGATAGCGCCGCTCCCGGGACGTCACCGTTTACCGGCCGCCTTTCGTATTTAACAACAAGGCACGGTCTGCCGCACAATGACGTCACTGCACTGCTGGCCGCCGCCGATGCGGCTGTCTGGATCGGACTGCACCACGGGCCCGTGTGTCGGTGGCAGAATAACGTCGTGCAGCACTTCGATCAGGCTGCCGAAGCCTGTTGTTTTCTGAAAAGCGGTGCGAACGATGTCTATGCCGGCTGTGGGGACGGGCTCTATCATTTCGACGGCACTGGTTGGAATCATGTCGCTGCTTGCGGCAAGTCAAAAGTGTATGGACTGACCCAGAGCGCAAAGGGATATCTTTGGCTGGCGACCAGTGCCGGCCTGAAGGTCTATGACGGTTTCACCGCACACACCTTTACGACAGATGAACACAATCGCTGGTTGTGTTGGGACGTTCTGTGGGACGAGCGTCAGCAGGCAGTCATCCTCGCAGGTAGGAGACTTTGGGCATACCGCCCTCAATCAAACTCCCCTGCCGTTTCGATCACCAGCATATCCACAGACTAAGTCCACGATTCGACTGCCGAAGTCCGCCTTAGCTCACTCAACCATCGCTGCGTTTCGCGTTCCACGGTATCAGCTTCTCCACACAACCAGACGCCATGCGTTATCGACACCGACTGCGAGGCTATGATGACGAGTGGAAACTGGCCGAAAACAACGAGGCATCATTCAGTCGTTTGCCGCCCGGCGATTACACGTTCGAAGTTGCCGCCATTGACCGCGACCTGACCTATTCCAATAAGCTGGCATCCGTACAGGTACGGGTGGATCGCGACTATCGGCAGGCGGGGCTGTGGCTATGCCTGGGTATCGCGATCATCACCGCGGCGTTCCCTGCGATCACAGTGGTCAGGCGAAATAGAGGCATCCGTCGACTGAATGTGGAGTTGGACCAACGCGTCAGGAATCGGACCACAGAGCTTGAAACGGAAGTCGCGGAAAACAAAAAGCTACAAGCGCAGATCCTGCAAACGCAAAATCTGGATGCCGTGGGCACCATGGCCTCAGGGATCGCCCACGATTTCAACAATTCTCTGGCAGCCATTATGGGCTTTGCTGAGCTTGCCAAGGAACAGTCCTCTGATTCCCATGAGTTCATCGACCACATCCTGACAGCGTCCCGGAATGCGGCGGGT
>JBDONA010000098.1:0-3765 GCA_039831575.1 Fuerstiella sp. | reverse complement strand
TAACCGATACAACTCCGTGACACGACGCGTTAGTGACACGGATCAGCCGAGCACGGCTCTTTCAACAACTGTGGTGATCAGGAGTCAGAAAAATGGTTGACCTTGTACAAGACAATCGCCCGATCGGTGTGGAAACTCCGCTTGGCAGCAACAAGCTGGTCCTCACCGCCTTTACAGGCGAAGAGCGCATGTCGGGGCTCTTCCAGTTTGACCTGCAGATGGTGTCGGATGAAGGCAGCATTAAACCCGCCGACATTGTCGGGAAGCAGGTTGACTTCTGGGTGCGACATCAGGACGAAGAGGAACGATACTTCAATGGATTCATCAACCGGTTTGTTTATGCAGGCTGCGACGATCGGACGCACATCTACCGCGCCCAGGTCGTTCCCTGGCTTTGGTTTCTGACGAAGGGGAAAGACTGCAGGGTCCATGAAACCGACGGTCAGCAGTCAGCACAGGACATCATCGACGGTCTTTTGGGCGAGTTGGGGTTTTCCGACTACAAATGGGATCTGAAACGCACCCCGGAAAAACGAGATTACTGTGTGCAGTATCGTGAGACACACTATGAGTTCGTGACGCGGCTGCTGGCCGAGGAAGGCATCTTTTTCTACTTCAAGCACGAGAAAGGAAAACACGAGCTGGTCATGACCGACCATGTCGTGGGCGTCGAGGACTGCAAGGACAGTGAAGCGCGGCTCCTTTCCAATCTGTCTCAGCCGGTAAGCACAGACAACCTTTCAGAATGGAATCGCGATTACGAATTCACGACCGGGAAATTCGCACACACGGACTACGATTTCAAAAATCCCACAACAGATCTTCTGGTCACCAAAAGCAGCCTGGTATCACTGCCGAATAACTCGAACTTCGAATACTACGACCATCCCGGGCTGTATGTGGAAAAAGGTCTCGGCGACAAGCTGGCACAACTGCGAATGGAAGAAGAGGAGTCAAATTTCGACTCTGCCACCGGCACCAGTGAATGCCGGTCATATTCTCCTGGTGGCCGCTTCGAAGTTACCGAGCACCACAATGACGGAGAAAAGGGGAAATGGGTGCTGACCGTCGTCCGGCACAATGCCACGATGGGTGGCAACTATCTGGTGGGGGGTGGCCACGCTGACGAGATCTACTCCAATTCCTTTCGGTGTATTCCCGCTGACGTGGTGTTCCGTCCGTCACACCAACCCAAACCCCGCATTTACGGGATTCAGTCAGCGGAAATCGTGGGACCTGGAGGGGAAGAGATTTACACAGACGAACACGGTCGGGTGAAAGTCCAGTTTCCGTGGGACAGGCTGGGCAGTAAAGACGAAAAAAGCAGCAACTGGATACGTGTTTCCCAGGTCCATGCAGGTGCGGGCTGGGGCATGATGGACATTCCCCGCATCGGCGAGGAAGTGATCGTCAGTTTCCTTGAAGGCGACCCGGACCGACCACTCATCGTCGGGCGTGTTTACAACGGCCAAAACCCTCCACCGTTCAGTCTGCCTGCCGAAAAGACACGCCGTGGCAACAAGACTCAGACACACAAAGGGGGCGGCTATAACGAAATGTCGATGGACGACACGGCGGGCAAGGAAGAGCTTTGTGTCAACGCCCAGTACGACATGAATTCGAACGTCAATAACAACCAGACACTTAATGTCGGTGTCGATCGCACCAATACGATTGGAAACGACGAGAAGATCTCGATCGGCAATGATTCCAGCATTGGCATCGGCAATAACCAGGAGATTTCGATTGGTGCCAACCAGGAAGTGTCCATCACCGGCAATCAGGAAGTGGCGATCTCGGGCAATCAGGAAGTGACAATCTCGGGCAATCAGGAAGTGTCCGTCAGCGGTAACCAGGCAGTGTCCATCGACTCCAATCAGGAGATCAATGTCGGTGCCAAAATCACGATTGAAGCCGGAGCATCAATTGAGTTGATTGTCGGCGGCAACGGCATCAAAATCGACAGCAGTGGAGTGACAGTAAAAGGCGTGAAGATCGCTCTGGAAGGAACGGCAGAGACAACCGTGAAGGCTCCAAAGACATCGATCAACGGTGACGCCACGCTGACGCTTATGGGAGCGATGACAAAGATCAACTAGCTGGAACTGTTTTTGATGTCCGTTTTTCTGCGAGTTCTCAGTCCATCCGGCCCTAAGGACGTTGCCATCCTTCAGCAGGGTGCCGCGCTGCGAATCGGACGTGGCGAACACAATGATGTTTCCTTTGCGGAGGATCATCTGATGTCGTTTGAACACTGTCTGCTGCAGATGCAGGACTCCTCCACCTGTGAGCTGACCGACCTGCAGAGCACAAACGGTACCTTTGTTGACGACAAACCGGTTGAGACCGCCACTTTGGCCCATGGCAGTCGCTTTGTCTGCGGCGAGACGGAATTCTCCCTTGAGTGCTCGTCGTCGCCGGTCACCGCCGAACAGCCCGCGCCCGCAAAACGCCGGCCCCGGAACAATCCCGGTCCGCGCAGGATGACGGCACCCGGGTATACCGCCGATGGTCCGCCGCCAGCGAGAGCCAAAGAGGACGCTGCTGAAGACGTTCCGGAGCTGGAGCGAAAGGAAGGATTCTGCGATACTCTGGCAATGAATGTTGTTGCTCGCTTCAAACTTCATCAAAAAATACGCCTCACTCCGGAAGACGACGACACTCCCGACAAATTCATCGACCGGTTAAAATCTGCCAGCATCTCCGAAGCCATCTGTTTTCTATCGTTTGCACTGCCTAAACGGTGCGCCGTGTGGTGGGCCGTGGAATGCGTGCGTGCCTCAGCAGATCCTTCTGAACAGGATGAGGACCTGCTGCTGCTGACGGAGCAGTGGTTGCGAGAACCCACGGACGACAATCGCCGATGTCCTCTGGAATACATGACCGTAAAGGAAATGGACTCGCTGGCCACATGGCCTGCACAGGCGGCCTTCTATGCGGACGGCAGCACGACACCGATACACTCCGCCGCCGTTCCTGCGAAAGACGATCTTGCCGGAACGATGGTTCTTGCTGCCGTTTCCCTGTCCGCCGTCGAAGGCGAGCCCGAGGGGATTTCACAACGGCAGGAGCAGTTTCTGGATCTCGGACTGGCAATCGCATCCGGCGAGCATCCGTGGACAGATGCCCCGGAAATCGAACAGGGCTGAACCTGGCAGTGTTCGACGCCGTAGGGTCAAAAAAACTGTGCGCCGTGAAAGGTGTTGATATCCAGTGGCTGAGATGCGAGACTCTGGTGAGCCATAAGTCCCGTGTTTCACGGCGTTTTGAGTTCGGCGTAGTTTCTGGACCATACGGGGTAGGTCACGGCGTTCCCCCGGCTCACAACACTCAACACAAGGGCCCCCATTTCCATGTCTGACAGCATTCTTCTTGACGGACGCGAGGTGCAGGTCACTATTGCCGACCTCGTGTTGCATGTTGACGACAATGAATTCCGTGGCAACATCGATTTCGTCATCGTCTTCAGTGAACCTGTATCCTCAAAAGACGTCCTGAGGTCGCTGCATCTGGCAATCACGTCACGTAACACTCGTGAACTGCTGGATATCGGTTGGTACGAGGAAACGTCTAACGGACTCGAATGCGGCATGGGCTGGAGCATGCTTCGTGAAGACGACTTGAGTGAGACGGACATACCCGACGAAATCGAATTGATGTGGGAAGACGGCACGATCGGCACCTTTGCACTGGGGCGAAAAGGAACAATGGAGTCATCTGACTCAGCGACGGGTGATTCACAGCAGGCTGTTGCCTGGGAAGACG
>JBDONA010000323.1:0-3765 GCA_039831575.1 Fuerstiella sp. | reverse complement strand
GGCCCATCCTGAACGCGCGCCACGATACCGAACGCAAACCAGGATCGTATTACAAAGGGAGCGGCTGGAAATATCGGCCGTACGGCCAGAGCGGAATTGAAGTCAGCGATCTGTTTCCACACATCGGTAGCGTGATTGATGACATCTGCGTGATTCGTTCGATGACCAACATCAACGGCGATCACTTTGGGGCTACGATCGGCATTCACACGGGTTCGGCGACCTTCAACCGTCCGAGTATGGGCTCGTGGGTCAGCTACGGTCTGGGCACAGAGAACGCCAACCTGCCGGCGTTCATGGTTGTTTCGCCCGGACTGCCCTACGCAGGCGGACAGGTGTGGGGTTCAGACTTCCTGCCAGCTGTGCATCAGGGCACGCGAGTCATCCCCGGTCCCGAACCGATCGCGAACATGCACCGTCGAGCGCGGACCAGTGGGTTGCAGCGAACAGAACTTGATATGCTGGACTACTTCAATCAGCAGCATCTGAAAGATCGCGGTGGTGATTCACAACTGACCGCTCGCATTAAGTCGTTCGAAACAGCGGCCGGCATGCAGTTAGCGGCCCCCGATGTCTTTGATCTGCATCAGGAATCAAAGTCGACCCTCAATCTGTACGGCCTGGAACCCGACGATACATCAGGATTTGCGTGGCAATGTCTTGTGGCGCGGCGAATGGTCGAACGAGGCGTACGGTTCGTCGAATTGATCGATGGCGACAGCAGCGTGGACCGCAACTGGGATGCACACGCTGAACTCACGAAATACGATCGACTGGCGCGCAACGTCGACCAGCCGATTGCGGCACTCATTAACGATCTGAAAGCTCGGGGAATGCTGGACGACACGTTGGTCGTGTTTACGACCGAATTCGGTCGCGGGCCTTTCGTTCAATCGCCAGGCACAGACGGTCGCGGGCATCATTCACGAGTTTACAGTTCGTGGCTCGCGGGTGCCGGCATCAAAGGTGGTATGGTCTTCGGCAGCAGCGACGACCTGGGAGAGCGCGTCGCCGAAAATGAGGTCAGCGTTCACGATCTACAGGCCACAATTCTGCATCAGCTGGGACTTGATCATGAACGTCTGACATACCGTCACGCCGGCAGGGATTTTCGATTGACCGACGTGCACGGCCGAGTCGTCCACGAAATCCTGGCGTGAACCGAAGCGGCGTGGCAAAGGAGTTTTGCCCGAACGACGCTTCACTTGGTTCGGCCTACTTAATCGATGGTGGCAGTTACCAGAACACCACGAAACTCAGCCAGCACCCGATGATAAATGCTGCCAGCGCCAGCAGCAGCGGCAAGCCATGTGTGGCAGACTTCTGGGCGTCTGGTGCTTCGAGTTGCTGGATTGACAGCTGGCTGGTGCGTAGCCAGCCGGGCTGTTCCACGTGTGAAACGTCGCCCTTGGGTGCCCAGCCGATGAACAGAGACATCACCACCATGGTGCCCGCGGTCACCAGTATACTGAACAGATAAGCCGCGAAGGAATTGGTCATGACCGCCGGCAGAATCTGAATGCCGTATCTCTCCGCGACCGGTCCGGCGATCAGTCGCAGCACTCCGTAGCCGGCACCTGCCAGAATACCAATCAGCCCGGTACGACGATGCACGCGCGTCAGAGATCCCATCAGGAACAGTGTCAGCAGCGGAATGACGAAGGTACTCGTCAGGTCCAGGTAGAACAGCAGCATGCCGCCCTTCATGAACGGGACGTAAAGAAAGGAACCGGCGATGATTAACGGTGTCAGCAACTGCCCGACACGCATGTAATGCCGATCGTCGCGATCGCGAACGAACAGTCGGGCATAGACGTCTCGCGTCAACAGGGCGGACAGAGTGGAACCGATGGAATCGAATGTGGAGAACGACGCCGCCAGAACTCCGGCCACCACGATGCCCTTCAAGCCGGTGATGGAAAACTGGTTGACCAGATGCGGGTAAACAGAATCTGCCGCTGCATGTGGCAACTCGCCAACGTCGGGAAATAACGCTCGCCCCATCACTCCCATCGACAGGTTGAAGAACGACATTATCAGCATCGCCGCGCTGGCAACCCAGACGGACATCTTCATGTCCCATTCGCTTTTGGCGGCGAACATCCGCATGGTCTGAGTATGATTCACAATCGAATACGCGACTCCGACGATCATAAACGCGAGTGCGACCAGCCAGCCCGGAGTACGCCGAGTGATCACACCGGTCGAGGCATCGTATGTGCCGCCAATCAGTAGACGGCGTTCAATCGCGGCAGCATCTTCGTCGCTGACATTCTGCTTCTGCACGTTGTCATACTGCACGTGCAGAAGTTCGGCCGCCAGTCCGGTCTGGTGATCGTTCAGCCGTTGACTGATACCGTTCCATCCGCCCGCCTGATTCCAGACAAGGCTCCAGATGATGAGTCCGGCAATGGTCATCACAACAAACTGAAGCGAATCCGTCACGGCCACAGATTTCAACCCGCCCAGCGCCGTGTACACCGAAGCCAGCGCAGCGATGATGGCCACGCCCCACCAGGCCTCAGTGCCCCAGCCACACACGATGGATAGAGTCAGGTACAGAGTTGTGGCGATGATCGCCAATACCAGAGTTCGGTACTGAACCTGAATGAGCGCACACAGTACGCGCACGGACGGACTGAATCGGGCCTCAAGGTACTCTGCATTTGTGTACATTCCCGCCCGGTAAATCGACGGATAAATCACAAACGCCCCCAGCAGCCAGCCACCCACGATGCCTACCCAGTTTGTGACAAAGTAGCTGAGTCCCAACGTGTACGTGCCACCGGAGTCCGCGACCAGATCGCTGGCGTCAATTGCTGTCGCGTACATGGAAACGCCGACCAGCCACCATGGCAGAGTTCTTCCCGCCAGAAACCAGTCCGCCGTGGACTGAACTCCGCGGCTCAGCCAGATCCCATAGACGATGATCGATCCATTCAGCAGGATGACGATCAGCCAGTCGATCAGATTCATGTTGTCTCCGTCGTTGACGGTTTGTTCGAGCCGACACGCGGATGATGACGGTTGGCTGAATCAGAATACGACACGCACAATTGATTGTCAGGTTGCAAACTTCAGTTTCCAGTCACCGAAGTGATGAAACGGATCGCGACCGCGCGCCAGCACGGCAGGCCATGGCCTGTTCAGTGAGTTTGCCTGGACTGGTTTGACGTGTGGTGGGCAATAACTGATCGCCAGGCCGCAGCGACGGCGTTCTGACTGATTGGGGTTGCTGCCATGAATCAGATAGCCGTGGTGAATGGACATCTGTCCGGCCTGCAAAACCAGATCGACGGCCTGCCGCTCGTCGACATCGGCTTCGATCTCCTGGTTAATGCTCAACAGATTGCCGTCGCGGTTTGATTTTCCGTGCGCCAGAATGCCCTGGCGGTGTGATCCAGGAATCACGCGCATGCAGCCGTTTTCCACGTCGCTGTCATCCACGGCGTACCATGCGGTCACAGCATCGGGCGACTCCAGTCCCCAGTACGTCACGTCCTGATGCCATGCCACAAATTTGTCGGGTGTCTGTGGGTACTTACAGAATGGGTACTTACAGAAAAAGTGCGTGGACAGAACCATGATGTCTGGTCCCATCAGCGCTGCAATGCAGTCCAGTGTTTTTGTGTTCGCCACCAGTTCCCAGATGAATCGCCTGTCGATATGAAGTCCGTGCAGACCGATCATGCACTGGTCACGTCCTTCCCACAACTCCAGCCTGTCGAACGCTTCACAGATGACAGCCGCCTCTGAGGTGTCGTG
>JBDONA010000615.1:0-3766 GCA_039831575.1 Fuerstiella sp. | reverse complement strand
GAGCTTTTTCACGCCGTCGGCAGCGTTATCATTCATCAGTCCGTTTTACGGACACGCACTGGCTATGTAATCCGGGAAGTCATCGCGGTGTGGCCATTTGCAGCGAGGATCCTGCGTCGTCCACGGCACGATCTACAGCATTAAGCGAGTCACCGGAGCGTGTGGCGTTCTCTGGTGACGGAACGGTTGCGGCCTTCGCCGTTTTGGAAAGCGACAAATTCTGAGTGGTGGATCTGGTGCACGACAGGGTTCTGGTCAGGCACCCGTAGTAACGGTAGTTGGAACGATTCGCGTGCGACCCCCGGATTTTTCACGGATCCGCACTGAAAAGTTGGAGGTCTGAAAGCGACCGGGCCTCACCAGACTTCTCAGCCACACTCACCGCGGTCGGTTGACACGTTTTGGTGCCACCGTCGGGATGGTATGCTCCCGTTTGTGGGAAAGACGGACGACGGTTCCTCGTCTCTTTGACTGAGAATGCCATGGCGGTAGACTCTCGCCACCCCGCGAAATCCTGTGCTCTTAGCAAGTTGGGAAAGCGGTCGCGAGGAATTACGGAGTTGCCCAGATGGTCGAAGACTCTACCTCCCGACGTCGCCGACACACAGCCGCTATGGCTCAGGCCTATCGCGATTCTCACGAGATCATGTCGGCAGCAATGTCGATTGCGATCTTCGCGGGAGGTGGGTACTGGTTGGATATGAGGTACGGTTGGAAACCGGCTCTGACAATCTGTGGCGCCTGTCTTGGTTGTGTCATGGCAGTGCTCTCAGTTCGCAGATTGTTGGTGCGACTGGATAAGCAGTCCAAACGCGGCCGGGGTCAGCAAGCCGACAACAGGGAAACTCATCAGGAGTGACCGGACAACAGAAAGGAAGTGCTCTTCCGTCTGCCATTCTGCTGACAGTGGTGATTGCCGCTGCTTGGGGAGTGTGTTTTTGGCCGGCAAGGGCTCTTCGAAGTGACGGCGTTCTGTGGATGTCGATCGCTGCGATTTGCTGTCTTATTCCCGGTTGGATTGTTGTGTTTCTGTCAGGCCTCGCTATCTTTTCGAACGAACTGGCAGTGATGCTGGTTCAGACGATGGTGCGATTGATGTCAGTATCAGTCGTTGCGATCGTGGTTAAGAAGACTCGACCTGAACTGGGGTTCGCCGGGTTCTTTGGCTGGCTGGTTGGATTTTATCTACTGGCTCTTCTTACAGAAGTATGGCTGATGTTTCGTCATCGAAGCAGCAGTCAGTCGGCAGTGTCCACGTCGGATGCTGAGGCAGGTCACGGTCTGAAATAGGCCGTCATCAGGAAGTGAATCGCGTTTCAATGGGCGATGAACACGAAGTTGATCATTTTCACCACGTGCGTGACGCACCGGGTTTCGACGTTCCGGGAGGAATGGCGGATGCTCACGGTCACGGTACGCTGGATATTCACCTGCCCGAAATTCTTGGTGTTCCCATCACCAAGTTCATGGTGCTGCAGGTTGTTGCTGCCGTTTTTGTGTTTGTCGTGTTTCGCGGGTTGGCGAAACGGATTCAGAATGGTGAGCCTGCAAAGGGGCGATTCTGGAATTTCTGGGAAGCCATTGCCCTGTTTATTCGCGATGAAGTTGTTCGGCCTACGATCGGCGATCACCACCATGACGACGATGGCCACGGCGGTCATGGTCAGCATCACGGTGGTCATCCGGCAGATCAGTATCTGCCGTTCATCTGGAGTTGTTTTTTCTACGTTCTGATCTGCAATCTGCTGGGTGCATTGCCATGGCTGGGATCGGCAACGGGAAATATAAACGTCACGGGAGTGCTGGCTGTATGTGCGTTTGTTGCCACGGTTATGTACGGTTTCAGGGCGATGGGACCTGCGGGTTTTTTTGGGAATATGAGGCCGGATACCGGCCTTCCCGGGCCGGCAGGTGCGTTCCTTTCCACCGGCATATTCGGGATTGAAGTCTTCGGCTTCTTTGTAAAGCACGGTGTGCTGGCTGTTCGTCTGTTTGCAAACATAATGGGCGGACACACGGTTGTTGCGGTCATCCTTGGTTTCATTGCACAGGCGGCTCATGGCAGCATCCTGCTCTGGGGGGCTGTGACTGTTGGCAGCGTATTTGGTCAAGTGATGATTGGCCTGCTTGAGTTATTTGTCGCCTTCCTGCAGGCTTACGTATTTGTGTTTCTGGCAACTATCTTTATTGCAGGTGCCGTACACGAACATTAGGCCCTTCATCTGTCTCGGGCATGTGGAGGCCGTGGTGGCTCTGGCTGGCTGTTCGGTCTGGCCAGTAGAATTACAAACCGTTTCCTGAAGAAACATTGTTCGAAGAGGAGTTTCTCGTGAGTCAAACTGTAAAGTACTTCTGTCTGGGAATCGCGGCGTTTGTTGCGCTGTCTGTTCCTGCGATGGCACAGGAAGAGGACGGCTCTGCAATTCCTGCGGCTGTCGGCGCTGGAATCGTGCTGCTGGGTGCCGGTCTGGGAATTGGTAAGATCGGAGCGGCGGCCGTTGAGAGCATGGCTCGTCAGCCGGAAGCGATCGGCGATATTCGAGGCGCCATGATCGTCTCGGCTGCGTTGATCGAAGGTGCGGCATTCTTCGCACTGATCGTCTGCATGTTGTGAGCTCGGTTGTGTCCCGTAAGCGTGCGGTTGCGTTGCGGCCGAATGCCTGTCTGTTTTTCCCGTATTTGGGTGGCGTGGTTTCATGATATTGCGACAGATCGCTTTTGAAATATCGCGGGCATTCGTCCTGGTAAGCGTGGTTGTCTGTTCGGCCGCGATGTCTGCAGAGTTGGTAGCTGACGAAGCGGTGACCGCTGAGAAGAGCGATGCTGAGCATCACGCTGCCGCACCTGATGCTGAGGATCCCGAAACAGGCGTTCCGATCGGTTTTAAGTTCGATCTTGCACTTTGGTCTTTGATTGTCTTTCTTGTCTTCCTGTTCGTTCTGAAGAAGGCGGCATGGGGGCCAATGATCGACGGGCTGGACAAACGAGAAGCGGGCATTCGTGCTTCGATCGCCGAAGCTGAAGAAAGTCAACGTAAGGCGCAGGCACTGCTTGCGGATTACGAAGACAAACTTCGGGGAGCAGAACAGACCGTCGCCGATATGGTGGCGGAAGCCAAACGTGATGCCGAACGGACCAGTCAGGACATCGTTGCCAAAGCTCAGTCAGAAGTTGAGTCCCTGCGTGACCGTGCGAAGGAAGATATTGGTCGAGCCAAAGATGCGGCTCTGGCTGAAGTCTTCAGCACGGTCAACAGCCAGGTTGCACTGGCGACGGAACACGTTCTGGGACGAACGTTGAATGACGGAGATCAGGAACGCCTGATTCAGGAAGCGCTGGCGGAAATCTCCGGCTGATCTCCTGCGTCAATCAGAACTGGATGCCTCCGTTGGAGTGGGGCGATCGGAACACGGGTCCATCATTTTGGTGGCCGAGTGTGTACATGTTGAGGTAGTTATGTCTGAGCAACTGAAAACTCGACCCGACCACGTACTGGAAGATCCCGGTGCGCAGGCCGTTGCGAGTCTTTATGCTCGGTCGTACCTCAGCGCGGCAAAGGAAAACGGCGTCGGTGATGCTGACGAAGAACTGACTTCCTTTGTGGACGACGTGTTGGCTCAGAATGCTGACTTTCGCAGCGTTCTGGTTTCCGATTCCGTCAGCCGGGACGACAAGCTTGGTCTGATTGAGCGAAGTCTGGCACCTCACTGTTCAGAGTTCTTTGCGAATTTCCTGAAGGTGCTGGTGCGGCATGGTCGTATTGGCC
>JBDONA010000559.1:0-3769 GCA_039831575.1 Fuerstiella sp. | reverse complement strand
CCGATTCGGACGGCCAGTCCCTGCTGGATTCCACCATCGTGATGTTTGGCAGCGGCATGGGCAATGCCAGCGCACATTCCAGTCGGAATCTGCCGATCATGGTGGCCGGTGGTGGGTTCAAGAACGGTCGTCATCATCGCTTTGAACGACATGGTCGCGACGGGCGAGCATTGTCGGATCTGTACGTCACGTTCCTGCAGCAACTCGGCATCGAAACGGACGAGTTCTCCACCAGCACCAATAA
Organism: Fuerstiella sp.; assembly: GCA_039831575.1. Taxonomy (GTDB): domain Bacteria; phylum Planctomycetota; class Planctomycetia; order Planctomycetales; family Planctomycetaceae; genus Fuerstiella. The sequence goes on along the minus strand of JBDONA010000559.1, from coordinate 3,525 downwards.
CCTGAATCATCTGCTGACATGAAGTTGCATCCACTGAACGGCAAGTCGCTAGCCGCCGGTTTCTCACAGCAGTTCGGATGACGGGCGGTTAGTGTCTTGCCGCTCTACAAATTCCACAGAATCATGCACGATCCAGTTACCTACTTCATCACCTGGACGACGTACGGAACATGGCTTCCAGGTGACGGCCGTGGGTGGCGCAAAGCAAATGCCGGTGAACAGCGGCCCCAACCACTGCTGGAAGACTGGTCCCGAAAGCGAATGACAGAAGCAGCGGTCGTACTCAACAGAGTGCAGCGTCAAAAGGTAGAAGATGTCTGTCGTCGGCATGCAGAAATTCGTGGTTGGGAGATACATGCGGTGAACGCTCGTACGAACCATGTGCACATCGCGGTCACCGCCGACGCAGAGACGAAGAAAGTTTGCGATCAGTTTAAGGCCAATGCAACGCGAATTCTAAGACAACCAACTGCTGCAATCACCAAGAAGAGAATCTGGTCACGCGGCGGAGATATCGAGATCGTTGACGAAGAGGATAGTCTGGAACAGGTCGTGATCTACATCAACGAGGCGCAAGATCGAATGGGACAAAACAAATGAATAGACCACGTTGGCGGCCGAGCGTTGGCCGCCGGTCCAATACGACGAGGTATTCTCCTATACCGGCGGCTAGCGCCTGGCCGCTCACTTGCTGTCTACTGCTTGGCACATTCGCCAGCACGACGCTGGCGGACGATTCTCGTGTGCGCGAAACGCTGCGGCCGTTTCTGAAGACCTATTGCGTCCGTTGTCACGGACCAAAAACGCAGAAGGCAGACCGTCGCTTCGACCAGTTGTCTTCCGCCGCGACCAATATTGATGATGGCGAGCTGCTGCAGGAAATCCTGGATCAGCTGAACCTGGCCGCGATGCCGCCGGAAGATGAGAAGCAGCCGTCCGCAGCAGAACTAAAGACTGTTGTCGTGGCTCTGACGGAGTCCCTTGCCAAGGCACGCGAAGCCGCGCGAGAGAATGTGGGCAAGATTGTGTTGCGACGTCTGAATCGTGTCGAGTATCGCAACACGATTCGAGACCTGTTCCAATTGCAGATGATCGACTTCGATCCCACGACCACGTTTCCGGCGGACGATTCCACGGAAGGGTTCGACAACGTCGGTGAAGGGCTGGTCACTTCGGACTACCTGTTGCACAACTATCTCGAAGCCGCCCGCAAGGTCGCTGACAAGGCCGTCAGACCAGGTCCGCGGCCCGAGATGATTGACTATCATATGGGAGGTGAGGGGGGGCCTGATTCACCGCAGGAAGTTCTGAGCGGTGTGAGTATTGACAAGACCGGCCGCATGGATGCAGGGCGTCTGTTTATCAAGTTTCGTCAACCGTTGGGATCACGCCAACTGGACAAGCGAAAAGGAGTCCCGGCCGATGGCGAGTATGTTATTCGTCTTTCTGCCCGAGCTATTCGGAGGATTTCCCGCTACACGGATGAGGACCTGCGCTACAACTCGCAGGAGCCCATGCGACTCTCGATTTCCATCGATTCACGCGAACTTGGAGCGACCGCTCATCGCATCATCGGTGAATACGAAATTCCCGATGACAGAGTGATTGAGATTGAACACCGGGTCTGGCTGGAGAAAGGGTTCACCTTTCATGTGCATTGGGCCAATGGCCCCAACGGATCGTTCAAACGCATTCTGCGCAAGGTCCTGCCGAAATATAACAAGGACGCACTTTATCCAATCCGCAATCCTCCTGAGATGTACGTGGGCTCGGGGCCTGAACTGCACGTGCATACTTTGGAGATCGAAGGGCCTTTCTACGAGACGTGGCCAACTCCAGGATTCGCTCGTTTCTTTCCCGATCCGCCCCGGAAGCCCGACGTTGCCTACCTGGATGAGTCGTTGACGCGTATTGCTTCCGCGGCTTTTCGGCGCCCTGTCCGCCACGAAGAAATGGAGCCCTACCTCAATCTGTCTCGGCGGTATTTGGCAAAGCACGGTGACTTCTGGGCGGCCGCGAAGTATGGCGTGAGAGCGATCCTGACATCTCCGAACTTCCTGTATCTTGCCGAAACCATACCATCCGATTCTGAGAGCCGGAAGATCGGCGATCACGAACTGGCCACGAGACTCTCATACTTCCTTTGGAGTTCGATGCCCGACAATGAACTCCGCGCCGCTGCCGATAACGGCGAACTGAGCGATCCCGACGTACTGCGCAAACACGCTGAACGCATGCTGACGGATCCAAGATCTGCAGCGCTCACCGAGAACTTTGTCGGGCAGTGGCTCGATCTGCGCAAACTTGGCGAAATGCCGCCCGATCCGGAAAAGAACCGAGCCTACTACGAAGACGACCTGGAAAACGCCATGCGCGAGGAGACGCGTCTGTTCTTTCGGCATGTGCTGGATGACAACCGCAGCATCCTTGAATTCGTCGATTCGGACTACACGTTTCTGAATGCGGCGCTGGCTCGGCATTACCGGATACCTGACGTTGCAGCCGATACGTTTCAGAAGGTGTTGCTTACGCCCGACTCACACCGAGGGGGGTTACTGGGGCACGGCAGTATTCTGACCGCGACGTCCAACGGCGTCGAAACTCAGCCGGTGGTTCGCGGTGTATGGATTCTGGAAAACCTGTTGGGATCACCCCCCAATCCACCGCCGCCGGACGTCGAACCCATCGAACCGGATACTCGTGGCGTTTCAACAATCCGCCAGTTGATGGAAAAGCACCGCAACAATCCCACCTGTTACGAATGCCACCGAAAGATTGATCCGCTCGGCTTATCGATGGAAAACTTCGATTACGTCGGCGCGTGGCGGGATCGCTATAGCAAACACCTGCCCATTGATTCATCCGGCGGACTGCCGGACGGGACCGCGATCCCCGGCCCAGGTGGCATCAAGAAGTTTTTGCTCAGCCGCCCGGAACAGTTCACTCGGTGCCTGACCGAAAAGCTGTTCATTTATGCCCTTGGACGACGGTTGAGTTTCACTGATCGTGGCGACATCGACCGCATTGTCAATTCGGCCCCTCAACACAATTACGGCCTGCGGGAAATGATTCAGCAGGTGATCTCCAGCGAAGCGTTCCACACCAAATGAAATCGATTACGATAACTCTGCTACTTCTTTTGGCCGGGGCGGTCTCCAGCGCCGATGAACGCCCGAACATCATTCTCATCATGGTGGACGACATGGGCCGCGACTGGGTCAGCTGCTACGGTGCGAAACATCAGACTCCCAACGTCGACCGTCTTGCCAGCCAGGGTGTGCGTTACGAGACGGCGTGGTGCATGCCGATCTGCACGCCGACACGAGTCACCCTGCTGACCGGGCAGTACCCATTCCGTCATGGCTGGACTCGGCACTACGACGTTCCGCGCTGGGGCGGTGAGGGGCTAAGCTGGACCAGATTCACAACGTTTGCCCGCGTGCTGCGAGATTCCGGCTACGCGACGGCGATCGGCGGCAAATGGCAGATTAATCATCTTGGAAAACAGCCGGACGCACTGAAACA
>JBDONA010000183.1:0-16990 GCA_039831575.1 Fuerstiella sp. | reverse complement strand
GTGGTCAACTGCGGCAGGTCCAGAACGACAAGCGAATCTGCGTGCCGATTCTGTTGATACTCGCGAGTCATCAGCTGACCGCGTTTGGCGGTCGATTTCCAGTGAATGGAACGAGGATTGTCGCCCGGACGAAACTCACGAATACGATGAAATTCGTCATCAAACAGTCCCATCCGCAACTGCACCCGCTGGCTGGCTTCGGACAATTCCTTCTGCTGCCTTTTCCAGTCAGGAAGCAGCGTGCCAATCTGTGGATGCACGACCAGCTGTGATGTCTGCGAATCGATCTGCCCTCTTTCGCCGATGCCGAGCGGAAACCGGGAACTGACTCGCATTGGTCCCAGTTGATATTGTCCGCGAACGGCGAAGCGAAGCTGATACCGGCCGGTCCGTGAATCGCGTGCCGGAATGCGCAGGAACGTGACGGTCCCCTCTTCGTCGCGACTACCTTTGGACAGCTCGCCACCTGAAACGCGGTCACGCACTTCCAACAGGTGCGACGCCAGGAGCCGTTTACCGTTGGAGACCTCAAGCTCCACAACGACAAATTCGCCAACCATCGCTCGACGAGGAACGCGGCGGGTCAGCGAAACGTTCTTAAGCATGACATAAACGATCCAGCCATTCAGAACAAACGGTCCGGCCATCATGCCGAATACCAGCAAAGGCATGTTCCGATGCCCCAGCAATGCACCCACAGCAAGAGTCAGCATGATGGCCAGGTACACAACGCCCTCGCGAGGAATCACCACGCGAGATCGCTTTCCTACGCGCGTCAGTAACCGGCTGAGTTGACGCCCGAACAGAACGTTTCCACTGCCCAGCAGCAGCGTGATGACCGCCAGAATGAGGAGGACCTGCTGCGACAGGGTACCGAACTCGGGAAACTGTATCGGCAACACGAAAGCGCCAAGGAAGCACGCAAAGGAGGCCAGCAATTGCGTCAGCGCCGTCGCACTCAGCGAAAACGAAGGACGAAACGGGCTTCCTCCAGGTGATGACATACTTCACGCTCCGGCAACAGCGAGGCGGCCGCAAAACGGATCAGCCCCTGAACCCCAGGATTCGCAGTGTACAGGAACAGGAACGATGGCGGCCTGAGTTTTGTCTGTCAACTCACAATCAAACGCATATGATGACACTGTCCACTGTCCGCCACCACAATGGTGTCGCGTTTAACGGACCTCTTTTTCGACCGGAAAACATTCCCAAACAAATACTGTTCATCCAACAGTTGGTCCCGCCCCTCTTTTTTCCGCTATCCCCGACCAACCAGCGGCATCTTTGTGGCCATGACGGTTATGAACGGCACATTGGCGTCCAACGGCAGACCGGCCATATAGACGACAGCGTCCGCGATATGATTCACGTCGATCGTGGGTTCGGACGCGAGCGAACCATTTGCCTGGGGCACCCCGGCACTCATCCGCGACGTCATGTCAGTACTGGCGTTGCCAATGTCAATCTGCCCGCACGCAATATTGTACTTGCGACCATCCAGTGACGAGGATTTCGTCAGTCCCGTGATCGCGTGCTTGGTCGCCGTATAAGGCGCAGAATTCGGCCGCGGTGATAATGCTGAAATCGAGCCATTGTTGATGATGCGTCCTCCGGCAGGTGTCTGTTCTTTCATCTGCCGAAAGGCGGCCTGGGTACACAGAAACGCGCCGGTCAGATTCACATTCACAACCTGCTGCCACGCGGCGAACGAAACGTCTTCCAGCAGATCCCCGGGAGCGCTGACGCCGGCATTGTTGAACAACACGTCGACTCGTCCAAATGTCGAGGAAGTTTGAGCGAACAGATGCTCGACCGACGATGGATCCGTCACATCCGTCGGAATCACGATCGCCATCTCAGTCGCGTCAACCAATGCACGGGTTTCCTCAAGCGCATCCTTCCGACGCCCGGCAAGAGCAACACGAAATCCCGCGTTTAGCAGAGCCAGACTCACCGCTCGACCGATTCCGCTGCCGGCGCCTGTAACGATTACGACTCTTGATGACTGATTCAATGATGGTGATTCCCGATACCTGTGTGTCTGAACCGACGACGCCGGTCCGGAAGTTATACACAATTCCGTATAGGGCGGCGAAGCAGCCGCACGCAATTGCCCGCGTCTACCGAAGCAACGTACGCCGCCGGAAACAAACATTCAGCACCAGGATCACAGCGACTGTGTCCGCGGAGCGGACACGTAAAGTCCGCTCTGTCGTGCTATTATCAGGCAACGAGGCCAGCCGTTCAGTCCGACGCCGCCGCAAAGAGATATGACAGCCAGCCTTCATTTCCGCGATGTCCAGTGTGGTTTCCGCGATGTCTAGTGTCGCAAATGAAGTACACGTAACAACTTGTGTCAAACATTGCGATCTTCAGATTACCCGGAACTATTGCGGATGCGGCGCGTCTAAACTCAGTATTCTTCCCCGCCATGCCTTCTGCTGCAGCCCGCACCCGCCCTGAACAAATGTCTAAGCCATCCCCTGAAGAACTGTTGTCCGCTGAATTCGATGGGCTGACGTCCACCGAGCAGACGACAGGCAAATCGCCGCAGGAATCAAAAGTATTTCCGCAGTGGCGTCATCTCGGAGATTGTCTGCGCGCCATACCGACTCAGCCTGGCGGTCAGATTTCCGCAACGGTCCGCAGCCGGATTGAATCGTCGCCGGCAACAGTGGCGCGGACAGGGAATTATGCGAAGGCAAACAGCGCACGTCAAAGTCGCGGAAACGTAGTCGTCGTTTTGACGACCGCCGTAGCGATCGCGATCGTCGCTGTGCCGATTTTCGGACTGCTCACCGAGACCGATTCCATGCCGGCCTCAACCATCGCAAATACAAGTGGCCAACTGCCGCATAGCTCCGTTTTGCCCACGAACTCGCGGGACTGGCAGGTCGTGGTCATCACAGTGTCAGAACACGAACACACCGCACTCAGCAGCAAGCTGCGGCAGTCGATGGGGCAGAGTGGACTGCAGATCCAGTCACTGTCCAGGACCGGTCTAAACGGAGATCAGACGATGGGTGTGCTGATGTCGTCTGCCGACACGTCGTGGGAACTTCTTGACGCGTTGAACACGGGATTCAAGGACGGCGTCTCGGGAGACGTTCAGACGGATTGGAATCCGCAGCGAATTGGCGACTTCGATCGTGACGAGTTGCTGGCTCGCCTGACGGAATCGATGAAGACGCCCACTCGATCGGACATACACTTCGGTGAAATGTTCGTCGTGGTACGGAGAAACGGAACGCTGGTCGCTGAAATCGCTCAGCTGAATTCCGGCGAGCATCCAGACGCGGATGGAAGTGCTGGCAGCCTTGCTGAGGCGGCGACGGCACCGGCAATGCGATCACGTGCGGGCAACGCGAATACTGTGTCGCCAACCGACCAGAGTGGCCCTATCGGTGGTCGTCCGGTCCTGGTTCTGTTTCAAAAGAGACAAGCCCCCGAAGACTCTCAGGGTGGGCATCGGCCGCGTCATGAACATTCAGGCGTCGACGTGTTGCCTTTGACGGGCTAGAGCAGTTTACTTTTTGTCGTAGCGGAAGCCACCAAGGCTTACGGCCTGTCACTGCCGAAATTCTTGGCGAATTCCGCTACAGAACGACCACGTGATTTTGAAAACTGCTCTAGCAGCCTGTCCGGAAAGCCGTCGCGTGTCGGGGCCGGTGAGTTCTGAAACTTCAAGATCTTCGAGTGTCGTGTGGTTTGATCTGCGATCTCTGGCGAATAGCGAAAAAGATGGGGCGGCTACGCAGTTAGTCGTCTCCAAAGAATCATCAACAGGTGTTCTTTCACGAGCCGTTTTCTTCAGAATACCTGGAAGTCGAAAGAAGAGGTGGGGGCCGGTCATTTCGTGGCCAACTCCCTGTTGTAATACCAACTCCATCTTCTGGTTCAACTCGGCTGAATCAGAAATCAACCTCTCAATCAGCAGATGAGTGGCATTTTTTCCATGCGGTCTCACGAGCAGGTCTTCGCAATCATCAATCGCGGACTGAATTCCAGTGTATTGCTTTTGTCCGTGCTCCGAATAACTTTCGATCACACACTCAACTTTGACATCCTCATCGGTGTGTTCGTCAACAGTCCAACGGTCAATCACTTCGCCGTCGGACAAATAACTGTCCGCCAAATCGGTTGGACGCACCAAGACAGTACATGAGATTGCAACTCGATCTGGAGTCCGGAGTTGCTCAACGGCCTCGTGAATTCTTTGTCTCGCGGATTCTGTCACGCTAATGCCTCCCTGCTCCAGACATCTTGACCAGTAGAACGATGTGCAGCCGCAAGACTCAGCCCTGCGATGAGTTAATGTTACTGTTTTGAGTTGTCCTTGTCACAACTTTCACACTTCCACTCATCATCCACAGAAAACTGAGTCTCACCACACCCATCACACTTGCGAGTCCACAGCCACTGCCGAACGTGCTCAGCAACATCGATCAGGCGTTGGTCGTCGATACCTTGGCGGTAGACAGCGGCCATTGAAACATCCTGATGACCCATGATGTAATTCACCGCCACTTGGTCCTTCGTCCCGCCCGCTACCGTCTCGAACGTCCGCCGCAGGCTGTAGAATGCACGCCCCGGTCGCTGTAGGCCACATGTCGTCACCGCGTCCCGGAACCGGCTCGCAACGTTGTCCGTCCGGCTGGTAATCCCTTTGATCGTGCTCTCCCAGAGGACCGGCCGCCCCTCCCGGCTGATGAAACACAGGTGCCGATGCGCCGGATCCTTCGGCTCTGTCGCCGCGTCCATCGCTTCTTTGATCGCTTGCCGCGTTTCCTCCCAGGCGTAGAACCGTCGGTCGATGCCGGACTTCGCACGCGGGGCGTCGTACCATCCGGTCTTCAGGTCGATGTTGTTCTGCCGGAGTCCCCCGCAGTCCGCGTTTCCGAAACCTGCGTTGATCCCCAACAGGATGCAAGCTCGCGGCCATCCCTTCACTGCCGCCAGCAGTGCTCTAATCTCGTCAGCTTTGTAATCCAGTCGCCCATACTCACGCTTCTGGTCCGCCTTCAGGATGCGTGAGATACGTCGTGGGGGCTTCTTGAAATCCGGCCCAAAGTTGGGCAAGGCCGGGATAATCTCCGCCTCAGTGGCCCATTTAAACACCGTCCGAATACGTTGAATCTCGTTCGACTTCTTCGTCGGTCCCCACTGGTCCGGGAACCCGGCCTTCAGTTTGCTGAAATCCGACGCCTTCAGAGACGCTGCCAGCACCCGCCGGCCGAAATGGCTCACCAGGATCAGACAGGATTTTTTACAGTCTGAAAAGTGTGAGTTGCTGATCTCGCCGCTCTCCCGCCGGCGGTTCATTCTGTCCAGGTAATGGTTGCAAACATCCGCGACTGTGACGCCCTCGACGAGGCCGGTGCCCTGTCTCCGTGGATCCCGTCCGGCGCGGATCTCGTCGACCTGATTGAGGTACCGGGAGAGTGCAGCATCCGGGTCAGCCCACACCCCAAAGTACCACGGCTTACCGAGGATTTTCTTGCACCACTGGCCAGACTGATGGGCGAATAATGGGAATCGTTCGTACGGTTTCGGGGGCTTGTCTTTCGGCATTCCTGCATCCGATGGGACGGAGCGGGTGTAGCTACTGGTGTAGAAACTGTACCAGCTCCCGCAACACCGTCAATTGGCGTCGCCCCGAATTGGCCTCATGCCAATTTTTTTACTGATAAAATTACCGGAGGTGGGACTCGAACCCACACGGGAAATTAATCCCACGGGATTTTGAATCCCGCGTGTCTGCCAATTCCACCACTCCGGCGAAGGGGCCGAAGTATAGTCCAGCCGCAACGTTCCGCAACGCTGCTGTTGAGGTTCCTGATATCGCGTATTCTGTCCGATGGCTGCTTGTCTGGCCCGCTTCACGAAGCAGCCTTTCACGTACTTACCTTGAACATTCGTACGTCCGGAATCTTAACCCTCGGTCGCTAACGCCAGCCGCGGCAACCGGTCACCGAAAGCTGTTCTTCGAAAACACTGACGTTTTTCCGAATCAACAGGAAAATAGCGGATAAAATCACGGCGTTCGGTGAATTTCGAACGATATCGCCCTGTGAATTTCGTTAATCCAGACACTTCTGCAGTACAGTTGTTCGAGGATGCGGTTGCGTCTTTTCAGCGTGGGACTACGCTGCCGTCTCGGTTCTGTGTCACGGAGTTTGTTTGCGGGCTCGTGCAGCGGTAGGTGAGTTCATTGTTTCGATCATGTTTTCCTGAGGATTCGTACACATGTTGATCCGAAAACGTTCCGCTATGAAACAGGGGTTCACGTTGATCGAACTGCTGGTCGTGATCGCCATCATCGCTGTGTTGGTTTCTCTGCTGATGCCTGCCGTTCAGCAGGCACGTGAAGCAGCTCGACGGACTCAATGTAAAAACAACATTAAGCAACTGGGACTTGCGATGCACAACTATCACGATGTGCACCGGTCGTTTCCTCCCGGCTGGGTTGATCAGAACGGTGGCACCGCAGCCAACTGGGGCTGGTGTGTCTATATCATGCCGATGGTTGAGCAAGCCAACCTGTACACTCGGCTGGCTGTGGGGGTCGAAAGTCTGGGACGATCTCTGGACAACCCGGTCAAACTTCGACTAATGACAAAACCACTGCCGGGTTTCCGCTGTCCATCTGATACAGCCCCCGACATAAACGATCAGAACACACTGAGATCCGACTCCGGCCTCGAACTTGCGGCGGCGATCTCAAACTACGTCGGAACAAACGGTGGTGCCGCGTGGCAACAGACCAGCATTGGCGGAACTTTTGGGCAGAACAGTCGAATCAAGATTCGTGACTTCACCGATGGCACCAGCAACACGCTGATGATTGGTGAGCGAGCCTGGGTGCTGCTGAATCCTGTCACCGGTCAGGTATCCTGCAAAGCCGGTTCGATCTATGGCGTCAGCTCTGATGGAACGAATCTTCGTCAGCGTCATGCAATGGCGATGGGCCTGTACGGGATCAATCAAACGGGGCCGGACACCGTCACGATGCCTGTCCTTTCGCCTCCACTTGATCAATGTACCCGCTCCTACAATAGTCGACATGTTGGCGGGGCACAGTTTCTGCTGGCAGATGGTTCGGTTCGCTTTGTCAGCGAAAATATTGAACGCGACCAGGTGGGTACGAACGGCAATTTCCTGTTCCAAAATCTGTTGAACAAGGCTGACGGAAACGTGATCGGCGAGTACTAGAGCCGACGGACGTCCATTGGCAGCAACGCATCTTTACTCTCCCGTTCTTGCGGGAGAGTTAAACGCCTAAACGTGTGAACAGCACTGCTTGCAGACGCTTTGATCGTTCCGCGACTGGTTACATCTGATTCAACAGCGCCTGTGCCTGAACGCGGATATCGGCAGCTGTGTGGTTATCGGAAAGTTTGCCAAGCACAGCTTTCAGCTCCGTTTGAGAAGCCTCGTCGATCTTCGCCCAGAGCGTTCCGATGGCTCGGATGCAGTTACGCAGAATGATCGGTTGTTCGAATTGTCGATGCTGCAACAGTAACTGTTGTTCTTCCGGAGTGAGTTTTCCGAAGTCTGCCCGACTGAGTTCCGTCGTTCCGTCCGTGAGCATGGCCAGAAGCACCGGCACGCCCTGAACCTGACCGTTGCGTGCCAGCGCAACCGCAGCGTTGGCGCACGTCATCGAATCGCCGTCCAGCAACATGACCTCCAGCTGTTCCATCGCCGCCTGGCCGCTGACCAGCCCCAGCACAAATGCCGCAAGGTGACGAACAGCAGGCTCCGGGTCCTGTGCTGCCAGCCTCAGTTGCTCGGTGACGGATTCCTCTGCGATTGTTGGCTTGCTGAGCGGGGCATCGAGCGCCGGTACTTCGTCGCCTGAGTCACGCTGTGTACCCGTTTGTGCCCGGACCTGGGTCTCAAAATGTCGCCCGGCAATCATGGCCAGCGACATCAGGCTGCTTTTTCGAACCTCAATGTTCTGATCGGGTGCCAGAGCTTTTGCCAGCATCGGCAGGACAATATCGTCCGCCTCCAGTGCCCCCAGTGTTCGTGCCAGAAATTCCTGGTTTTTGACATCTTTGTCGTCCGTTGACTTTGAATCCATCGACTCCTGCAACAGATCCGACAATGCGGCAGCAACCTTCGGCTGCCGGGCCAGCGCAACTCCGTCCGTGTTCGGGGCAATCTGCTGGTTGCGAAGCACCTGAGCCAGGCCAAGCGCCGCTCGCCAGCGGCGATTTTCGTTCGAGCTGCCAAGTTCCACGACAAGCTGGTCAAAATCCGTCTCAGAATCGGCCAGCTTGCCAAACAAGGCCCAGACGGCAATGACGGCCAGAACGATCAGGGCCGGGATCAGAAACAGCTGAATGATGTAGCCAGCCGAAGGTGGTTGCACGGGCGGCAGTTCTTCGGGCAATGCCCCGGCGGGAAAGGCGCGTGTTTCCGGATTATCTTCGGTGGGCGAATTCGATTCAGTCATGTGAAACTTCCGATGAAGCCAAATTGGTCAGCGCCCGTTGCCGGTGAATACAAGAGTGACTTGTGGCTAATCCACTCGCTTACGCTTCGAGCTGGTATGTGCGGCTGTTCATGCGAAAGTGGCGCTGCCCGACTAATGCGGAGATTTTAGGACGCGTGTTTCCGGTTTTCAGGCTGATCAACGGCGAGGACACCATTTTCCCAACGTTGATTCGACGATTTTCCGTCTGGCGTCCGGTACGGCTGGCATCGGGCAAGCGTGTCCGGCGAGCAATTTCGCAGCTGAACGGTAGCGGAAGTCGCCACACTAAGGTGAATCGCGGCGCTAATCCTTTGATTCGCCGGATTTCCGCAGAACGATCCGCGCGTTCTGAGTGCCCGCCGTAATCGGCTGGGCGTCCTGTGCTTCGAATCCGCTGGCAGTCACGTGGAACGTATACGCTCCTACGTACAGATTCCTGAATTCGATTGAGGCACCGACGATTGGCGTTCCGCCAGAATCGACGACCGTGCCAGTGATCACGTCGCCCTGATTCAGCACAACGCTGACGTTGACCTCGGCATGATCATTTGCCAGTGTGATGGTCCTTTCGGTGCGGGCGAGTCCGGGCACGATAATATTCACCCGGTATTCACCACGGCACAGACCGGTGAGTTCGAAGGTGCCGTCGTCATTAGTCGCAAGTTCAACAACTGGGTTACGGTCATAGAAAGCACGGCGATCAAAGGGCGAGCCTGAGGGCAGAATCTGAAACATTGGCGTGGCCTGAATAAGTGCGGGGACTCCGGACCGGGTCTTGCTGGCCAGGCGTGACTCGATAAACACATCGCGGTCGTCAGCCGTGGCTTCGATTCGCCCGGTGATTCTTGCGGTACCCTTTCGCATAGCAGCACGACGCTTCCATTCTTCGCCGATCTTCTGTGCAGCGGCATCGGGCAAACGACGCCGCGACGACGTGTCGACTTCAACAGCTCCCTGAGCCAGCGATTTCAGGACGTGCTCCAGAGCACTGATCTGTGATTCAGCGGGCACGTCTGTTGGGTTCACCAGGTGCACCCGGCCTGCCGGATCGATCACGAAGACGCCGACATACGACCGTAGCCCGTAGGCTGCAAACGTTTGACCATAGCCCTTGCCGTCAGCGTTCGGTGAATCGATCGCGACCGGGAACGACACCTGTAGTTCCTGCATGGCCTGACGAGGCCGTTCGGGTTCGTTGCTGGACGTCACGACACCAATGACTTCCAGACCGTGATCCTTGTATCGACTGTCCAGCGCTTTGAGGGCCGACAGATACTTCGGTGTCGGTGAGATGGCACGACCTCCAAAAAAGAACAGCACTGTTGTCCTGCGTCCCTTACGGTCCCATGGCCCGGGGTTTTTGTCATTAAGCCATTCGGCGGCCAGAATCGGGGGCGCCGGTTGTCCTTCAAGTTCGGCGGCAGCGTAGCTCTGCAGTTCCCGGATGGCCGACAGATCGGGTTCCGGCCAGCCAAACTGTTCCTTGATCCACGGTGCCAATTCCGACCACCACGGGTCGTGATACCATGTCACGCCCAGTCGATAGTCGACGATCGCCGTACCAAACGGCGGAGAATACGTGAAGTCGCGGTCAGTGAAGTCATTCCGGACTGAGAACGATGTGACGATCGTTGTCTGCCGTATGACTGTGACATGCGGCTTCACCTTTTGCGTCCACTTGATCCGGGCGGGATACCAGATGCCGTCGTCGTTGCTGGCAAGTTCTTCGATCACTTCCGTGGCGACGTTCTCATCATTCACAAAGATTTTGGTGCTGACCGGTAGCCAGGAATGTTCAGGCAGCACACTGATTTCGTAGCGCCACTGCTGTTCACCCCGTTGCCATTCGCTCGTGACGTTAACCACGCGCCGACCGTCTTCAGGATTCTTCTGATCCCGAACAACTAAAGCTTCCTGTCGCCGCAGCGCCGCCAGCAACCAGCCGTCGGTTTTGGCCCCGTGCCAGAACACCGCCCGCGGCGGCAACCGGGCGTTACTCTGATCTTCTACGCCCAGATTAGCGAAATTAAACCTGTCAACAGAATAGTGCAGGGCACCATCAAAGCCGGCAACCCACGCGGTCGCCGCAGACTTCGCTGGCAATGTCATCGCAGCAGTTCTCACGTTCCTGCCGCATCCGCGACGACACCCACCACACAGCCGGGTGGTAGAACAACAGCGTTTCAATAACGCTTTGCAGAAGATTAACCGGATAGTCCCAGCAGCGAATGTGGGCCAGCTCGTGGGCGATGATGGCTTCCAGCTGCGCCGACGACAATCCCGTGGTTGCAGCGACAGGCAGCAGAATCACCGGCCTGAACCACCCGATGACCATGGGCACTTCAACCAGAGTTGATTCCAGCAACCGCACAACACGACGCACACCGACCCGTTCTATCAGCCGACGCTGCAGGGCAACAAGTGGTTCACTTGCGAGTGTTGTGCCGTCCGTTCGAAATCGTTGCACGCAGCGCCACGCCACCAGCAATCTGATCGAGCAAATGATGACTCCCGCGAACCAACAACTGACCAACGACGGTAACCATGGCTGCAATGTCGACCGAATTAGTTCGATCAGACGACCTGTCCAGGTTTGACGGGAACTCGGCAAAACGCCGCCGGCAGGTTGTGGCGTTGCGTGAGTCTCTGGCGCAGCGGCTGGCCCCGGCCCGGAATTTTCCGAGTCCGGCGCAGACTCAGCGACGTTGTGTCCCGTCCACTCTTCGGTTCCAGCGGGACTGGGGATTCCGCGAACAGCAGCATCGACGTGGAATGCCACCGGGACAACCACAACACCCGGGGCGACATCTGCAGAGTCCGGCAACATCACGACCGTGACGAGCGGACACGCCACAAGCACAACCAGGCCGAAACCGCTCACCAGGTAACAGTGTTGGGCGGACGACCGCTGCATGATCCGCAGTAGAATGGCCATGTCCAATGCGACCAACATCCCCTGCCACGCAAAGTGCAGCAACGTCCAGCCAACCTTTTCCGCCAGCGGTCCATTGAGGATTTCGATGAGTCGCGTCATCATTGGGCCTCTCCTTCAAGCTCATCCAGCATTCGCCGAATCTCGGCTAATTCGCTTTTGGTCACCTTCTTTGAGGAGAGCGCCTGCAGAACAAGCTGCTCCGTCGATCCGCCGAAGGCACGGGTCAGAAGGTCGGTTACAAGTTGCCGTTGAGTCGTCTGAGCCCGTTGTTTGGCCTTGTAGACATGCGACTTTTCTGAGTCATCGCGGGTGACCAGGCCCTTCTCAAACATGATCTGCATCGGCTTCAACACTGTCGTATAGCCGACGTCGCGTTCGCTGCTCAGCACATTATGCACCTGCCGCACGGTACTCGGCCCCAGTTCCCAAAGAACACGCAGAATGTCCAGTTCCGCTTCAGTTGGCTTGGGTATGCCCATTATCGTGTCCTTTGCCTCGACAACCTGATCTACGAACAGCTTCGTAGATTATTGCGTGAGGCCACCTCGGCGTTTACGAAGATCTTCGTAGATCGTAGCGTTGGTCACGTAAGCCGCGCAAAGCCGCTGTGTTTGACCGGGCCTCCGATGCGCTGGGCGACATCATTGGCTGCAAGGGCCGCCGACAGTTCCTCAAACACTTCGTCCAGCGCTGCAAGGTAGGCGGTGACGTGTCGCCGTTCGTGCGCAAGTGTGGCGTTGAACGCGCCCCCGGCCAGGAAGCCGCGTTTCAGCATCTGCGCCGTCATCAGCGTGGTTAGCGCTGCAGCGTCTGGATGATCGAACACCAGCAGCGCTGCCTCCGGACGACCAGGTAACGTCACGGGCAGCTTGTGTTTGCGGCCCAGGTCCTCCCATCCTTCGATCATCTGCGTGCCGATATTCGCAAGGTGCGCCGGGACGTCCAGACTCATCAGCTTGCGGACGCACGCCAATCCAGCTGCCGGACCAACGCCTTCTGTCCAGAATGTGCTGGATATAAATGACGTCTGCGCGACCTGCATTGTTTCCTGTGTGCCAATGACCCCGCCGATGGGAAAGCCGTTGCCCAGCGCCTTGGCAAAGACAGCCAGATCCGGATTCACACCGAACTGACGATGCGCTCCTCCCAGACACAGTCGCCAGCCGATCGAAATTTCGTCAAAGATCAATCTCGCACCAACGCGATCACATCGTTCACGAACACCTTCCAGAAAACCGGGGACGGGATCGGTGTGGCGCGTCGGTTCCATCACCACGGCCGCCAGTTCGGGACCGTGTTCAGCGATGATGGCGTCCAGTTCGTCAAGTTGGTTGTAGCGAAACGTCAGGGCAGTGCCGGCCAGTCCGGACGGAACGCCACGAGGTTCTAACCCTGGCAGCAGATGGCCCGTCAGCTGATCAGTTTGTTCACCGTCACCGGATGCCGCCAGGTTGGCGGCCAGATACCAGTCGTGCCAGCCGTGGTAGCCGCAGATGGCGACTTTTTCCCGCCCCGTGAATGCTCGGGCAATGCGAACGGCAACGGCCATGGTCTCGCCACCGGCGCGTGTGAAGCGAGCCTGATCAGCCCACGGATGAATCTCAACCAGCAACTTTGCCAACTCAACTTCGTCTGTCGTCTGCAATGTGGCCATCGAACCAAGGCTGACGCGACGAATGACTGCCGCGTTCACATCCGGGTCGCTGAAGCCAAGCAGGCAGGCCAGGATACCGCTGAGGCTCATGTCGATGAAACGACGGCCCTCGATGTCAATCACTTCGCAACCGCGCGCCTCGCGATAGTAAGCCGGCCACTGTTCGGGAGCAAACATTTCGGGGCGTTTGCTGAGCAGTTGTGTGCCGCCCGGTATGATCTGCTTTGCCTTGCGATAAACGGCCTGCACGTCAGGCAGTGTGCGAGACAGCGGCAGGCCGAGCAGGCGTCGTGCACCGAAACAGAAGACCTCTTCCACGTCGCCATCCGTCAGATGCTGGTTGGTACACGCCTGTTTCAACGCCAACAGTGATTCGATCCCCAGCAACGTCGGTCTCGCAAATCGAGATCGCGCATAGTCCGGGCGGAGTTCATCGAGCCACAGAAACCCGTCCGCCAGATTCACACAACGGCTGCGCATTTCGGTCACGCAAAAGTCTGCCCCGAAAAACAATCGGGTGGGTCCAAACGTTTTCAGGATAGCTTCGAAGGCTTCCGGTTCACAGACCGCTGACGTGTCGAAGAATACATTGTCCAGGCCTCGTAACGATTCGATCCCCGCCACAGTGTGGCGTCCGCAGAAGCCTCGTGCGGCGTGAGCGAGAATCAGTCTGGCGCCCGGAAATCGCTCGCAGTGCTGGCGAATGTAGATCTGATTCGCGGGTTCCGCCAGTGCCCGTGGCAGCACCATGTGCAGCATGATCACAAGCTCGCGCTGGTCCGCGATTTCCCATGCCCATTCCGGAATGAACTCTTCCGTTGGCGCGAAAAACGTGTCCTGACGTGCGGCGAACAGATGATAAACCTTGAAGCCCACGAAGCCGTCGTCAACCACCTGCCGTTCGACGGTCGCAGGGTCCTGCTGCGGTGTCACGATCATCAGTCCGCGCGACTTCGGATCAGCCTTCATCTGAGCAGCCAGGAAGCCGTTCGCACCATCGACATTCAGATCGCGTGTCGGAAAGGGGAAGAACAACCCGCCGGTCGGACACCGTTCCGGCATCCACCCTGTGATGCGTTCGTCGTACACGCCCCGAGTGACTTCCGCCGGGCCGGCTGCCGCCAGTGATGGCGTGGGCGTGCCCAGATCAGCCACCCGCCACAGGTGCGCGTGCGCGTCAAAGGCATCAGGCGGCACAAAGTCTTTCAGCTGTCGCTCAAAAATAGCCAAATCATCGTCATCAACCGTTGCCCAGACGTACGGATTGATCTCATCACCGGATGTATTCGCAGAATGGCTCATTCGACGTCAGTCGTCCTGAATTGATAACGCAACGAATTCTTTCATCGGCCGACAGGGTCTGACAACGGACCCGTCGACGATCTGAATCATAACAGCAATTTGTCAGTATTGGTCGACCGCAGCCGCGTGTGGAGTATGATGCAACTCAGCGATTCCTGCACAGTTCGTTAGGAGGTGAATGATGCCCACAAGACACACGACCAGGCGAAACTTTGTTTACGATTCCGCCGTAGGATCAACCGCCATTCTGGGCGGACTTCATTTCATGTCTGCGCTGCCGCGTGTTTCGGCCGACGAAGCCGGACTGAAATCGAATCTGGTGCAGTTCGGTGCGCACGTTGAACCGCTGGTGCGATTGATCGAAGAGTCCTCTCGCGAAACAGTGCTTGAGCGAGTGGCCGAACAGATTCGGGGCGGCCGATCGTATCGCGACGTGCTGGCAGCATTGCTGCTGGCGGGAATTCGCAACGTGCAGCCAAGACCGTCGGTAGGATTCAAATTCCACTGTGTGCTGGTTGTCAATTCCTGCCACCTTGCAAGTTTGGCGGGGCCGGACGAAGATCGATGGCTGCCGATATTCTGGGCCATTAATTACTTTAAATCATCGCAGGCTGATGAAGCCAAACGCAGCGGCTGGCGGATGCAGCCCGTGAAGGAATCGATGGTTCCGGATGCCGCGCATGCCCGGTTGTTGTTTGTTGAAGCAATGGACAACTGGGACGTGGAAAAGGCGGACGTGGCCACCGCCGGACTGGTGCGAACAGCTGGCGCAACCGAGGTCTTTAACCTGTTCACACGTTATGCCGCACGCGACTTCCGCTCGATCGGACATAAAGCCATTTACCTGGCAAACGCATGGCGGACGCTGCAGGTCATTGGCTGGCAATTTGCGGAACCGGTCCTGCGGTCCCTGACATTTGCGATGCTGAATCATTCGGGTGAAGCGAATCCCGCGACCAGTGACCTGGACGCTGATCGGCCGTGGCGTGACAACGCAGAGATGCTGACAGGGATTCCCGAGAGCTGGCTCAGCGGAAAAGTCGACGCCGCGGTCACCACACAGGTGTTCGCATCGTTTCGTGAGGGCACACCGCGGATCGCTGCGGAAACGGCCGTTGAGGGACTGTCTCACGGCGTGGCCGCTCAGTCGGTCTGGGACGGAGTCTTCCTGGGCGCCGGAGAGTTGCTGATGCGGCAGCCGGGAATCATTGGACTGCACGGACTCACGACGGCCAACGCCATGCACTATCTGTGGCGGAACGCCGCTGATGATGGTCTGCGACAACAACTGCTGCTGCAGGCGTGTTCGTTCAATCCGATGTTCCGCAAAGCTGCTGCCGGCCGCGGGGCACTCGGCAGGCAGAAAGTAGAATCTATTCAACCGACAGCGCTGGCCAATTCCGATGATGCATTGACGGAGATTCTGTCGGAAATTTCCGGCAACCGAATGAAGGCCGCGGAAAAGGTTTACGGCTACCTGTCCTCCGGCGGCAGTGGCGACGAATTGATCAACGCGACTCGACAGATGCTGTTTCTCAAAGGACGCGATGCACACGATTACAAGTTCAGTTCCGCGGTGCTTGAGGATTACCGTCATGTAAGTCCTGCGTGGCGAGACCGTTTTCTGGCGATGTCCGTATTCAATCTCAAGGGCAGTGGGCACCCTGACAACGGACTTGTGAGTCGAAGTCGCTCGGCGTTGCAGGGTTAGAGCGCGCTTAACCGAAGTAAATCGACTTCCGCCACCATACAGCTGCGAAATTGCTCGCCCCATCGGCGACACGCATTAGAGCCGTTGCCGTCGGTCGCATGAGAAAGTGTGTCGATCAGGCGACCGAACCAGAGAACGAAACCCGTGGCAGCTCATTATCTCATCATTGACGGCTACAACCTGATGCATGCGGCCGGCATTGCGCGACGAAGTTACGGGCGGGGAGATCTGGAACGCTGCCGCAATCAACTCAATCGGCTGCTGACGGATCTGCTCGGTCGCAACGCGCTCAGCCGGACATCCATTGTCTATGACGCATTCGATTCAACGTCTGATGCGAATCGCAGTCAGGACCACGCAGGACTGCATGTTCTGTTTGCTCCAAAGGGCACTGACGCGGATACCGAGATTGAGCGACTGCTCAACCGGCACAGCAGTCCGAAGCAGGTGCTGGTCGTTTCCAGCGATCATCGCCTGCACAAAGCGGCGCGCCGACGAAAGGCGAATTGCGTCGACAGTGAAGACTTTCTGGCGGGTATTCAAACGTCAGCGGAGACAGACACTCGGCAACCAGAACAACGACGGCCGCCCCAGGAAAACACCTCACACGAGGCAGTGGAGGTGCAGCTGCAAAGCTGGGCCGATGAATTCGAAGGTCTTGAGGACCAGGCGGATCCGACATCAGAAGGCCGGGCCTTCACAGACGAATATCTGAAGGACATCCAGCGGGAGCTGGACGACGAAAAACTGCCGTAGTGCCATGTTGCAGTCAGCGCCGGAAAAGCACTGTCATGGGCAAATTTGCGAAATGAGATGCGCGCGTACGTTTAGCGCGACTACCTGACAGTAGTTTTTTTGGAACTCGTTGTCGAGTGGCTGGAATGCTGGAGGCACGTCTCCGTCAGT
>JBDONA010000655.1:0-3776 GCA_039831575.1 Fuerstiella sp. | reverse complement strand
TGGTGTGTCGTGCCACTGCTCCAGGGAAGTAGTGCTGCCGTGCAAAAGGCGTGGATCGTTGAGGTCGGCCATCAACTGAAGAACGGCAAACATGTTTCTCGTGTCAGGTGATGCGCCCACGATTTCACTGCTTGCAAGCAAGCAGTGGCACGAATAACGCAGTGTGGTACGAATAACGGTAGGGTGGTCTGGAGGAACGTGGTGCCTGGCGCAGGAAACATGGCACAAAGAAAATCTGCCGCCAGTCCATACCTGCCCTCCGGAAGGCTGTCCGGATACAGTTTTCCCTGCCACAATTGGCGTTCCTCTTATTCACTTCAGAACAACAACGCCGGAAAGAAGTTTCTTTATGGCCATTACGGCTTCCCTCACACCCGCTCATGAAGTTGAGGTGGATTGGCTTGTGGTACTCGTGTCAGACACTTCGGAGTTTGAGGGCAACACACGCCAGGTTGACGATGCGCTGGGCGGAACGATCCGGGCCGCGCTGGAACGAGGCGATTTTGAGGCCAGGAGTCAGGAAGTGCTTCCGCTGTATCAGACGGCGGGAGTGGCGGCGACCAATGTCGCTGTTGTCGGGCTGGGGCCGTCTGAGGCCATTGATGTGCGTGGCCTGCGGCTGAGCATGTTGACCGGACTGCGGGTCTGCTGCACGAATAGTGATCAGTCGGTGGCGATGGTTGTGGACGACACGGTCAGTGAAACGCTTTCGGTCTCGCAGCTGGCCGAAACATTCAGCGACAGCGTGGTTTCCGGGCCGATCGATTCCGACGTGTACAAGGCAGAACTCAAACGACATCCGTTTGCTGATGCCACCCTGTGCCTGACGGACATCACTGACACTGAGCATGCACTCATTACGGGGGAGATCGTCGGCAGCGCGTGCAATGTTGTTAAGGACCTTGTCAACAGGACGGCCAATGACATTTTTCCGCAGACTTTTGCCGCATGCGCCGCCGAAATCGCGGAAGACTGTGAACTGGAATGCGTCATCCTGGACGAAACGCACCTGGCTGTTGAGAAGATGGGCGCGCTGCTGGCAGTGGCTCGAGGCAGCGAGAAGCCGCCGCGAATCGTGAAGTTGACGTACCGGGGTGCGGGCAGCGACGCCGAAACACTGGCGCTTGTGGGCAAAGGCGTTACGTTCGACAGCGGCGGCTACTCGATCAAGCCGAGCGACAGCATGATCTCCATGAAGGCCGATATGGCCGGCGCGGCGACGGCGTTGGGGGTGATTTGTGCCGTCGCCAATCTCAAGCTGCCGGTGAATCTTTCTGTGTACCTGGGCCTTGTGGAAAATATGATCAGTGGCAGCGCTTATCGTCTGGGTGATGTCGTGACCGCTCGAAACGGCACCACCATCGAAATTCACAACACGGACGCCGAGGGACGGCTGGTGCTGGCGGACGTGCTGAGTTACGCGATTGACGACGGTGCCGACGCGGTCATTGATCTGGCAACGCTGACCGGAGCCTGTGTTGTCGCTTTGGGGGAGGAAATCACAGGAATATTCGCCAACAGTGCTGAGCTGACCGACCGCATTACCGGCGCCGCGTCTTCGACCGGTGAGTTCTTCTGGCCGATGCCGATGCATCAGCATTTTGAGCCTCTTTTGAAGAGCGACGTCGCCGACTGCAAGAATGTCGGTCCCCGTTGGGGGGGAGCCGTCACAGCCGCAAAATTTCTGGAAAAGTTTGTCGGTGACACGCCGTGGGTGCATCTGGATATCGCCGGACCATCGTGGGCTGATTTGGCGACTGCCTGGCAGGACGCCGGGGGCACGGCCAGCTGCGTGCGAACACTGGTCGAGGTTTTTCGCCGCGGATAGCGATTATGTAGTGTTTTCGCGGACATTCGGAGCCAGGTCGGGCATGCCCGCCGGACAGCGTTATACTACCGCGTACGATACAAAGCCGCACCTGCCACAGAATTTGCCGGTCTGGTATCGTTGTTGGCAGCTGCGCCAACGGGTAAACTGGTGTCCGCTGAAGTGACGACGGGCACAGATACCGGGTTCGCCCAGCATTGCCGCATCTCCATTCTATTTAACCATGCCCCGTGCCCTCTCTCCTCATGCTGTCCCACCTGAATGCCATCCACACTCGTTCTGAGTGATGCTCGTGTAAAATGATTCCCGTTACCGAAACCAAATTCAATCCGAGTCCGCAATTGGGTTCCGCCACAACGTTTGACTATCAGCCACGGACCCGCGTGGTTTTTGGAGTTGGCAGTTTCGCCAGACTCGGTGAGATTGCCAGTGAGTTTGGTAACGGACCCGTGCTGCTGGTGACTGATCCCGGCTTGAAGCAGGCCGGCCACGAGGCGTCAGCGATCGCATCTCTGGAGTCCAAAGGGCTGAAGGTTGCCGTTTTTGATGATGTCGCCACGAATCCAACAACAGACGACGTGGACCGTTGTGTCGAGTTTGCCACGGGGAAGAGCATTCAATTAATCATCGGACTCGGCGGTGGCAGCAGCATGGATTGTGCGAAGGGCGCCAATTTTTTGCTGACCAACGGCGGTCGCATGCATGACTACCGGGGCGTCGGCAAGGCGACGCATGAGATGTTGCCGATGATTGCCGTCCCCACGACGTCCGGCACGGGAAGCGAAGCTCAGTCTTTTGCTGTGATAGCGGACGCCAAGACGCACATGAAGATGCCCTGTGGGGATCCCAAGGCGGCCTGTCGGGTGGCCATTCTTGATCCGGAACTGACCGTCACCATGCCTCGGGTCGTGGCTGCAGCGACTGGCATCGATGCCATGACACACGCCATCGAAAGTTATGTGAC
Source organism: Fuerstiella sp. (assembly GCA_039831575.1). Classification (GTDB taxonomy): domain Bacteria; phylum Planctomycetota; class Planctomycetia; order Planctomycetales; family Planctomycetaceae; genus Fuerstiella. Next base: position 984 of record JBDONA010000655.1, on the reverse strand, counting down.
CAGGAAGCGTAATCCGATGTCGCAGATGTTTGCCCGTCAGGCGTGGGCACTGCTGTCGAAATCGTTCTCTGTGGTCATGAGTGCTCCTAATGATCTTGAGGCACGTGGCAACATGCAGCTGGGAGCTCATCTGGCCGGTGCAGCCATTGAAACAAGCATGCTGGGCGCGGCACATGCGACAGCCAACCCGTTGTCGGCACACTTTGATATGGTGCATGGGATCGCGGTTGGGGTCATGTTGCCACATGTGATCCGGTGGAACGTACCAGAGGTTGGTCATCTTTATCGTGACCTCGCCATCTCGGTGGGCTGGGCTGGTCGGGGCGACACAGACGAACAGGGTGCTGAGGCGTTGGCCAGGGGATTTACAGATTTGGTTGCGGCCGCCTCGATGCCTCACACGCTGACGGATGCTCTTGAAGTGCAACTAAGCGACAAAATGCGGAATACTCTGGCCGAAGAAGCCACTCAACAATGGACGGGAACGTTTAACCCGCGAACAATGGACGCGGACGCATTTCGTCAGCTTTACAGGAACGCGATGTGAAGCCTGCTTTGTAGTGTTGTCCACTGGCCGAATCAGGAGTTTATTCATGCGACTGAAATTTACTCGACGCGACGCTCTTACAGCACTTTCAGGTGGCGCGGCAGCATTCCTGGTTGGTCAACATCTGGCCAGTGCTTCACCGAATACGTCCGCATTGACGGGCCCTACAGATTCCAGCTGGGCATCGTTTCGCAACGGGCCGGCTCAGCGAGGAATCTCGAAAACCCGGCTGGCTGAGCAACCCAAACTCAAGTGGGAGGTCGTCTCGCGCGATGGCTGGCTGGCAACCTGCGCGATTGTCGGCAGTCACGTCTACGCTCCTGCGTTGCAGGGATATCTTCACTGCTTCGACAAAGAAACCGGCGCAGAACTATGGCGGTACCGCACGATTGACAGCACCGACGAAAAAAAGTTTGCCCCTGGCTTTAAGGCGGCTC
>JBDONA010000400.1:0-3777 GCA_039831575.1 Fuerstiella sp. | reverse complement strand
GGAAATAACTGCCGCTCACATCCTGTTGGTGAGAAGAAGCCGAATCCGTGGGGTCTGTATGACATGCACGGGAACGTGTGGGAGTGGTGTCAGGACTTGGGTGCTGACTACCCGAGCGGTCCCGTGACGGATCCGACTGGCCCTTCGTCGGATTCGACTGGCCCTTCGCCGGATTTGGCCCGGGTGCTTCGCGGCGGCGGCTGGTTCGACATGGCTGGCCTCTGCCCGTCGGACTACCGTGGCGGAAGGTCGCGGTCGGAACGCGTTTTCAGCGTGGGCTTTCGTGTGGTCCGCAGTTCCGTGAAGTAGGGCAAGTCGCTTTGCTGGAGTGCTGGCCCGGAGGGAGCGAGACGGAGCCGCGACCGCAGGTTGCCGTAACGTAAGCGAAGCGTGGGGCAGGTGCGATGCGTCTGGTCACGACCAGGTCATCGTGCAGTGTTCTACTCCGACGTTCAATTGTCTGTTGAATACACCGTCACGACGACTTGAACCTAAGTGCGACGTGAGTATGCTGTTAGAGCGAATTCGAATCAGTTAGAGCGAAACGGCGATAACTTTGTCTGCTGATCAGAGAAAATCGAAACTTCTTTCCGGGGGCCGTTACGAGTTGGTTCGGTTGCTTGGTTCGGGCGGCATGGGGGAAGTGTATCTGGCGCGGGACACGACGCTGGACACGCAGGTCGTGATCAAGATCCCCCATCTGTCGCTGTTAAAGGACAAGGAGTTTACGGATCGGTTTCGGCGAGAGATCCAGTCGCTGGTGAAGCTCAGTCATCGCAGCATCGTAAAAATCACGGATGTTGGTGAACACAAAAAGATTCCGTTTGCCGTGATGCAGTATCTGGATGGTGGTAGTCTGGAAGACCGGATGGAACCCGGTGCGATGGACGAAGCGTCACTGGAGGAGTGGCTTCCCGACGTGGCTTTGGCTCTGGATTTTATCCATGCCAAAGGTTATGTGCATCGGGACGTCAAGCCGGCCAATATTCTGTTTGACGGTGAAGGGCATGCTTATGTCGCTGACTTCGGTGTGGCCAAAGCGGTGGCAGACGGACCTGAACAACACGGTAAGGCCACACGTCTGACGGGTGCCGGCATTGTGATGGGAACGCCGGGCTATATGGCTCCGGAACTGGTGATGGGCGAAGCGATCGATCACCGGGTTGATCAGTACGCCCTGGCAGCCACGGTGTTTGAAGTCCTCAGCGGCCGTCCCCCGTTTGAAGGGCCGACACCGGCGGCGGTGATGGTGAAACAGTCGACGATGGCGGCCCCGAGTCTGCAGACGATCTGTCCTTCTGCCAGCTCATCTGTGGCTGCGGCGGTGGAACGAGGACTTTGCCAGGCTGCAACAGACAGGTTTGAGAACTGCGGCGAGTTCGCGGACGCCGTACGTGGTGTTCACAGCGAAGCGACACCAACGAAACGAGATTCCTCTGAGTCCCGTCCGTTGGAGTGTCCGGCGTGTGGGACAGTCCTCCCGCTGCAAGCGAAGCATGCCAAGAAATTAATCCGGTGCTCCGGGTGTCGTGAAAAGCTGCGTGTGGATGCGACATGTTCCCGTCTGACTGTCAGCGGGTCGTCCGAATCTGCCTCACACAGCACTGTCGCGGTAGCGTCTGGAAGCCGTCGCACGGGAAAGGGCACAAAACAAGGGAAATCCCAACGAAGTAGACGGCCACTTAGTGCGGTGGATCGGCTCAATAGTGCGGTGGATCGGCTCAAGAAATGGGCCACAGAGAATCCGGCGGTGAGCATGTCGGTGGGGGCGGTCGCGGGGACTCTGTTGGTGCTGCTCACGGTCAGTTTATTGAGGGAATCGTCACCGGAGACCACGCCACTAAACACGGAAGTCGCAGAGGCGACCGCAGGAGAGTCTTCCGATATGTCGAGCAATAATGAATCTGTCAGCGTTAGCGAGGCGAATGAGACATCGAATGATATTGCCGGCCGGTCAGCGGAAGGTCCGGTACTGAGTATCATTTCGCTGCCATCGCAGACGATCGATGAAGAAATACCACTTGAGTTGGTAATTCAAACGTCGATTCCACTCACGGATGTCCAGCGTTTTAGTCTTTCAGAAACCGCACCGGACGGGATGCAGATAGATAGAAACACAGGTCGGCTCATCTGGACACCAACCGAGATTCAGGGACCGGGGAACTTTGCGTTTGAGGCCCAGGTGACCGACTTGTCAGGAAGAAGCGTGTTTTGTGCCCAACCTTTGACTGTCCAGGTGACAGAAGTCAATGTGCCACCGACTTTTGACGCGATCGATCCGGTGTCAGCCAAGTCCGGAGAGAAGCTTAGCGTTCGCATGAGTGCGAGCGACGGGGATTACCCTGCGAATGATATTAGGTTTGCCCTCGGAATCGGGGCACCGGAAGGTGTCGCGATTGACGTCGAAACCGGCGAGCTGTCATGGGATATCGTAGCGACAGCAGAAAGTGGGCAGCACAGTGTGGCGATAATCGCCACCGACAACTCTGGTGCGAGAGCAGAGGCCCGACTGCAGATCCAGATCACCAAAGGAAAACCGATCACAAACTCAATTGGCATGACGTTTAATTTGATTCCCGCCGGGGAGTTTATGATGGGTTCGCCGCGTGACGAAAATGGTCGCATCAATAACGAGTCTCAGCACGATGTTCGAATTACGAGGACGTTTTATCTTCAAACGACGGAAGTGACTCAGGAGCAGTACCAGCAAGCGATGGGGACGAATCCGAGTTATTTCAAAGGCAAACAGAATCCTGTAGAGCAGGTAAGCTGGGATGCAGCTATTGTGTTCTGCCGGAAGCTGTCAGAGCTGCCCGCAGAGAAGTCGGCGGGTTATGTGTACCGATTGCCGACGGAAGCGGAGTGGGAGTATGCGTGCCGTGCAGGAACGACGACGCAGTACAGTTTCGGTGACAACGATGCTCAATTGGGTGACTACGCGTGGTTTGGCAACAACAGCGGTGACAAACAGATCGACGCTTTGAAGATCTGGGAGACGGTTCAAGACATAGACAATTACAGCGAGCGTATATTAGGAAATAACTGCCGCTCGCATCCTGTTGGTGAGAAGAAGCCGAATCCGTGGGGTCTGTATGACATGCACGGGAACTTGTCGGAGTGGTGTCAGGACTTGGGTGCTGAATACCCGAGCGGTTCGGTGACGGATCCGACTGGTGCTGCATCGGGCTCGGACCGGGTGTTTCGCGGTGGCAGCTGGTTCAACTCGGCTGACTACTGCCAGTCGGCGGACCGTGGCGGGTTTTCGCCGTCGTACCGCATCGGCAGCCTGGGCTTTCGTGTGGTCCGCAGTTCCGTCCAGGACACGTCACCTGACGAGCAGGCCGTGAAACCCGAAGCCGATACGGTGGAATCGACGAATGCTGCGACGGTTGAACCGCAGGCCATCTCGCAGGACCAGACGCAGAATGGTGTGCCGACTGTGAATAGTATCGACATGAAGTTCAAGCCAATCATCGGCGGGACGTTCACGATGGGCGAGAATGATGAAGCTCATCAGGTGACGCTGACGAAGGGTTTTGAGTTTGGCGTGTATGAGGTGACTCAGGAGCAGTTCCAGAAGGTGATGGGGAGTAACCCGAGCGAATTCAAAGGCCCGCAGAATCCTGTAGAAAAAGTAAGCTGGGATGAAGCGGTCGAGTTCTGCGGGAAGCTGAGCGAGCTGCCCGCAGAGAAGTCGGCGGGTTATGTGTACCGATTGCCGACGGAAGCGGAGTGGGAGTATGCGTGCCGTGCAGGGACGAAGGCAGCTTATAGTTT
>JBDONA010001098.1:0-17029 GCA_039831575.1 Fuerstiella sp. | reverse complement strand
GCTGGTTCGGAAAAATCACTCAGGAGAGAATTCGCAATGGTGTGTTCCGCAGCGTTCCAGAACTGGTTGACGCAATCACGAAGTACATCGACGCACACAACGCCGACCCGACAAGATTCGTTTGGACGAAATCGGCAGAACAGATTCTCGAAAAAGCAGCCCGAGCAAGAGCCGCACTTCATAATTCATCAACTGCGTGAGACACTACACTAGCGCCGCCATTAAACCGGCAACGATCGACATGTGGCTTTGACGTACCATGACTGAAATCTCTACTTCAAATCTGACTGCAAAAAAAGACGATGGTGTACAGTGACCAGCCGCAACATAACCCACAATACTTAAATCATCTGTTCGTCTCAAATAACTCAACCTAAACGTCATTGGGGCCACAGGAACCACGGGGTCTCGTTCAGTAAGGGAGGCGATCGCACAGGCCCCCAGACTGACCTCATGCAGATGCGGTTCGGCAGGGGACGCCCGGCCGTCAGGAACGACCGCTAAAACAATGATTCACACGCATCTGTTTTCGATGCCGGATTGCGGTTCGATTGGCGACGCCAGACAATTTGAACGACCGACTTCAGGAGCCTGACTACATTCGGGTGCCTCGAACGGAAAGTTGTCTGCACAATGACGTCAACACAGTGCCGCGAATCAATTGTTTGCGACGTGGATTCTGTGTTGGCCGGGACCCTACAAGCTGACCGACCTCCGAGAGGTCCCTACGAATCGATCGCAGTCGACAGCGTGGCACGTCTTACTTGTCGGGCGTGATTTTGAGGTTGGAGATGACGCCGTAGCGATTGCACCACAGACCAACACCGCCCGCACGGCGGGCACTCAGTTCGTCGACCACCAGTGACGGCTTCGTTGCGCCATTGACAAAGACTTTCACCGTGCGGTCTTTGACAACGATTTTCGCGTGCAGCCAGGCATCACCATCTGGCGCAGGATCAATCGGCTTCTCAAACTGTCCGGGTTTTTCCTTGCGTAGTTTCTGCCATGTCCATTTTGGATGAGAGACATACTGAACCGCGTGCGATCTGCTGTCAGCGTCCGCGGCGCGAAAATTAAATGGCCGAAAGCAGACGGCGTCATGAGTCTTCTGGTTGATCACTCGAAAGGCCACGCCAACAAAACCGCTCGCCTTCGGCGCACCCTTGCCTTTCGTGTCGAACTCGATTGTTCCCGTCGTGAAGTCAACTCCGTCGAGCCAGACAACGTTCTGTTTGCTGTTGAACTCAATCGCAGCGGCTCCATCCCGGTCAACCAGTTTTCCAGCCTTGAAGTTGCCTTTCCAACCCTTTCCTGCGGGTATAGCCCCAAGATCAGGCGTCAGCGTCTGTGCCTGGGCAAACCGGCAGCAGCAGCAGGTCAGAAGGACGACGACGACACTCATTCGAACACTTGCTGTCTTCACGATCTCTGCTCCTCTTGTGCTTCTGTAATTGTCATTTGACGTTGTCTGCCGAACGACAAGAGTATCATCACAACGGCAGGGATGCAGGCTTGACAACGGGAGTTGAACTGAGCCACAAGGCCACGTGGCTGGCAGCGGGTTCCTGAAGAATGTACGCCGAGTCGGCGTCACATGCCAGCACGACAATGATTTGCCTCTCGTCTCTTGTCAGCGCATAGAAAAGAACAACGACCCGGTGCTCACCACGTGAACACGGGTCTTTGTCCCCGAAACAGGAGTCCGATTTTTTCAGTGTTGAAGGCGGAGGGATGAAGGCTGAATCCGTCGAGGGGGTAATCGATGTGGGTAGCATCGGGTCGACAGTCAGCATTCACCCTTCGGTCTTCAATGTTCTCAGGTCGCCCGTCTTGAATTGAATCTTCAGGAAGACGTCCGTCCTGCTCGCTTCATCGAATGTTTTGATCTGCAGCGGGCATGTGTTTCACAGCGTTCGTTCGTATTGCCCGCATAAGATCTGACTTGCGGCCGCCCCGCAGCTTAATTCAGGGGGCGGCGGGATGGCTTCGCCCCTTCAACTCGAATCCCGACGTCTTAGCGGTTGTTTGAGCGTTTTTCACCGCGTGGCGGTGAGTCACAGCTGATGTCACAGCTGTTGTCACATTCATCCTGATAGTCCGTGAATACGCTGCCAGCGACATGGCCCTTTTCGCCAGAGGCCAATGAGTAGCAGTAGGACTGGTTGATTGAACCGATCGCGGATCCCAGATCTTCCAGTTCCTGGTTCACGCCGTAAGACAGTTCGGTCAGTCCGACAATGACTCCCAGAACCAGAATTGTGCCGACGAGTACAATTTCGGCGGATACAATAAAACCATTTTCGTCTGTGGCCAGTGCGTTGAAAATTTTGATCTCTGTTTCTCCTGTTTCGTTTGGTGACTGTTTGTTTCTATCAGGCAGACTTCGTTGAGTTCCGCTTGACTGATATTCTGTAAAGCACGGTGAATGCCAAACGTGCCAGGATGACAAGAATTGTTAGCGCATAAACCTCCCGGATCACACCTAACGACATATGGGCTAAAGGCTTATGGTAAATCGGACGGAAATGAGAAGTGTAAAGCCGTCTTAACGTTTCTGGTCGAGTCATGTTCCCGAAACGCACCACGATGATGCGTCGGCATCATTGTGGTGAGTCCTGGAAACAAAACGGCCTCGGATTCCGCCTCGGCAATCCTGCAGGCATCGTCTGACAGGGCGATGACATCGCCACCACGACGGTCGCTCCCCCAGGGCCTGATGTACTGAGCGAAGCATGGGGAATCTAAGGTGCAAGACCAAGTATGGCGCGGGGGTCGGGAGCTGCTGTGTGTCTTCAACAAGTCGGACGCAAGGGGCATAGGCAAGGATCGCGGAACGTCGTGTTGCTCTGCAACACTGGTTGCGAGCAACCAGTGGCACCGACAAGGATTTTAGCGAGGCATGAGTGAAACCCAGGCGTTTCCTTCGCAGCCCCGGCCACGCACGAGTCCGCTACCACAATCCGTGACTGCCCCTCTCAGCGAATGCCAGTCGAACGTCCGTTCACTTTCATCGGCGTGAACAGCTGCGTGACCAGGACGATCGGCTAGGGTACATCTCAGCGTGGCCACGTTAGAATGTCGGCCTCGACGGAACCGGAGCTTGACATCTCACCGTGGCAGGACGTTCCGGTTGGTCCTGTTTGGCGCGCAGAGGAGTCGCACTGAGAATGGTTTATCTGAGCTGCATCATCGCGTATCTCATTCTGTTGGGTGGGATTGCTCTGTGGAAGTCTCGTGACGTGAAGGACCACAGCGACTTTGCCGTGGCCGGCAGGTCACTTTCGCCGTGGATGATGGTCTGCACGATGCTGGCGGTGTGGATCGGGACAGGATCCATCGTTGGAAATGCCGAGCAGACCTACGATGCGGGGATGGCAGCGATGTTGCTGCCCATAGGCACTTTCGCCGGCATGGCTCTGTTGTCGCTAATCGCGACAAAAGCGAGAAGCGTTGAAGCGACCACGGTGCCGGAGATCATCGAACGGCGTTTTGGTCCGCTGGCGCGCAATCTGGCGTTGGTCTCGCTGGTTGTTGCCTATATGGTGATCGTCAGCTACCAATTCAACGCTGGCGGTGCCGTTCTGGAAGTGATCGTCGGAGACAAATCTATTCTGACCGCGCAGACGGCCACGCTGATCGCAGCGGCGTTTATTATCAGTTACGCGGCACTGGCAGGCCTGATGAGTCTGGCATGGATGGATCTGGTCACCGGCAGCATCATCATGCTGACGATGTTGATCGCCGGCCCGGTGTACTGGTTCAAGGCGGGCGGATGGGCGGGCATTGAAGCTGCGTTTGTGGCCGACGGACGACCATCGCACATGAGTATGTGGGGCGTTTATTCACCAACGCAGCTGATCAACTTTATTCTGCCCGTGTTTCTGCTGGTGTTGGGCGACGCGAATCAGTATCAGCGAATTTTTGCGAGTCGTAGCGCCAAAGGTGCAAAGACGGCCGTGACCATGATGGTCTTCATAGCGTTTGCGGTCGAACTGCTGATTATCATCTGTGCGTGGATGGCCAGCAGCATGACTCCTGATCCCGAACACGGCAAGTACATCCTTATATACGCCGCTCGCCATTATCTTGTGCTGCCGCTGGGCTGCCTGTTTATGGTGACGGTTGTTGCCATCATCATCTCAACAGCAAATTCCTTTCTGCACGTTCCGGCCACCAGCGTCGTGAATGATCTGTATCTGCCGTACATCAATCCCGGTGCGTCGCAGAAACGCATCGTGTGGGTCAACCGCCTGTTTGTTGTCGTGTTTGGCATCGTCGCCTACATCGTCACGTTTCTGTTTTCGGAATCGACCGGGTTCTTTCAGAAAGCGCTGTACGCCTTTACGATCTATGGCGCCTGCATCACACCGTCGCTGGTAGCAGCATTGCTGTGGCAAGGTGCAACACGACAGGGTGCCGTCGCATCGATCTGCAGTGGAGCGATTGTGACTCTTGCCTGGAACGAACTGAGCATCATACGAGAGAGTCTGCCGACCGCGTTTGCAGACCTGGACGCTGTGCTTCCTGCCATCACGGTTTCCGTTACCATGCTTGTCGTAGTGAGCCTGATGACCCGTCAATCCAATGATAAACCTGCCAGTGACGACCAACAGCCAGAGGAGACTGTGAGTGCCTGACCAGAAGATCGCGAAAATCTGTGCCGGCGTGCCGGCGATGAACAACATTCTGCTGTGGCGTATTCGCTTCATGGTCGGTGATCCCGTGGCACTGCTGGAGCTGCCAAATGGTGACGGGGTGCGGTCCATTCTGCTGCTGCGTGACATCGAGATGCAGCGCGCACGTCAATCCGCCAACGTGGATCAGGTTGGCTGTCCGGCCGACTACGCACCGGAAGGCGGATTATCCGGCGATCGTGAGACAGCCACGGCTCAGGCGGCCGCAGAGTGTCTGCGGCGCGAGGGCATTACTACTGTCACAGCGGACCGCAGCCTGCCGCTGATTTTTGCCGAATTTCTGACGCGCGCCGGCATCACCGTTCAATGCGATACGGAACTGTGGGTGGGCGACCGCCGACAGAAGAATGAAGAAGAAATCGAGCATCTGCGCCAGTCTCAACACGTGACCGAACAGGCAATGCAGTTTGCCTGTGAGATGATCGGGAGTGCGGAAGCTCGATCCGGTGGCGTACTGTTCAAAGAGAATCAGCCGTTGACTTCGGAACGAGTCCGCTCGGCCGTGGACCATTTTCTGATGGACAAGGGTTTCACCAACCCCAGGTCGATCATCGCAGGCGGGCCGAACGGAGCTGACTGTCATGAAGTCGGTGCGGGCGAGCTACTGACGGGGCTACCCGTGATTGTCGATATCTTCCCACGCAGTCGCAGCACTTTGTATTGGGGCGACTGCACTCGCACGGTGGTGCACGGTGACATTCCTGACGAGATCAGAAAGATGAATGAAACCGTACGCCAAGCCAAGGCCGCCGGGGTGAACGCCGTTGCTCCGGGCGTTACGGGCGAGCAGGTACATCGCGCCACGATTCAGGTGATTCAGGACCAGGGGTTCAGCGTGGGCCTGCCCGATGATCAGGCGCCGGACTCTTACTGCGCAATGACGCATGGCACAGGACATGGTGTCGGATTCGACGTCCACGAACCGCCGTTGCTGGACATGAAGGGCCCAAAATTGCTTGTGGGAGATGTATTGACGATCGAACCTGGTCTGTATCGTCGAGACATGGGTGGAGTCCGCGTCGAGGATATGGTTGTTGTGACGAAAGACGGATGCATCAATCTTAACACACTCAGCGAAGAACTTACGTGGGTCTGACCATGCCGCCGAGCTGTGAGACGAGCGACAACAGCATTCTCACTGCTGCGGGCCACACACTCGCTGTCCGGACAGGAGCCCACGACGGACAGCGACTTCGAAGAATTCGGATTTCGAATCGTGTGTCACGACAGATTCCGTAGCGCAGCAAGCAATCGATCGACTTCTGCCAGCGTGTTGTAGTGGACGATCCCGACCCGGATCATTCCGTCCGGCTCCAGACCAAGTCGTTCGGTCAACGGCAGAGCGTAGTAATTTCCGTGCCACACAAACAGGCCCTGCCGCCCGAGTTCCTCGGCGATCTCTGCCGGCGTTCGACGTGCATGAGTGATCGAGATCGTGGGCAGTCGCTCCGTCGCTCGATGTGGGTCGGCGATTCCCCACAAGCGAAACGATTCGAGCGAACGCAAACCATCAATCAGATGCCATATTAGTTGCTGCTCATACTCAGTGATCGCCTGGTACGCCTGCTTAAGAGCGGCACGCCGCGGCAGGGATTCATCGTCCGCCACCGTGCGACCGAGCGTGGCCAGGTAGTCAATCGCCGCCAGCGTTCCGGCAATGCATTCATGATTCTGTGTGCCAGTCATCCACTTGTCCGGCAGCGCGTTCGATGCGGGACGCAACTTGTACGCCGTCAGTTCTTCCAGCAGCGGCCGTCGGCCCCACAGCATGCCTACATGCGGACCAAAGAACTTGTAGGCAGAACAGGCCAGAAAGTCGCAGCCAAAGTCGTTGACATCAATAAGACTGTGTGGAGCAAAATGTACGGCGTCCAGGAATGTCAGAGCACCAGCCGTGCGCGACAGTCGGCAGATTTCCTTCACAGGATTGATCGAGCCAACCGCGTTGGAAGCACAACCGACCGCGACCAGGCGAGTTCGGTCGTTCAATTTCGCCTTGAAATCGTCCATGTCCAGCGTGCAGTCCGTGGGATCAATATCGATGTACCGCACCGTCGCTCCGGCATCGGCGGCGGCCAGGACCCACGGAGTAAAATTTGCGTCATGGTCAAGTCGGCTGACGATGACCTCGTCTCCAGGGCTCCACGTGCGGCCGAGTGCGCGGGACAGGGATAGTGTCAGCGTCGTCATGTTGGGACCGAATGAAACCGTGTCGGGATCATCGCTGCCAAGCAGATCGGCGGCCGCCTGATGTGCAGCAGCAAGCATAACATCGCTCTCGCGACTGGTTGGAAACAGACCTCCGTGATTCGCGTTGTGGTGCACGAAGTACTGACTCACGGCATCGATCACACATTGCGGCACCTGAGTGCCGGCCGCGCCGTCGAAGAAGGCTGCGGGCAGTTCACCGGCCTGGCGGGCGAGAGCCGGGAACTGGCTGCGAATCCGGTCGATGTGATCGTGCAGGGGGACAGGCATGGGCCGCGATCTCTGAAAATACAGTTAGTGAGCAAGTCACGTAGGATCGTTCTCCAGCCCCGTCTGTGTCAAAGAGCACAGGGAAAAAATTGTCTTCCCCCTCAAAAACCCAACGGATTACAACGTACAGAGTCGCCGCATTTCCGCCGCCGGTGATACCAGCGGCGACCGGCACCGGAGGCAATGGTATCGAGACAACTTTTCTATCCCGTCCTGACGGGAGGGCCGAACGGGCTAACGGCCGGGGATGGTGATCGAAGGTTGAAGTGCGAAAATATGGCTGAGACTAAAACCCCTCTCCGGGCCTGATAGCCCGACTCTCCCGCAAGCGGGCGCGTAAACACGTGAATCGAACTGCTTGCAGACGCTTCGATCGTCGTCTTCGCACTGGTGTAGAGACCAATGGACGGTAAGACGCTCGTACGCTGCACAGATGCCGGACGTCTGAGTCCTCCGCTATCTGATAGAAAGCTGGTTTCAAACGACCTTGCCGACATCCCCAAGACTCAGAGAACTTCAGTACCACGCTCAGTGAGAAAACGGGACCGGCGTCTGGTCGTCCAGCGTCGTTGCGTCCGGTCACTCTGGCACTGCAGTCTCAACTTGCCTGAGCCTCTCGACCCATCCCCATCCAAACGAATACAGATAACTGACAGCAAAGCAGGCAGCGATCACGAGTGTTGTCTGGGGGACGAGCCACGCGACGACGAGTGCTACGTTGACCAGACTAATGGCCGTAGCGGATTTTGTCAGCGAACGGATTAGATAAGGCATCCGGCATGGCATGAGCATTGACACGGAATGTAGTGTAAACACGGCGACCAAAACCGCTCGCATGTTGAATTCATAGTCGTTGGCAAGGAGCAGAATGAACAGCAGATGACGGACCAGCTCGTTTGTCGGTGACCCGTTTCCCGCCCTGGACTCCGGAACAAGCCGCGAAACGCTGCGTAAAACGAGTGCTGCAGTTGCTGTGAGTCCGAACAGAACAATCGCCATTGACAGAATATCGGCCCCTGCGGCGAGGTCTGCGTACCGTATCACCACGAGCATGACAAGGAGTGTGTGCGAGACCGCGTCGCACACGTTGTCAAGAATGGCACCGAACTCGCTTTTGATGTTCAGCTTCGCAGCCAGAATGCCATCCAGGTCATCCATGATGTTGTTGTAGAGGATCAACGGAATCAGGTACTGGTAACCGTCCTTCAGAAACAGGAGACACAACGGCAGCACTCCCAGGATCGAAACGCCGTTGGCTATGTTGTTATAAACAAGTTTCCCCAATGATCTCCTCATCGCTTTCCTTGACAGGTGAGGCACTCACCTACAACGTGTTACGCTGACTTGTGGCCGCAGCGAACTTCTTTCGACTCGCGAGAGGCGCTTTTCCACGAGCCACACGACACACCCTCTTGAGAACTGGTCTAAGTGACCGCAGACGCGGTCTGACTGTCGGTTGTAACAGGCGAGTCGGGCCGCAGCACAAAGAAGTGATTTGTTAACTCTGGATAATTCACACCAAAAATACGGGGTATGTGGATGATCCACGGATAGCCGATCCGCAGCACCCAATACACAAGGAGTCCCACAAAGGGGATCATCCGGAGTGGTTTCGGCACCAGCGTTTTCCATTTCGAGACGAACTCGCACCCCATTTGCACCAGGACATACGGCATGTTTCGCTTTACTTCCACGACCGACAGTCCACACTCGTTAAAGATACGAGTATAGGTCGCGATGTCGCGGTAGACGGCCTGGTACTCTCCCTCTCGCGTCACGACGCCCGTTCTTACTGTGCTCTCGCGACAGACAATGATCCCGCCGGATTCAAGATGTGGGGCCAGTGTTCGGAGCAACGTAATCACATCGCCTTCGTTGAGGTACATAAGCAGCCCACCGGAAAACACCAGTTCGAAGCACTCTTTCGGCTCGTACGAAAGCACGTCGCCCTGAACGGTCTCCACATTGGCGTGTGCTGCGCATCGCTGTTTCAAGGCATCGTACAACTGGGTACTGGCCTCGACGGCGACAACTTTCCCAAAATGTTTTGAGAAATGTTCCGCCCAGTAGCCAATGCCGCTGCCGAGATCCAGCACGGTCCCGTCAGAGTTCAGGTCGCGAATCAACCGCTCAGCAATCCGGGTTTCAGCGCGAAACCGAAAACAACCGGCAGACGCGGGGAATCCAAACCCATCCATCATGTACGGCCCGAGGATCGACGGACGAGCGGTGCGCCAGTATTTGTTGACGGCTTCGTAATTCAGTTCAGCCATGTTCCGATTCTGTCATCGGCTCGGGAGCATATTCAAGACGTTCCGGGGAGACGGACAGCAGATATCACCCAACTCAGGGCGATATGCGTCCGCCGATCTACGCGGGAGCAGCCTCCTCTTTGCTGTCTGGCCGGAAGAACAACTCGGTCTTCTTCAGGTCTTCCAGCGTGTCGATTTCGTGCCAGGAACAGGGATCCCAAAAGACGGCTTCCAGGTTGAGGCTGCCGTCAGCGACCATTTCCGCAAAAACACACTCGTAAAAGGAGTTCACATCGCCTGCAGCAACATGTTGATCCAGTCTCCGAATGACTTTCCGCCAGGAACTGAAGGAAAGACTGCAGATATTGACCGTCTTGTACTTCAGCCCATCGCTGTTGTATTCATTGCCGAGCTGAAATTCCTGCACGCGGTCCGAATGATCGACCGTGACCGTGCTGCCGTTCATCCACGGTTCCAGTGATGAAACCGCAATCATGTTGGGCTGCTGCAGATCACCCAGCAACGACGCCTCGAACAGCAGATCGGATTCGATCAACACAAACGGCTCCTGGAGCGCTTTCCGTGCGTGCCAGAGTGAGTAAATGTTGTTGGTCGTCGCATACTCCGGATTGACGACGTAGTCGATCGACAGGCTTCCGTACTGCTCCCCCAGAAATTCGCGGATTCTGTGCTCCAGGTAACCTACGACGACAACCAATCGCTTGAATCCCTGTTGACACAGGCCATCAACCAAACGCTCTAGAATCGGAATTCCGTCGATTTCGGTCAGGCACTTGGGCTGGTCGTTGGTGACAGGTTGAAGACGGCGTCCGCTACCCGCGGCCAATATTAACGCTGTAGTGATTTCATTGCTTCGCAGGACATTGTGCATCTTCGAATTTGTTTTCTACTGGCGTCATGCCAGGGTCATTGTGAGCCGTATGCTCATCATACCCATTACGCTGTTGCCAAGTACGTATTCCGCCACGTCTCCACGGCGATTTCCGCGAAGCGGGCATTCCCAGATACTCCAAACGACCAAATTACCGTCAAATAGGCTTCCATGCGGAACATTAGTGGTTGGTTATCACCCATATGACACGTGCGAGCAGTATCACCGAAAGCCTTTTCGGTGAAGAAATTCGGCAACGTGATGACAACGCTGGCCCGAAACGGTGCAGTCCAGTGCACGTCACATCACATCGCCACGGCCTTCGAACCGAGCCATCTGCACGAAATTTCGGGAATCTGACGACAGACTTCAAAGCCGTGCGCCCGAGGGATTGCCGCGTCGATTCCAGCGCCAACGAAATACCTCCCGTCGGCGGCATTGAACGCGGAACGATGATCACACGAGGATCATTATGAGTTCCATCGCAGCCCGATTTTTGTCAACAGGAATCGTGAGCTGAGAATGGGATGCTGAATGATGGCCTTCAGCAGATTTCGCCAATCAAGTCCCTCAACGGGTTTCACAATAAGCTCCGGCCGATTTTCACACGTGTCCTTCAGCCACCCATTGTGCACGTCAAACACGGGCGGAGGGTAACTGCCAATCGGAAAAACCCCCACGTCCATACTTTCATCGCTGACGCACGGTTCGCCACTGACAACGGCACATTCGAACAGATGAGTTTCGCTGGTGAGCTTTCCGGTGGGTGTATAGACGGCGACTTTGCGAACGATCCGGACCTCCAAACCACTTTCTTCCTGGACCTCACGCACGGCCGCCTGTTCCGGGCTTTCCCCCGGATCAATGCCCCCGCCTGGCAGAACCCAAATCGGAACATCGCGACGTTTGACCAGCAGAACATTCTCTTTTTCGTCGTCAAAAACGACGGCAGCAACACCATCTTTCATGAGGCAGATTTCAGCTTGATGGACAACACTTTGTGACGGCTCGGGAAGTGAAGACCGTTAGAACAACAATCAGGCGACACCAAAATACCGCAGATGGCCCGGCGCGAATACCCCTTGTCATTTTACCGGCAGTGATCTTCCGCGGGCAGTTATTGCCGCCGCGTTGGCGAAGGAGGGGGGTATCCGTTCGCTGGTTGGAGGATTGATTATGGCGGGGGCGTGGCAAACGGAACGTCACGAGTCTGCCCCGGCGGGTGACCAGGGTTTGGCACATGTTGCTAAGCGGCCGTTTTTGAACAGGATTCACAGGATCAACAGGATCTTGCCTTGGTGTTTATCATGTCGATCCTGTGAATCCTGTCGGAGTTTCGGTTCTTGTTTTGACGTCTGTCCGCCGTTGGGCTCTAAGAAACGCTCTCACTACAGGCCCGCATTGATCGGACGCACCCGCCATGGAGCCAGATTCCTGAACGAAACTGTGTGCCATGGTAAGTCGCCGTAAACGCGGCTGCAAATCAGGAAGTTTTCAGGGAACAGCCTGTGACCGTTTGCCACGATCACAGGCAGCAAGATGCTGTCAAGCGTGGCTTCTGCGCACAGCCAGGTGACACAAAATCGAGAAAAACGCGGACTCGACAGGAAAAACACTGCCTGCCGACCCACAATACGTCTGTGCCGCGTAGGATATTGCGACGGATCGATTGTTTCTCCATAGCGGCAGGCACAGATGAATGCTGGCTGCCGAATCGCAGTGTGCAGGTGGCGGAAAAACTCGTTTCCCCGGGGGGCAACATCGCAGGGGAGGCCACTGTCACGCGTTGCCACCGCGGCCTTTCGCACAAATCAGGCTTCAACGCTTCCAACAGACAATCAATGGCAAACCTCAACGAAACACTGGCCACCGGAGTCACGCCGCCGGAAGCGCGACACATCGATCAGCCGCGCATCGAAGCGGCGGTCCGTGAGATTCTGACGGCGATCGGCGAGGATCCCGGTCGCGATGGACTTCTGGACACACCGGCCCGTGTGGCTCGGATGTATGCCGAAATGTTTGGCGGACTGCACGTTGATCCCGGTCGCCACCTGCATAAGGTGTTCGAGGAAGAGTACGACGAAATGGTGTTGGTACGCGACATCACGTTTCACAGTATGTGCGAGCACCATCTGCTGCCGTTCATTGGTACAGCTCACATCGGATACATTCCCCGCGGTAAGGTCACCGGCCTGAGCAAGCTGGCCCGTGTTGTGGACGAAGTGTCGCGCCGGCCACAGGTGCAGGAAAGAATGACGCACACGATTGCCGATCTTATGGAGTCGGAACTTGACGCTAAGGGTGTGATCGTCGTTCTTGAGGCAGAGCATACCTGCATGACCATTCGCGGTGTCAGAAAGCCGGGAGCCCTGACGGTGACCAGTGCGGTCCGAGGTCTGCTGAAGAAGGATCCGTCCAGCCGAGCCGAAGCGATGGCACTGATCAATAAGAAGTAGCCGGCGCACTCATGATCGCTCTGTTCATTCTCAAACTCTCCGCAGGCATCACTCTGATGTGGTGGTTAATGCCGCGCCGCGATGTGACGGACGGCTTCTTTCGTATTCAGATGCGCGTGCTGCTGGGGCTGGCAGTGCTGTCCGCATTGTTGTCTTCCGGCCCGGAAGACATGGCAGCTCGGACACGGACAATCTCTATTGTCGTGGCGGTGACAGCCTTTGCGGGATCGGTTTTCTGGGCACTGGGACGCAGGTTACCGGGGAACGCCTGCATTCATCTGCTGACTGTGCTGACTGCAGGATCGCTCGGCTTGCACTCGTGGAATGCTGCGACCGACTGCGGCGTGGTTCAACAATTGCTGTCGGACTTTTCTTCCGCGGCCGTGCTGGGTGGCGTTACCACGGGCATGTTACTGGGACACTGGTATCTGACCACTCCGACGATGAGCATCCGGCCTCTGACCTGGTTCAACATCGCGATTCTGGTCGCCGTGCTGTTGCGATTGGTGGCATCGGGCTGGGCTGTTGCCGCTGCAGGCATTTCATTCTCAGACACAACACAGCAGATGTGGCTGGGCATTCGTTGGGCCGGCGGAATTGTGGCACCAGGCCTGATGTCAGTGATGGTCTGGCGGATCCTGAAGCATCGAAACACACAATCTGCCACCGGCGTGCTGTTCGCAACGCTGGTCGTGGTATTCATGGGCGAAATGGCGGCTGCGCTGCTGGAACAGGACGTCCGGATACCCTATTGAAACGATGTTCACCAGCGTTCTTTGCGTTGTAGTCGGAAACCGCACGCTGGTGTTCTACACTACCAACTTGCCCTTCGATCAGCGTTCTTTTCTGTCGGTCTTTCTGTGCCATGCAAATCATCTTTCAATGTCCCGTCTGTGAGCAGCGAAATCTGCATCGCCCGGACCCCGCCACTGCTGCGGTAAAATGCGGGCACTGTGACTGGTCACGGGACCAGGGGACGGCAGATTTTGACGGTAACTTCTGTCGCCGCTGTCGAGTCTGCGGCTGCGAAGACCTCTGGCGTCAGAAGGATTTTCCTCCGGCTTTGGGTCTGGCGTGTGCTGGAGCGGGCGTTGTGTTGAGTTCCATTTTCTGGGCAAGGTATGAACCCATCTGGGCCCTGGGAGTTCTGGGAGTGTTTGGTCTGGTTGATCTGCTGCTGTACACGTTCATGGACGACATGCTGGTCTGTTATCGCTGCCGTGCCCGCCATCGCCGGACGGCTCTTGACGAAGGGCACGTGGCATTCAACCTCGAATTAAGCGAACGCTATATCCAGATGAAGAAGCGGCAGGACGAAGCGGAACAGAAATCGAACAGCATCAGCAACCCTCAGAAGGCGGAGTAGTCTCGTTTGGAGGAACTGCGCAGACAAATCGCTGAAGACCTGACCGATTTGATCGACGGTGAGATCCACGTCGACGACGTAACGACGACGTTGTATGCCTCCGACGCCAGTCTGTACGAGATCAAGCCGGTGGCCGTCGTCTTTCCGCGGTCGGCACAGGACGTTTCAACTCTCGCCAGATACGCCTCAGACAACAACGTCCCGCTGGTTCCTCGCGGCGCCGGAACAGGACTGGCTGGTGGCTGTCTCGGGGCCGGTATGGTGTTGGACTTCACTCGCCACATGAGCGGACTGATCAGCATCAACGGCGATCAGGTACGAGTCCAGCCAGGGATGACACGCGAAGCGCTAAACGCAGAACTTCGAGCACACGGACGTTATTTTGCCCCCGACCCGTCAAATTCCGAAATCACGACGATCGGAGGCATGATCGGTGTTGACGCGGCAGGATCCCATGCGTTCCGGGTCGGTTCTGCGCGGGATCACATTCGCAGCCTGCAATGTGTCCTGATCGGAGGACAGGTGGTGGAACTGGGGGCCGAGCCAATCCAGCGCTCATTCGTCATCCGACAACCGACGATCGGACCACATGCCGAAAACACTCGCAGACACGGAACCATCATTCCGCCGGTGCGCAACGAAACTCTGGCGCTGACGCAGTTGACGCCGGCCACTCGCAAGATGGATATCGTCGAACGGCTTGCCGCCCTGCTGGAGGAATCAGCCGAAGACATTCGTCGATATCAGCCACCGCTGTTAAGAAACTGCAGCGGTTACATGTTGCGCAGTGTCAAACAGCGGACCACACTGAATCTGCCTCGTTTGATTGCGGGATCTGAGGGCACGCTGGGCATTGTGACCGAAGCAACGCTGCACACCCTGCCACTTCCCAAACACCGAGGCATGATGGTGCTGATGTTCGGGTCGATGGATTCTGCGTTGCGGGCGATGCAGTTGCTGCTGATTCTGGAACCCAGCGCGTGTGATCTGCTGGATCGTCGTTTGCTGAGTCTGGGGCGCGATGCAGACCAGGATTTTGTCGACATAATCCATCCCAATGCGGAAGCGGGTCTGTTCATTGAATTCAATGGTGGCAGCCAGGAAGACCTGAAAGGTCGGCTGTCCAATGCGAACACATTGTTGAAGTCGACCGATTATCAGTACGTCATCAGCAGTGAAACAATGGACATTCACGAGGTCGAGCGGCTGTGGACATTGCCCGCCGGCGTTGTCTCTCTGCTGGCGGGGCTGAAGGGGGAAGCCCGGCCATTGCCATTCGTTGAAGACATCGCTGTGCCCCCCGAAAGAATCTCAGAATTCCTGACACTGTCTCAGCGCACGTTCCAAAAGCATGAAGTCACGGCCACGCTGTATGCACATGCGGCATCCGGCCAGCTGCATTTGCGGCCCATCATGCCCGTGCCGCGGCCCGGCAAGGCAGAGCAGATCGAAGCGATTTCGCGAGATCTTTATCGTCACGTCAAATCGGTCGGTGGCACGATCAGTGGGGAACATGGCGATGGTCTGTCCAGGACAGCCTTTATTCGGTCGCAGTACGGACCGCTGTATCGCACGATGCAGCAGGTGAAAGACATCTTCGACCCGCAACGCCTGCTGAATCCGGACAAGATCATCAGCAACGATGGTCAGATTACGCTGCGGCACCTGCGCAAAACCGAAGTCCAGCTGACATCAGAAAACGAAGCCGAAGATCAGCCGCTCCTGCCTGTCCTGCAACTCAGCTGGAACGAAGAATCCGCGATGAACGCCGCGCTGCGTTGTAACGGATGTGGATCCTGCCGGACGTTGTCTGCGACCTCACGAATGTGTCCGTTTTTTCATCACGAACGCGTGGAAGAGAATAGTCCACGCAGCAAAGCCAATCTGGTCCGTCGATTCCTGAGCGGTGCGGATCCCGCAGCGATCATGGCGAGCGAACAGATCCGCGGCGTGGTGGAGAGCTGTTTCAACTGCAAACAGTGTCAGTTGGAATGTCCATCCGAAGTTGACATACCACATCTGATGCTGGAAGCTCGCGCACAGAACGTGGCCACGTATGGATTAAGCAAGACCGATTGGTTGTTGTCTCGCTTCCACACTTACGCGCGTTTTGCAGCGCGTTTCAGAATGATGGCGAACCGTATTCTGCGTCTGAGTGTTTTCCGAAACATGCTGCAGAAGACTGTGGGCATCGCAGAAAACCGTCGGCTGCCTCTGTTTGCAGGCCGCCCGTTTCTGAAGTCCACTCGTGTGCTGGGCGACCACAATTCGCTTGACGCAACATCTCCCACACCAACCGTGGCCTATTTTGTCGACTATTTCACCAACCATCATGATCCTGATTTAGGTGAAGCATTCGTCCGCATTCTGCAGCACAACGGCTACCGCGTTTATGTGCCTCCGCAGCAGTTGGTGTCCGGCATGGGGATGATCGCTGTGGGCGATCTGGAGGCGGCTCGCGAGGTCGCAGAAATCAACATCAATCAGTTCAGCGACATCGCGCGAGAAGGATATCCCATCGTCTGCACAGAACCGTCCGCTGCACTGTGTCTGACCCAGGAATATCCGCTGATCGTCAATCATCCGGACGCTGAAATCGTGGCTCGGCAAACATCGGACGCCGGCACGTTTCTGTGGGATCTGCATCAGAACGGCAAGTTGAAGGTCGACTTCGAAACATTGGACCTGAAAGTCGCGTATCACACGCCGTGTCATGTCAAAGCGCTAAGTCCACATACGGGACTCTGCAATCTGTTGGAGCTGATTCCCGGTGTCAGCGTGCAGAGAATCGAAAAAGGTTGCAGCGGCATGGCAGGGACGTTTGGCCTCGCCGCCGAACACTTCGACCAATCGACTTCGATCGGCGGTGACTTGATGTCCGAAATGCAGAC
>JBDONA010000350.1:0-3787 GCA_039831575.1 Fuerstiella sp. | reverse complement strand
GATTCAGGATTCGACATGATCACCCTTTGGTAATGGCTTCGTTTAGATTCATCAGCAACCGCGCGACACTGACAAACGCCGCCAACTGTGCGCTATTCAGTTTTGGATCGAAGGAAGACTCTCCGACCTGCAGCAGCTTCAGGGTTTCTGCATGGTTGTTCTTGCAGCGTTTCAATGCGATGTCATAGGCGTCTCGCAGCAGGCTCAATTCCTCGTCGTTTGGCATTCTGGCTGTGACCAGGCGAAATCCGTATGCGATGCGATCGTCAATTGTGCGGCCTTCCTGCGTCATCATCCGCTGGCCCAGATGCCGGGCAGATTCCACAAACTGCGGGCCGTTCAGCAACAGCAGTGCCTGCAGCGGAGTATTTGTGCGGGAACGCCTGACCGTACAGAACTCGCGTTCCGGCGCGTCGAAGGTCTTCAGCATGGGTGAGGGGACGGTGCGTTTCCAGAATGTGTACATGCTGCGGCGATACAAGTCGTCGTTGCTGCCGGTCGGGTACGCTTTGGAATATCCCGGCCTGTTGTTGAGTTCCAGCCACAGCCCCTTCGGTTGATAAGGATAAACGCTTTTTCCACCCAAACGTTGAACCAGCAATCCTCCAGTCGCCAAAGCCGCGTCGCGGATTTCTTCACCATCCAGTCGCATCCTCGGACCGCGCGACAACAGTCGGTTTTCCGGATCCTGCTGATACGCCGCGGCACCAACATGCGATGTCTGTCGATAGGTAGCCGACGTGATCATTAACCGCTGAATGTGCTTAACGTCCCAGCCGCTGCGCACGAACTCCAGCGCCAGCCAGTCCAGCAGATCGGGATGGCTGGGCAGTTCTCCCTGAACACCAAAGTCTTCCGACGTCTTTACCAGTCCAACACCAAACAGTCGCTGCCAGTAACGATTCACAGCAACGCGAGCGGTCAACGGATGCCCTGGTTCAACCAGCCACTTCGCGAAGCCCAGGCGATTTGTCGGAGCATCTTTGGGCAGCGGCGGAAAGACGGCCGGGACGTTCGCGGAAACCTGTTCCGTGGGCGAATTGTATTCTCCGCGATTCAGCACATGAGTCGCTCGTGGTTCAGCCATGTCCTGCATGATCATGGTGGCGGGAAAGGCAGTCGCCTTTTGTTTTTCCATCGCCGCAATTCGTTGCTGCAACGCCTTGTTGGGATCGTCGTGCTGCAGAAAGTAGATTCGCAGTCGCTCAGACTCGCTGTCGGAACGTAACGTTTTTAACTTCGTTGCAATTTGCCGAACATCCGCCGGAACACCTTCCAGACTCAGTGTCTCTGCCGCGTCACTGGTGATTGAAAGTCGAGGTCGGCCGACAGCGTGAGTGGCGAAGTTGGCTTCATGCCGCAGCCGAAATACCAACTTTGTGCCGCCTTCGTAACCAAACGGTGCAGACGCGATGAATGCGGCCGTTGCTTTCTCTTTTCGAGTCGGCCCGTCGACGGCCCAGCCGCTGTTTCCGGAAACTCCGTTGATGGCTTTCGCAACCTCATAGCCGGACTGCGAGTAATCGGCGATCGCGCGAGCGAAACTGACTGTTTGGGTCTTCGACGGATCCTGTAGCGAAGTCGCTGCTAATTCGAATCCGGTCAGTACAAAATTGGAGTTGCTGTGTCGGCCGGGACCGCCGCCCGGCAGCGATTCGTGTGTCAGAGCTTCCAGTCGCACAGCGGTCAGCGCCGTCGCCCGAGTTGTTGCCGTGATTTCGTAGACGTCCTGTCGCGGGTTGGCCCCACCCGCCACGAACGAGTTGTCGTCAAGTTTTGTCAAAGTCGATCCGCCCGATGACGTCATCGTCAACGGCGTGAGGATGTGCCAACCGCCCTTCGGCGACGCCGCAATTCGTTTCGCCCATTCTTCCAGCAGCTGATCCACGTTGATCGGTCTGGCCAGTTCCGCCTTCAGCTTTGCCAGCTGTGCATCGAATTCCTGAGTCGACGACACCAGAGGAGAAGGAATCCTTTCACTGGGCGTGAAGCCTCGCATGCCCCGTTCCGGAACCTGATTGAAATATGCGTACGCCTGATAGAATTCCTTCTGCGAAATCGGATCGAACTTGTGGTCGTGGCACCGAGCACACCCAATCGTCAGACCAAGCCAGACTTCGCCCGTCGTCACCAGACGGTCCATCACATATTCGGTGCGATACTCTTCATCAATGATCCCGCCTTCGATGGTGATTCCGTGATTGCGATTGAAACCCGTGGCCAGACGTTGCTGCGGAGTGGCATTCGGTAGCAGATCGCCCGCCAGCTGATGGATGGTGAACTCGTCGAAGGGAATGTTTCGGTTGTAAGCGTCGATGACCCAGTCTCGCCACACCCATTGTTCCCGTTCTGTGTCGTATTGATAGCCGTTGGTGTCGGCATAACGTGCCAGATCAAGCCAGTGTCGAGCCATGTGTTCGCCATAGGCTGACGAACCGAAGTAGCGATCCACCATGCGTTCAAATGCACCCGGTGATCGGTCTGTTAGGAAGGCGTCGATCTCTTCAATCGTTGGTGGCAATCCGGTCAGATCGAAAGCAACGCGACGAGTCAATGTTTCATTCGTCGCCTCAGGCGCCCGTTCCTTCCCCGCACGTTGCAGACGCGACAACACAAAGCGATCAATGTCATTGTGCGGCAGAACGGAACTGCCAGCGTCCGGCACTTCGGGTTGCTGCGGAGCGACGAAAGCCCAATGCTGCTGATACTCAGCGCCCTGTTCAATCCACGCCTTTAGAATGGCGATCTGTTTAGCGTCAAGTTGTTTCGGTCCGTCGACGGGCGGCATTCGCTCATCGGCGTCGTCAGATGTGATGCGGCGAAAAAGCTCACTGGCATGGACATTTCCAGGCACGATGGCCGACTCACCGGAATCAGCCTCCTGCAGCGCTGCGGCGCGTTTGTCCAGTCTCAGATCCGCTTCTCGAGTGGCCGTGTCAGGACCATGACAAGTGAAACAATGATTGGAAAGAATCGGCCGGACATCCCGGTTGAATTCGATCTCGACCGCTTGCACAGCCAGTGGCCACAACGCAGTGAGTATGGCGACAACTGCGGAACAGATAATCCCTGTTCGCCATGATGTGCGAGCGTCGAATCGAGAATAAAATAATGCGTTCTTGTTGGTCATGCGGAATCAGACGATGTTTGCCAGGGGCACCGAGTTCTCGACCGTAAACCACCAGCTCTGCTGGTGAACACTCATGAGGTTTTTCCGTTCTTCTATACAAGCACGCAGCGCAAGCAAGTGGATTTCAGAAGCGCACGAGACCCACTCGCTGGCGCTTCCAGCTTGTATTGCGGCCCCTCCCCGGCCGCTACCGCGTCCGACCCTCCCGACAGCGGGAGGGTTTAGAAACGCGCAACTTCAAAGACCGGATCCTGGAACGAGAGAAAACGCATTATAAAGCCTCGAAGAGGCTCTACTTGGTGTCCGCCGGTTTTGTGGTCATCGGAAAATTGTCCGTGCGAAACGGAGTCAGGGGCAGGCCGATTCTGGAGTGGACATTGCACACCGGATTGTTGGCCCACGCGTAGCGGACTGCAACCGGAGCGGCCACGTCGTCACTCCAGACCTCGATGGAGTCGGTCCCCGTAATTTTTGCATTGGCCCAGACCCACTTGCGATCTTCCCCGCAAATGGCGAACCCGCGCACGTCATTCACGTCGACCGTCCGCAATCCACCCGCGATGTGGTCGAAGGTCAGAGCGGCTTTGTTGTCAACGATCTTTACGTCCCGGTAAGTTGGACTTTGCGGTTCGATCGATTCCATGCCGTAATCTCTTG
>JBDONA010000173.1:0-3792 GCA_039831575.1 Fuerstiella sp. | reverse complement strand
CTGCTCAGTGACCGAAATTTCTCCTGAACCTCAACCATCAATTGCGAGCGACGCATAAGGACTCCTTTCATTGGCGGTTAACCGTGAATGTGAGTCCTTATGTTCTCTAATACACCCATAATCGCGCCAGGCTATTTAGCGGGCACAAACGCTCAGATCGATCAGTCCAAAGGCAGCAGTTCGCTGACCGCTGCGAAGATCCGAGCCAACATCAATGCCCTGACCGGGGCGGACGCCGGCCAAACTGTGGTGGCCAGGGCTGAGTTGCAGCAGTCGGTGTTGGCCAGTGCGCCGAAAGGCGACAATGCCAGCATACGTGAGACAATTCACCCGACGCCGATATCCCCAACGCTGAAGTTGTCTGAACAGGATTTGTTCGAATCTGTCAGTTCCGTCGAGGAGTCTTTGTCGACCGGAGCCCCAGCGGTGTCTTCATCGGATTCGATCTCCGAAACGGTATGGGAGGACTTCCGGCAGTGGATCGATGCCATCTGACAGACGGTGGCCCGTCGATTCTGATCCCGCAAATTTCAGCACTGACCAACCTGCAGTTCGCGGAAAATACGTTTATTCAGGGCGATGAACTGGTGTCGCAATCAGAGAATTGAGGAAAACGCAGGTTGGTTTCTACCTTTAGACATTAGTGACAGTGTGGCGCCACCATTTGATTGCAGAGTTCCTTCAGTAACCTGAACGCGTCTTACGATGGTGCTGATTACTGTCCCAGGAACTCCAGCAGTCGGCGATAGCTTTCGTGACGAGATTTATAGCGAGCTACACGTTTACCACGGAGTCCGATCTGATCCGGTTGCAATGGGCGAGAAACGCCCATCATCGCACCCGCACCGAAACCACCGGAGTGGACAGCCGAGGGCATGCTGGCGACGCCGAGACGTTCTACCCGTGGTGACATGTGACAGTCCGCACACTGCTGAAACAGGACCTTCCGGTCATCGTAGCCCCAATCCGGTGCACGTGGACTCGAGCCGCCAATCGCCACTCGATATTGCGGTTCACCTTCGGGCTCTCGTTCCAGTCCTCCGGCTGACAGACCGTCGAACAGCAAATGACGTTTCATGCGATAATCGAGCACGTTCATGCCGACTCCCGTGTTTGTCTCAGGCGCGCCCGATCCATCAATGTTGCGGTAGGCTCGAAACTGTACGGACTCCACAATATTGGTGGGGACAGGCTTCAGTTGATCATCCATCGCAATCATCTGCTGCAGCAACAGAACTTCGGTTCCCACGGGAATCTGAGGCGCGTCGTTCTGGAGTCGAATGAATCCGAATTGCGCGGCGTGTTTCCAGTCGATTCTCCGGTCCTCCAGATCCTTCAGATAGGCAACCACCTGATTGCGACCTTCGGGGAACCGATAGAAGATCCGATAGTGTGATCGTCCCAGGAAGGACCGCGCATGCAGCGAGATAAAGCGGCCCATGATATCTTCGTGCATGTCGGGGTAATAAAGATCGATCTCCACCCATTCGTCGGAGTTATCAAGCAGCGCGTGCGGAAGATAGTTCACTGTCGCATCGAAGTTGTGTCGGGCAACGAACGCTCCGGTATTCACAGCCACAATGTAGGTGTTGGGAAGTTGTTTGAGTTCCCCCGCAGAAAGCGCAAGTTGTTGCATACATTTTGCAAGTTTCAGGCACAGTATGCGGCGACGTCTCCGCGTCTCAATGTCTCCAATTCGCCGATTGTTGAGATCGATCAGGTGGTCGTATACGGCCCAGATGTCATGCTGAAAGACGACTCGTTTCACCGGATTTGAAATCAATCGCGTACCACTCACGTCCAGAAACTCGTCCAGCAGAGGATTCACTTTCTGAAACACTGTCTTGCTGGACCAGTAGTTCGTCGTCCCCCACGCCAGAAACTCGATCACATCGCCCCCCTCGTAACGCACCATCGCCGCTTGTTCTCCGGTCGCAGGCAGCCGACGTGGACGGATGTAGAACGCCCCAGATATCCGATTCCACAAGTGATTTGCATCCGTGTCGAACAGCGGCAGCGAAGCATCGCTTTTCAACGTTCCTTCCAGGGGGCCCCGTGTGATGGTAGTACTCATCCAGATCAACGTCGTGGGCGACGGCCATGCTGCACAGCAGGATGACGGCCATTGCTGTATTCTGAGGTTTGTTCATAGTGGTCCCGCGGCAAACGTCAGGTCGGTCAGTAATCAGATGAGGGGTCGTGCGCCACTGGCTTCGCCAGTGATTATCTGAACGTCATTGCACCGGCAGAGGCACACATGAGAACACGACAGACGCGGTACATACGCTGCGAAGTACGAGCCTGCCGCCTTTCTAGGGATTGACTTTCGCCAGATAGATACACGTCTTTTCTTCGTGTGACGAGTAATAGCTAATCCACAATACGCCTTCGTGCAGGACCATCCCCGCGTAGCTGGTATCGCGGCCGGACGGCAGTTCCAGACATTCTGTCATCGTGCCGGCTGCAGGATCAATCCAGGACAGCGACGTTCGAGTACGTGGAGCGTACAACCGAGTCGCGGCCAGAATGCGTCCGTCGGGCAATTGAATCATGTTCGGGCCGCCGATGCGCAGATTGAGTTCCTGCCATGTCCACTGCTTGAACGGCGGTTTCGACGTTCCCAGCAGGCCATTCTTTGTGCCCGTTTCATGCCGCAACAGGCACAGGGCAGACCCGTCTTTCAGGAACAGGATGCGATCTTCGCCCACACCGTTGGGGACATTGACTTTATCAACCCACGGATCGAACGACGCACCATCGGTGCTTCTATACAATCGCAGAGTTCTTTTGGATCGATCACGATAAGTCTCATATCCCATCGAGTACACAACACTGTCGTGCCACTGTCCTCGCCAAAGCCAGTAACCCGGGTCGCCGATTCTACGGCCTGCGTCCCACGTCCGGCCTTGATCTGCGGAGAACCAGGACATCGAGTGATATCGCACTGGTTTGTCGGCCTGCATCCCGGCACCGTTCAGCATGAAGCGACCGTCAGGTGTGACCGATAGCTTTGCATCACGCAGGTCGTCAACAGGATGCGAAATCAGCGCCAGCGATTGCCAGTCGTGTCCGTCATCCGAAGTGATGACTCGCAGCGATCCATCCGGTGAGACATGCTTACTGCCTTCTCTGAACACGCAGTACCAGCGACCGCCGTGCCGCAGCAGATCCGTGAACGCATTGTGCGGAGCTTTGTCCCAAATGCGGCGAACTTCGATCAGTCGTGGTGCAGGGGTGTCTTCCGCAGATGCACTCATTGCGGCCATAGCGATGGTCAGCGTCCATGCCACCGAAAACAATTGTTTATACATATTTGAGCTTCACAATGCTTCGTCGAGGGATTCGAAAACTAATGTTAACAGACCGCTCTGCCCGATCAACACGTCGTCCTCGCCTCACGCGGTCGGCGTCCGTCACATCGTTTAGCCGCGTGGGCAACGCCCCGCGCGCCCACCTGCCGTCACGGCAGCACGCTGAACCAGTGTTCACCACCAGATCGCGGCCCGTTGGGCAACGCGGTTAAACAATTCGGCACCCTCCACGTCGGTCTCACTTTTGGGCACACGGTGAAACGAATCGCCTCGTTTACGGTCGATAATTGTCACTGGGTGCCGTAACGGACGGTTGCGCGAATGGGAGAGATGGGTTAACGTGGCGATGTTACTGACATTTTTCCATGGAGGTGCCCGATGAACTTTGCAGAACTGAGTCCGGAAGAACGCTTGATTGCTGAGCCGGCGGTTCTGAATTTACGAACGTTGAACAGTGCGGCGGGTACGCGGCCGATGATCG
>JBDONA010000756.1:0-3793 GCA_039831575.1 Fuerstiella sp. | reverse complement strand
AGAAATACCTGATCACGATTCACGCCAGGAACCCCCCAATCGTACGCTTCCTGAACACGTAACAATTCCAGACATTTTCTCAACTCAACACTTGAAGAAACCTCAGATGTCTTCGTGCTGGTATTGTCATTGCGATCAACGTCCGCGATTCCAGCCAATTGAAGAATGAACAGGCCGGATCAGAGAACACACCGACGACGCTTCGGCAGAATGAATGCACGGGCAGCGCAGACCCGGACGTGATCTGAGACTATATTGCAGCAGGCCAATCAGGCGGTGTCGGGCCATGCTATGGATGAACGACTTTAAAATGGACGAGCTCATGGCACATCGTTTACTGATTTCCATCTGCTGTCTGGTCTCGGCAGCAATCTCTGCCGCAGCAGACGATGCCCGGGACTCAGTCCGTTTGCAGAACTGGGGCGAGTGGCGGGGCCCGTTGCGAACGGGCGTTGCCCCGCTGGCCGATCCACCCGTCGAATGGAATGAGAAGAAAAACATCCGCTGGAAGGTGAAGTTGCCGGGACTGGGCCACTCGTCACCAATCGTCTGGCAGAATTACGTCTTTCTGACGACAGCGGTACCGTACGGCCCAATACTCGATCCCGTACCGGTCACTGCGCCTGGGGCTCACGACAATGTCGACGTGACTCAGAAACACCGATTCGTAGTCATCTGCATCAACCGCACGGACGGCCGCATTCGCTGGCAGACAGTTGTCAACGATGTCCTGCCGCACGAAGGTGGACACGATACGGGCAGTCTGGCGTCGGCATCACCAATCACGGACGGAAAACACGTTTATGCGCATTTTGGTTCGCACGGTCTGTATGCTCTGGGTTTCGACGGCAAGCTGCTGTGGAAACGCAACCTGAAAAAAATGCAGAGCAAACACGCTCACGGCGAAGGGGCATCTCCCGGATTGCACAACGGGACGCTTGTCATCAACGCGGATCACGAAGCACAATCATTTATCGAAGCCATCGACACGGCAACCGGAGTCACAAAATGGAAACAGAACCGCAACGAAGTCACATCCTGGTCTTCACCGCTGATTGTGGAAGACGGTGAGCGGGCGCAGGTTGTGGTTGCGGGGACGGACCGCATTCGAGCGTACGATCTGGAAACGGGCGATGTCCTGTGGAAATGTGGTGGGCTGTCGTCGAACGTCGTGGCAACTCCAGTCGCGGCTGACGGTGTGCTGATAGCAGCCAGCAGCTACGACACGCGAGCCATGCTGGCCATCAACATGAGCGGCGCGGAAGGCGATATTACTGGCAGCAGACACCTGCTGTGGTCAACAACTCAAAGAACGCCGTATGTCCCGTCCATGCTGTTGATCGAAGAACAGGTTTATTTTCTGCGACACTACCAGAACATTCTGTCGCGACGGCATATCCGTACGGGCACCGAATCGGCCGGACCGTTTCGATTGACCGGCGTGCAGGACATCTATGCATCGCCGGTCGCCGCCAATGGACGCATTTACATCACGGACCTGTACGGCCGCACGCTGGTGTTCACTCACGGCGACCAGCCAAAGCATCTGGCCCTGAATCCGCTTGACGACGGTTTCGCTGCGACGCCGGCTTTGGTGGGACAGGAGCTGTTTTTGCGAGGCCACAAGTTCCTGTACTGCATCGCCAATAGTGAAAGCTCTATCGTGCCACCCCGAAATGAGTAAAACTTCGTGCCGGCAGAGCAGTTGCATCCAGATCCGGCAAACACTATCAAGCCACTTCGTATGAATCACGAGACAGCGACATATCCGATTTTGGGCAGTGCACTGTGTTAAACAAGTTGGAAAGAAAATTTGGGCGGTTTGCTGTGCCCAACCTCACTCTGATCCTGATCATTGGTCAGGTTGTGATGTTCGTGGCGGCTCAAAGTCAGCCGGCGATATTCGAGAACATGGTGCTGTTTCCGTCCAAAGTCCTGGACGGCGAGATCCATCGACTACTGACGTTCATGATCATGCCGCCGGGCGATCAACTCCTGTGGGCCTTCATTTTCTGGTACATGTTCTATCTGATGGGCACAGCCCTTGAGGCCTTCTGGGGCACGTTTCGCTACAACGTCTTTCTGCTGATCGGATACGTTGCCACAGTCGCCACAGGCTTCATCACGCCCGACGCGCCCGTGACAAATGGTTTCCTGCAGGGGACTGTCTTTCTGGCATTCGCCTATCTGAACCCGGATTTCGAGCTACGGCTGTTTTTCATTCTGCCGGTCAAAATTAAATGGCTGGCAATGTTCACCTGGGTCATGTACTTCCTGGGAATTGTTGCTGGGCCCTGGTCGGTGAGACTCACCATTGCGGCGTCCATATTGAACTTCTTTGTCTTTTTCGGCAAAGACGTGCTGTATCGCATGAAGTCGGGGCAGCGGCGTATGGCCGGTCAGGCAAGGCGATTTGCAGAAAAGCCGCCCGAGTACTTTCATAAATGTGAAGTGTGCGGCATCACTGATAAAACAGATCCCAAAATGGATTTTCGTTACTGCAGCCAGTGCTCAGGTGATCACGGCTATTGCACAGACCACATCCGCGACCATGAACACGTTTGATGCGAAATGGTGGACAGGCTGTGAAACTTCCGGTTGGCAAGATTTTGTGGCTGAACTCATGAGAGTTCCAATGTCGCTTTTTGTGCCATTCCTGCAAAATATTTTCTGCATGCCGTCGAATCACAATCTCGTTTTCCTTCTTCGTCGCCCCCTCGCTCCAATGTACGTTCCTTGACAGCGTGCCACGTCTATGAAATCGATGATCACATCCATTGTTGACTTCGTTTGTCGATTGCGGCACGGTGTCACGCTGTCGAATGCGAAATTCGATCGACTGGTCGACGCTGTTAACCATCATGATGACGGCATTGCCTCGCTGGACGATGACCACCTGCGGCGCCGATTCGACGAAGTCCGACGTACAGTCGACTCTGGCACTTCAACTGACGACGTTGCGGTAAACGCCTGCGCCATCATTCGCGAAGCTGCCCATCGCAGCCTGTTGATGCGTCCCTACGACGTACAGATGCTGGCGGCCTTCGCGATGAACGACGGCAAGTGTGTCGAAATGCAGACAGGCGAAGGCAAGACGCTGGCGGCGGCGGTGACTGTCTGCCTGCGCGCTCTGGCCGGGCACGGCGTACACGTGCTGACTTTTAATGACTATCTGGCAAGGCGGGATGCCGCCTGGATGGGGCCGCTGTACAGATTTCTGGGATTGACCGTGGGCCATGTGATTCAGGGCATGTCGCGGCAGGATCGGCAGGCGGCTTACAATTGTGACATCACGTATGTCACCGCCAAAGAAGCCGGTTTCGACTTTCTGAGAGACCACTTGTCTGAGCATCCGGAACACCGAACGCAACGCGGATTCCACTTCGCGATCGCTGACGAGGCCGACTCCATATTGATCGACGAAGGCAGAACTCCGCTGGTTATTGCCACGGAGGCCGAGAAAGACGAAACGGATCTCTACGAGATTGCCGAACGTGTCCGTCCGCTGCGTCCTGGGTTGCACTACGAGATCAAGTCCAGTGGCCGGAACATCGCCTTCAGCGATTCCGGTATCGCGATGCTGGAACGACAAGCGGGCGTCCTGGAACTGCACCATGAAGACAACGTCGACCTGCTGACGCGGCTGAATCTTGCACTTCAGGCCCTGGTACTGCTGACCAGAGACGTTGACTACCTGGTGCAGGACAATGCCATTGAACTGATTGACGAATTCACCGGTCGTGTCGCCGAGAATCGTCGCTGGCCGGGCGGACTGCAGGCAGCGCTGGAAGCG
>JBDONA010000012.1:0-17096 GCA_039831575.1 Fuerstiella sp. | reverse complement strand
GCACCAATGGCTGAAACTGACGAAACGATCGTTTCAAAACTTCCGCACGCGCCCATCAGCCGGTTGGCAAAACCGATAACGCGGTTTCTGCATATTCAGGCCGCCAGTGGCGTGGTACTGCTGATTTGTACGATCGCAGCACTCATTCTGGCGAACTCGCCGGCTGCCGACACATTTCTTCAGTTCTGGAAGACGAAAGTCGGTTTTTCGTTTGGCGACTTTGAATTTCGACATTCGCTGAAGCATCTGGTCAACGACGGGCTGATGGCGATTTTCTTCTTCGTGATTGGGCTTGAAGTCAAACGTGAACTGGTGCTTGGCGAGCTGCGCGACTTTCGCCGTGCGGCCCTTCCTGTCGCCGCGGCTCTGGGGGGAATGATTGCGCCAGCGCTGATTTACGGGGTCTACATGTCCGGCGGTGAAGGCCAGCGAGGATGGGGCATTCCGATGGCCACGGACATTGCCTTTGTCGTGGGCTGCATGGCAATTTTTGGATCACGGGTGCCACACAGTTTGCGAATCATGATGCTGTCACTGGCGATCGCCGACGATATCGGGGCCATTCTGGTCATTGCCATTGGCTATACGAACGATCTGAATACCGCATGGCTGGGTTGGGGATTTGCCGGCATTGGTGCTGTGTTTGCGATCTCTCGTCTGGGTGTGCGCAGTTTTCCTGTGTATACGGTTTTCGGTGTTTTCGTTTGGTTCGCGTTTCATGAGTCCGGTGTCCATGCCACGATTGCAGGTGTGATACTTGGACTGATGACTCCGGCAAGGTCGTATGTCAGCGAGGGGCTATTTGGAGAGGTGCTGGCCCGCGTATCAAAGGTCTACGCGGGGACGGAGTTCGGAACGCTGTCGCACCGGGCCGAAAAACTG
Source organism: Fuerstiella sp. (assembly GCA_039831575.1). Classification (GTDB taxonomy): domain Bacteria; phylum Planctomycetota; class Planctomycetia; order Planctomycetales; family Planctomycetaceae; genus Fuerstiella. The sequence goes on along the minus strand of JBDONA010000012.1, from coordinate 16,214 downwards.
AGAGAATTTCAGTGGATTGCACGCGAGACCGTTTCACCGCTGGAGTATCTGGAAACGACACTCCATCCCTGGACCAGCTTTGTGATTATGCCGATTTTTGCACTGGCCAATGCCGGCGTTCCTTTCCACCTTTCTGAATTGGGCGCGCCGATTGCCATTGCTGTGATGCTTGGTCTGGTCATCGGTAAACCGCTGGGGATCGTGACGTTCAGCTGGTTGGCCGTCAAATCCGGTGTTGCCAGCTTACCGGAAGGGATCAGCTGGAAGGTCATCTTCGCGGGAGGCTGTCTGGCCGGGATCGGCTTTACGATGGCTCTGTTTGTTGCCGAATTGGCGCTGTCGGACGGACTGCTCGCAACCGCAAAGATTGGCGTATTGGCAGGTTCACTGTTGAGTGCCATTCTCGGATGCACCCTGTTGATTGTCCTGCTTCCGAAAGTCGAAGCGCCGACCACCGAAGAAAACTGAGTAGCTAAGTAGGCCAGGACCTGTTGTCCTGGCGCGCCCACCATCGCCATGACAGGTCATGGCCTGCTTCTACCTGCTGTATCAGGCCAGGATCGAGCTTGCAGTGCCATTGGCGTCGGCGAAGCGATCGGGACCTCGATGTCCTGCAACATGGTGGTCCAGAGGTTGGCGAGCGGCGTATTTTCTTTCGAGGCCATACGATCGTCCGCCAGGATGAGGACGATGTTCTTTGAGGGCTCTGCGGCGGCGGTTGTCACCATCAAGAGAAGCGGAAGCAGGCTGAGGATGTTTTTTGTTGTTTCTCATGGCGAGATCTCGTCGAGTCTTCACTTGCCGTCATTCCAGATGATGTGAGTCCCGCTTTTTCCCGGGACGATGATGTCCTTCCAGCCATTGCCGTCGAGGTCATGGACGCGAATCTGCAGGCCGATTCCGGGACCTTCTCCTGCAGGGGCCGTCGATATCAGATGCTTTGCCCAGGTCTCGGTGTTCGGGTTCCAGTCATAGAACTGCACCGTGATGTCGTCTTCTGCACCGGCGTCCCGGCCTGAGTGGGCGTAGTAGCGTTTGCCGGTGATCAGTTCAGGCTGGCCATCGTTATCGACATCGTCCCAGGCCAACGCGTGGCCCTGCGAGAACTTTTTGTCGATCAGGTGCTGCCGCCACGTCGTCGTACCGTCGGACTGAGGCTCCAGCTGCTCGTGCCAGTACAGCCCGTAACTGTGACCGTCTGCCCAGACGATGTCGTTTCTGCCGTCGTTGTTGAGGTCAACAACCAGCAGCGGGCAACTGGCGTGAGGAAGATCAAAATCGTGGTGATACTTCCAGCGGCGGGAGAAAGGGTCTGCCTTTGGCTGCTCATACCAACCGGCCTGGAACAGGATGTCCTGCTTTCCGTCTCCGTTGATGTCGCCGAAGCCCATGCCGTGCCCGTTGCCGACTTCGGAAACGAGATGTTTCGAAGCGGTCACTCTGCCGTCGTCGCCTCTGACGAGACGGATTATCTGCATAGGGTTTTCGTTATTCCATGAGTTCTCAATAAACTCCGGGGTTCCATCGCCGTCGATATCGTGAAGAAACGTGGCTTCGTTCCGGCCCGTGCCGGTGTCAACAAGCTGGTGAACTGGCCAGGCTTCAACGTCGTAGTTCCCCGCTCCCCGGTTTTCATACCAATTCACAAGGGTTTCCTTGAACGTTCCGGCAAGCACGTCGAGATCGCCGTCACCGTCCATGTCGTAGAGGTGTTCGGAGTTGTTCGACAAATAGTCGTCACCGAACGCTGTGAGTTTGCGGATTGGGCGTTGCTTGAAGTCGGGTGCCTGATACCAGAATTCGCCGGCGGTAATATCGAGTTTGCCATCGCCGTCGATGTCACCAACCGCGATGCCTTCGTTGTTGTCCTTGTGAAGCAGTTGCACTCGCCATTTTTGCTTCGGAGCAGGCTTGTTCTTGCGTCTGTCCTGAGCAGATACGCCAACCGCGAGTGCTGAGATGAGAACGAAGGGAATGAGGTACTTGAGTTTCATTTTTGAGATCACCTTGGTTTGCTGGATTGTCATTTGGCGGCGTCAGTCCGGCCGGCTTCGGTACTTGTCGTGTGAGATGATGTGCCTGGAATTCAGTCTGGATTAATCAGCTTTCCACAGCCTGACATAATCAAACATCAAACGGCCCTTCGGGCTTTCGAGAGCCTTGAACGTGAATTCGCCGCGAGACTTCATCGAGACCTGATCATGCTCAAAGAGCTTTCGCTGTCCATTGATTTCGATGGACCGCTTTTCCCCTTCAAATTCGATGATCATGTCCACCCATTGATTGAATGCGGAGTCAGCCTTGGTGACTCCAAACTTCTTTCCGCCGGACAATTTGAGGGAATAGCGTTCCTTCGTGAACACGAGAGAATTGATGTGGTGACCGATATCAGTTTTCGGTCGGGCCGGCGTATAGGCTTCCCCTTCATATAGGGATCGCCGTCCCGAACGCCGGGAAGGGTATTGTGCGTTTCATCGTGTCGCCTTCTTCAGTTCATCCAGCGACAGCTTTCCATCCTTGTTTGAATCGAGCTGTTTGAATCGCTTGGTTAGGGCGGGGACGTTGCGATTCTTCGGGTTGCCAATGAATTCCTCCAGCGTGACGAAGCCGTCTTTGTTTCGATCGCTCCGTTCGAAAAGCTTAGTCGGGTCCCGGCGCGTCCCCTTTGCTTTGCTCATCGCATCCCGTTTGGAACGTAGGGCCCTCCGTTCGTCTTCGCTGAGCGTCCCTTTGACCACGGCTTTCTTCGCTGGTTCAGGAGTGGTCACCGGCCCACCGGGTGATACGACGGCTGCCGGATACGGTGTGGCGACCGGGTTATCGTATGGAATCAGGTAGCGAGGATCCGGCTTGACGTCAGCAGGAGCGCCGCCCAGCGAGCTGATCATGTTCCTGCCTCGTCCATCCGGGTTGTATCGTGCCGTCGCTGGCAGGGTGGCTACCCACGCATCGAGCTTCTTGCCCATTTCAATGGCACGCTCTGGTTGCTGCCAGGCAAGATTCGTCAGTTCCGCCGGATCGTTGGCAATGTTGAACAGGACTGTGGTGTCGTCTTTTCGCCACAGCTTCCAGTCGCCCATGCGCATCGCCTGGCCAGTATAGAAATCCCAGTACATCGGCTGGCTGCGGGTAATTGCCGCAACAGCGCCGGTCAGACGAGGCATTAGATTAACACCATCGAATTCCGGCGGAATCTCACCACCGCCTAACGCAACCGTTGTCGCCGTAAAATCGAGAGTCGTGACCATTTCGTTGATCACCTGCCCCGGCAGAATCCTGCCTTTCCAATAGGCGAACATTGGCACGCGAATGCCACCTTCATGCAGCCAGCCTTTCACACCACGCATGGGTACATTATTGGATCCATTCCAGCTGCCGATGGCGCTGTTGTGGGTCTGCTTCCCCGGCGCTCCGTTGTCACCCGCAAACAGAATCAGTGTGCTTTCCTCCAAACCATGCTTCCGCAGGGTCTGAACCAGGCTGCCGACGGCATCGTCCATCGCTTTCAGTAACGCCAGGCCCTGACGCCGGACATCGTCCTGCTTGTCGTTGTAGTGTGGGTAATTCTGTTTTGGAAAGTTCCTGTAATACGGATCGGTTTTCGCGATCATTGGTACATGCGGACCATAGATGGGGAAATACAGAAAGAACGGCTTGCTCTTGTTACGCGTGACGAAAGCCTCAGCGAATCTTCCCTGCAGAATGACGCGGTTCTGAAGCTCTTTGGGCCACTTGGACCTCTTCTGATGTGGAACAAGATTGCCCTCCAGATCAAGGTTGGTATAGCCCGTTGTCATCGGTGCCACCCAGTACTCGCCAAAGCCGCGGCCGCGAGGATCGAATTCCTTATTCTTATCGTCATTCGGACCGCAGTGCCATTTGCCCGAGAACCCAGTCACGTAGCCCAACTTCTTCATGCGATCCGCGATGGTGAGCAGCGGCTTGCCGGCCATATCCGTGCCGGCGGGATACACTCTCGGCAGGGTCCCGACACCAGCGCCGGCATCTATCTTATTGTCCGCGAAACCAAACTCGTTCTGAATTCGCCCCGCCATCAAGCCACAGCGTGAAGGGCGACACTGCGGCGCCGAACTGTAACCGGCTCTCATCAGGGCGCCGCCTTTTGCCAGGGCATCCATATTTGGGGTATCGACATTGCCGTCGATACCGTGAATACCGAGGTCCGTGTAGCCATGGTCATCCGAATAAATGATGATGACATTAGGTTTGTCAGCCGGCTCGGCCGCGTTGCCAGTTGGCGCAAGCTGAAGCGTCAACGCGGCTACCACCGCTGATTGAAACCCGAAGCGTAAGCGAGGAAAACGCGGAAACTCCGTCCGCCGCTCACGCATCGGGTTACCATCCGAGCAATCACTGCGCTGTCGGGTGAATCTACTATTCATTTGGTTTTGACTCCGGTTTCATGGGCAGTAGTTGGAGAGCGTCCAGGATCACAAGTTCGGCAGTATCTGCATTCTTGCTTTGCGATGTCTTACTTGCCATTCGATCTGCGTTTCGCTCTGAGCAGTTCCTTCGCCGACGGCGGAAGCGCTTTGATGTAAGGCGCAAGCCACGACGGAGGATTTTCGTTCTCCTCCTTGCCGAACACCAGGAGCGGCGTCTTGAACGTTGTGGTGATCCTCGTATGAATCTCAGGCCGACGCCGCTCAGTCTCCAGTACCTTCAATCGTTTCAGGAGCGATTGATAAACCTCGGGGTATTCCGCGGCTATGTCGTGGGTTTCTGCCGGGTCTCCTTCAATATTGAATAAGGCTTCACCGACGAGTTTGAACCTGCCCTGGCGGATCGACATCACGCCGGTATCCGAGTGCTCTCCTGGCAGGCTGTGCACGACTTCGGTTCGTGGCGACACCTTGTCACCCGTGATGACCTCCCACATGTCCATCCCGTCGAGAGGCAGTTTCTGTTCGAGCGAACCTTTCGCCTGATTGAGAAGAGTCGGAAACAAATCAACAACGTGCACCATGCCAGCCACGGAACGATTTGCCGGAACGTTTCCTGGCCAGCGGAAAATACACGGCACGCGAACGCCGCCTTCAAAGGTATCGCCCTTGCCGCCGCGATAAGGAGGATTCTCGTTGCGCCCACCGTTGTCATTGAAGAAGACGATCAATGTGTCGTCGAATTCGCCTTTGGCTTCCAGACTGTCCAGGATTGTTCCGATGGCGACGTCCATGGATTCAAGCATGGCATACTTCAGAGCCAGGAATCGCTGTTTCGAAGGAGACAGATCGCCCGCCTGGCGCTCGACGATCGCCTGGTACTTCTTCTTCAGTTCGGGAGGAGCCTCATCCGGCCCGTGAACGGCATTGAAGGGCACATAAAGGAAGAATGGTTTCTTTGAATCGTGCGATGCGATCACCCGGCCGCATTCGCCAGCGATCAAGTCGGTGGAATAGCCGTCTTCGCGGATGGTCTGTTCGTTGCGATGCCAGTCGTAGTACCGGTCCCGCACTTTGTCGTAGTAGGAAATCAGAGCGCCGTAGAGTCCGTATTGATAATCAAAGCCACGCTGCATCGGGAGATGGCGTTTATGCCAGTTTCCCAAATGCCACTTGCCGATGATGGCCGTAAAATAGCCTGCTTCCCCAAATGCCTTGGCGAGCGTGCGCTCGTCGGTCAGCATGCCGGCGACGTCGTTGCCGTGGGAGCGTTCCTCCATTCCGTTGCGAAAGGGATAACGCCCAGTGAGGAAGGCCGCGCGCGTCGGCGAGCAAACGGAATGCACGTAAAACTGCGTCAGGCGTGTTCCTTCAAGGGCGAGTTTGTCGAGATTCGGAGTTGCAGCCGGACCGCCGTTGAAACCGGGATGATGCCAACTCATGTCATCGGCGAGGATCACGACAATGTTGGGACTGCGTTTCGCTTGAGCACTATGCGGTTTCGCCGCAGAGGTTGCGATTGGCGAAAGAAGCTGCGTCAACGCGGCCACCACGCATGCTGCAACGAATCTATTCATTTGGTTTCGACTCCGGTTTGATGGGCAGCAGTTGAAGAGCGTCCAGGATTACAAACCCGGAAGTGTTTGCGTTCGTTATTTGAATGACAGTCTCAGTGCCCGCCTCGAGATCGACTGTGCCGATCGGGCGAAAGGGCAAAGGGTCTCTTTATGATTTGACCATGGGGTTGGGAGTATGGGTTTTGTAAAGCCTGGTAACCCGATGCGTTAGCGAGGGACAGTAATCTGTCACGATCCCTCGCTCACGCTTCGGGTTATCTGTTTATGTTTGGGGAGGTCAATCGACCTTCCACAGCCTGACATGATCAAACAGCAATCGGCTCTTTGGACTTTCGAGGGCTTTGAACGTAATTTCGTCACGCCCCTTCATCGAGACCTGATCGTGCTCAAAGAGCGTTCGCTGTCCATTGATTTCGATTGATAGTTTTCCCTCTTCAAATTCGATGATCATGTCCACCCATTGATTGAGTGCGGAATCAGCCTTGGTGACTCCAAACTTCTTGTCGCCAGACAATTTGAGGGAATAGCCATCCCTCGTGAACACGAGGGAATTGATGTGGTGGCCGATATCGAGTTTCGGTCGGGCCGACTTGTAGGCTTCTCCTTCAGATTTGAAACGCATGTGGCAGACAAACTTTGCCGGCAGTTTGTTGAGCCGAATTACGGGCCCCAGGCCGAGGTGATGATCGCGTCCCAATGCCTTTTCAGCCTGCTGTGCGTTTTTGAAATCGGGTACACCGATCAACATGCCGCCCTTGACCTCCCAGGTTTTTGTCCGGGGTTCCCATCGCTTTCGATCGAGCTTTCCGTCAAAGTCGTCCGAGTAAACGAGAGTCCCTTTCTCAAACAAATGAGACTTGAAGGACGGCGGATCGGCAGCATCCGCGATATGCGTGCCAACGCATATGAGCGCGGAGCAGAAAATCGCGCCGAATGTGTTTGTCATGTGTTTCACGTTTGATATCTCATGGTATTTACCTATCCGTAGCTGAAGTTGTAAGACTTCAGGTCCGAACTCTCACGAGTCCGGCTACGGATTTACGTCACTTCGTTCTAAACGCCTTGCTTTGAACGAGGGAGTGAATGAACTCGCTTAGTGCAAATTGCTTGTCCTTCGCTGTCGTAACAATTTCGTTTGCCAGGTATTCATCGGTGAACCCAAATGGACGGCCCAATGCGTATTCAATCAGGTGTTCAGTGAAGCCTCGGGCGAAGTCCTCTTCCCGCTCCGCGATCAGGTCGCATAGCTCGTGGAAGTCGTCAAAGGCTGGGCCCTTGTGGAATGCTCCTGAGGCGTCGATCGTCCACGTCTTCGCCTTCCCGATTCCCCTTCCTTTGTTGTCCCTCAATCTGTAGCTGTCTGTTGTCCGCCACTTTCCGGCGGCGCCCCAGTTTTCCATGCCGTAGCCGATCGGGTCGATCTTGCGGTGGCAGCTCGCGCACTGGGCTTCTTCCTGGTGTGCCAGCAGTCGTTCGCGGGCTGTGAGGATCTGACCTTCAAGACGCGAGATTTGCGGGACGTTGGGCGGTGCGGGTGGCGGTGGATCGTTCAACAGATGGCGAAGGACCCAGGCTCCGCGCTCTACGGGGCTGCTCACGACGCCGTCGCTGCCCATCGCGTGAATCGCGACCATGCCCAGCAAACCCCCGCGAGGCGAATCGGCGGTCAACTGGACTTTGCGAAATTCGTCGCCCGTGACGCCGTCGATTCCGTAGTAAGTGGCGAGTAGCCCGTTGATGCAGACATAGTCGCTCTTTAGAAGCTTGCCGAGCCGACCACCGTTCGAATTGCGAAGGAGGTGGGCGAAGGACTGGTAGACCTCTTCCCGGGCAGCGGCTCGAGTGTTCTCATCGAACTCGCGATGCAGGGTTACGTCGAACTGGAAGAAGTCGAGCCGCTCCATGTCGAGCCACTGATGCATGAAGCCGGAGACGAAGTCATCCGAACGTGGGTCAGCGATCAGCCGATCCACCTGTTTGCGGAGAACTTCCGGTTGGTGCAACTCGTTTCGTTTCGCGAGATCGAGCAGCTGCTGATCCGGCGGAGCGCTCCAGAGGAAGTAGGCCAGACGCACGGCGAGTTCGCGGTCGTTGAGTTGACGTCGTTCGGAATCGTTGCCGGGTTCGTTGAGGTAGAGGAAGCCAGGCGAGGCAAGAATGACACTGAGCGGCGTGCGGATGGCGACCGCGAAGGATTCGCCTGATTTTCGACGCGTCTCGAAAAGCGCAAGGAGCTTGTCGATGAACGTCGCGTCGGGTTTCGCTCTTCGAAGGGCCGCGTCGGCGAAATCTGTGAGGATAGCGCGAGCGCGTTCAACTGACTCCGGGGCGATCCCTCGCTCACGCTTCGGGTTACCTGGGTGCTTGTCGAGAATTGCCTGAAGCGGCGAAGGCGTTCCGGCCTCCGGAATCGGGCCTTCGAGTTCAATCCAGTCGATCCAGACAGCGGGATCAGTGCCATAGCCGTTGTTTCGCTTGTCTCGGTTGTAAGCATCGCGAAGGCTCTTTTTATTGATGGGCTGCCGTTCCTGAATGCCAAATTCCCGTTGGGTGTGAGCACCGACCTCCACTTGGGTCTCAATGATCTCCGGCTCTTCGATCGTCCCGGTGACCTGGTGGCTGCTGATGGGCATACCCGCGAATCCCGCCGGTACCCCGTTCACGCGTTGCGGGTGGCCAATTTCGATGAAGCGACGGGACGAAGGAGATCCTTCTACGGCTCCGGCACGTACTTTCAGGGTGTACTTCCCGGGCGGAAGATTTTTCGGCTTTGGAGAAACGTCGATGCGTTGGATCGCCCAGGTGAGCTTCAAATAGGTTCCCCGATCACTGTAGGGAAGCTCGGCGTAGTGTTTGAGGTATGCGTAACTCCGACCGTAGCCGCCCTGAAAGGAAAACGCTGCTGAGTTTGCATCCCTGAAACCGAACTCTTTGGCGTCGGGCATCCCGCTCAATAGATTGGCGTTCTGATAGAGTCTGACGCGCGATCCTTCCTCAAGGGTGGGATACTTCTCGCGAAGTTTGTCCATGACCTCCCGGTTTTCCGGAGCTACGGCCGCCTTATCGACCCCCGCTTTCCAGAGCAGATAGCGTTCGTAGGTTTCCTCCAGCGTGCGCATTTTCTCGAGGCTCTGGACATTGACCGTGGTTTCCGGCTCGACGCGGAAGACCCGCGTTTCTTTTTTCAGCGCCACCTGTCGCTCAAACATTTCATCGATCGCGCTCCGCCCGAGTTTCAGATATTGCTCGAACTGATCGCTGGAGAGAAACAGCGATGCTCCCGTGGTATCGAACGTGCCGGAGCCTCCGTCATCGGGAAGCGAATCGACATCAACATTCACCCCCAGCAGGTGCTGAATGGTATTGCGGTACTCTCGCCGGTTGAGCCGTCGCATCGTGATTCTGCCTCCTGAGTCCGACAAAGCCCGGCGCGCGGCCACCATGGTTCGAGCCAGGTCATCGAGGAAATCCGCCTTTTCATTATTGCCAGGTTGTTTGGAGTCTTCAGGTGGCATTTCGCCAGAGTTCAGTGCGTTGAGAACCTTCTGCCAGAGTCCCGCCTGTTCGATCGTGGTGATGCGGAACGACAGTTCTTCCAGGTTCAATTTCCCTTCCTGCGTCTCGGAGTCGTGACAGTCGAAGCAGTGTTGTTTGAAGAACACCAGGTGTTTAGCCGGAAGGCGTGCTTCAGGCGGGGCTGCGCCAGCAAGTGAACAAAGCCAGAAAGTTGCGATGCCGGTTGTGTATATAAGACGTGTCATGCTTGGTTTCGTAGTTGTTCTGGTAACCGACGCGTAAGTTGTGATGCTGCGCACTTGTGAGCGGCGGAGTCGCGGCAGCACGTAGCCCCTGGCGTCAGCCAGGGGTAAACGGTCCGTAGCATTCCATGAGCCGTGAAGCGGCGATAGCAACTGGAATTGCGTTCCGCTGTCGCCGCTTCGCGGCTAAGCTCGTATCGTTGGCTGTATACCGTGGGCTAACGCCCACGGCTACGTGCTGCCGTCGCTTCGCGACTAAATGCGCAACTTCGACACGCGTAAACGAGGAACTTTGGGTCATCAAGTCTGCAACTCCTTCACCACGCCGGTGCTGTCGCCATGCCGTTCGATATCCAGGCCGATTCCGTGCAGCATTGTCAGCCACACGTTGCACAGCGGCGTGCCCTTCGGCAGAACCAGATGCTGGCCGAGTTTCAAGTTGGCTCCGCCTCCGGTGAGTACGGTCGGGCAGTTATCGAGGTAGTGAATTGAGCGAATGTTCGAGCCGTATGCCAGCGCCACATGATCGAACAGGCTTGACCCGTCGACTTCCTTCGTCGCCTTCAGCTTGTCGATCAAACCAGCCAAAAGCTTGCTCTGAGCGATGTCGCGTTGCTGGGACGCTTCCATGCGTTCGCCCGGCGTGTAGTGGCTCATATTGTGAGGAGCCACACTGATATCCATGCTTTGCAGGAGCGACTGGACGGGCTGGCGGTAGGTCATCACCCGGGTGCTGTCGGTTTGCAGGGCGGCAACGATCAGGTCATACATCACCCTGATTTCTTCTCGCCCCTTTAACCCCGGCTCGGGTTCGTCGATGGGTGGCTTTGCTTTGGTGACCGTCAGCCAATCTTCATCCTTACTCAGCCGTGTCTCGATATCGCGGATGCTCTGGAAGTATTCCTCCAGCTTGTCGGTATCAGTTTTCGTGAGACCGCGCTGCACGCGTTTTGCTTCTGTCAGAACAGCATCCAGCACGCTGCGTTGTTCGGCAATGGCGGCCTGACGTTGCTCCAGCGGCAGATCGTCGGCGGAGAACAGCTTGTGAAACACCTGCACCGGCGTGCCCAGTCCTGCGATCGGTTTTCCGCGCTGGTCCCAGGCCAACGAAAGCCCCGGGCCGTGACCAGATCCGTTCGCATCAGGGCTGCCAAGCTGCACCGATGCAAAACGCGTGTCCTGCCCAAGCTGCTGAGCCGCCACCTGATCGGCGGAGATGCTGTTGGACATGTTCTGTCCGGGAACTGCAAAACGATTCGCGCCGGTGAGCCAGAAGGTGCTGCCCCAGTGAGCTTCGTTGCTGAACTCGTTCGAGCAACCCTGCACAATCGTGAAATCCGCCTTGTGCCGCGCTAACGGTGCGAGGCCGTGCGACAGATCGTATTCGGCTCCGGTTTGCGCGACGTTTGGAAACCAGGTTTCCTGCGTCACTCCAAAACCGAAACCGAGGAAGACCATCCGCCTGGGTGGCATTGCTGGTGCTTTAGAAGCTGCTGACGCGAATCGGCGAAAGCCAATAGACTCCAGCGCAGGCAGCGCAATCAGCGCTCCCGTTCCACGAAGAATATGACGACGATTGAATTGCGTATTCATGACAAAAGCTCTCTCGACAAGGTATTAGCCGTTAACGAATTCTAATTCCGCAGCTTCCAGATTGCGTCTTCCGCTATCGAAAATGATCCCATCGTCTTCTGTTCCAGGTGATTGACCAACCGCTCGAACTCCACAGTCTCCGCGGCTCCCGGAGTTTCGGTCAGAAAGAGCGGCCATTTCGGCTGGCCCCAGAACGTCTCTTCGTAAGTGTCACCTTCCCGCTCGACGAGCAGCAGGCCTGATGTCGTATTTCCGCCCACTTCTCCAAACAGGATATCGAGTTCAACAGGATCGCCACTCAGTTCGACCCATGGTCCGGAGGCGAAGCCGGCCCGCGCAATCAGGCAGGGCAAAGAAGGATTGTTGGTGCGCGGAATGTCGAGTGTCTTGAACGAGTCATGCCGCGATCCCTCAAAGACAGGCTTTCCGTTGATCGCCACAAGCAGGTGATTGTCCGCGTAGCCCCAGAAGCGATAGCGACCCGGCCGCGGCGGAACGACTTGCCCATGATACCACGCCATCCAACCGAATTCGCGTGAGTAAGGCGCCAAGCCTGCACGGTCGGGGAATGCGTGATAGGCTCCGGCGATGCCACGGAAACAGACTGGCTCGCCCTGCTTCAAAGTTTCCAGATACGTACGATCCTGAAATCCTGAATGGATCAACGGCAACAGCGCCAGTCCGATCACATCAGCATTGCGGTTGGTTTTGGTAATCGCAGACGTGTCTTCGTAACCGAGAATCATCCCGCGGAGTGAGTTGGTGGCCAGTTTCGTTACCGGTTGGGAAAGCTCCGGCACTGCGAGACTGATGCGAGTATTTGAACGCTTCTTGAGTTTGCCGTTTTGATCAAACCTGGCGAATTCACCTTCGATCATCAGGTTTTCGGACTTGTCAGTATGCTGACCGACGGCGATCTCCCCGTCGAGTACTAAAACCTCCGAACCTTTCGAGTTGACCGTGACAACAAAACTCGTCCCCAGATCGATGAACTTGTGCTGAGCAGTATTCACAACAAAACCCACACCCTGCGGCGGGACGACCAGCTTGACCTGCCCCTCGTGTAGTGACACACGTTGATTGCTGTCCAGCTTCATCTTTAGCGGGGCCGTCGCAATGACATGCACGCCGGTTTCGCGAAACACCAGTTCGATCAGCCCTTGTTGCATGGCCAGATCTTCACCGGCAAACAGTTCGGCCCCATCAACGACGACCCGATCCTGGCCCGCCTGACCTTCGCCTTCGATCCGTATCACTCTGGCAATGCCGCGTTGAGTTACGGTCGAGGCTTCTTCCGGAGCACGAAACCAACCGAGTGCGCCAAAGATCAGCGAAGCCGTGAGAGCGGTCAACGTCATCCAGAGTGCCGTCAGCTTCCAGCTTGCGGACGTTGTTGTGGCTTCATCGCAAGCTGGAAGCTTACGCCACGCAACCGCCTCGTCCACCACAAGCTGCTGCCACTTGGCGTCGATTGTCGCCAGCGACCGCAATGTGGCGCGGGCCTGAGCGTTGGTGCGCAGTAAATTCTCCAGCGGTTCAAGTTCCTCAGGAGTGATCGCGCCGTCCAGATATCGATGCAACAGGTTGAGTTCATTTTCATTCATGATTCAGCTCCAGCGATCGCTCGTTCCATGCAGCGATGCAACTCCTTCCGGATACGTGCGAGCAGTTGATACAGCGAGCCTTCTGTACGTTTAAGGTGCGCGGCCAACTCGCGAATCGTTGTGTCGTTGCCGTAAGCCGCCAGTGCCAGCTCGCGTCGCTGACGCGGCAACTTTTCGATGCACTGATCCAGCGCCCGCAGCTGCCGGTGTCGCACGGGCAACTCCTCGGCCCCTTCTTCGGCCAGCAGTTCCACGATGTCTTCGGCCAGCACCAGTCGATCCCTTGCATAACGCCGACGAGCTGTGAGCAATTCGTAACGGGCAATGAGGCACGCCCATGGACCGAACGCCGATTGGTCATCCAGCGTCGAGAACTTCCGCAAAGCGGCGACGCTCACTTCCTGCATCACGTCGTCCACTTCCTGAGTATTCGGGCAACACGACCGCACAAAGGCGCGCAACTGCGGCTCATGCTGCATCCACAGCCGCAGGAACGTCTCATGCGGATCAGGTGTGTCGTTTTCCCGGGTGGATCTTGCTGCCATCGTTGCTCCTCACGTAATCGCTTCCGCTCCCCGCCAAATTTAACGCAAGAATCTCAAAAATTCTGAAGTGCCGCGACGTGGACGTTTGCCAGGCACATTCTTGACTTACCTCTTGCAAACGCAAGTCCAGGCGAACGATTCACTTAGAGCGCTGGATCTCACCATCAAGGCTGCCACTCGCATAGGTTGCTGCATCTGTTGACCGCCGGCTGATTCGAACACGAGGTCACAGAACCAACCCAATCGTCCTTAAGGTGTGTGTGGAGTTCACGCCGTACGAATGCACGAGCGACAACTTGATCACGGGCCCGCTCACCGTCATTATGGGGGTAACGCGGAACAAAGAAGCGGCAACTCTGCGGCCGGTTGTCGTGTGCTCGTCGCTGTTCGGTTCACGTTGGTAATTTGTGGCGGCGTATGATCACAATCATTGCAACGAGCCAGTTATGAATGATCCGAAAAACGGCGACGATGAGTTTCTTAAACTGTTTGCTGCTCGCGAACGTGCGGAACGACTGGAGACGCAGACTGAGACTGCATCGACTGAGACTGCATCGACCGACGCCGAGTTCGCTGCCACTCAGTTGTTTCCTGATTCCCTGGCCGCGCGGCAGGAACACGACGTCGCTTTTGCGGCCCTGTTACTGGAACAGGAAGTCCTGAACGAGCAGCAAATAGAGCACGCGATCGCGGACTGGACAATTCACGGGACTGAGTCGCTGGGAGAGCACCTTGTTCGTGCCCATGTGATCTCTGAGGCGGAATACCAGAGACTGCAGCAGAAGACAAAAACACGACTGGATCGAATTACGACAGAGCTTGAAGAAACCCTGGTTGCAGACTCAAACGTCGCTGATCCAACCGCCCTGTCACTGGATCAGATTGATTCCAGCGGACGCGTAGCGACGTTGCTGGGCATAAGTTCCAACTCTGCCACAGCCGGAGCGCCTCAGACCCGTCGATTCAGCGAAGATTACACGCTGATCAGAAAGCTGGGTCAGGGGGGACTGGGGACCGTGTGGCTTGCGCGCGATAACAGTTTACGACGATACGTGGCGCTCAAGGAAGTCAACGAAGCGATGCAGGGAAATTCGGCCACGGTCAGCCGCTTCAGCCACGAGGCGATCGTGACGGGGCGACTGGAACACCCGTGCATCGTGCCGATCCATCAGTTTGCCAAAGACATCGAAACCGGTCAGACGTTTTACACGATGCGGTTTCTGGGCAAACACACCATGCAGGACGCGATTGCCGAGTATCACGAACGGCGCGAGGCCGGCGATCACGATCCCATGCTGCTGCACCATTTACTGACAGCGTTTGTCAGCGTTTGTCAGGCCATTGCCTATGCACATTCCAGAAACGTCGTACACCGCGATCTGAAACCGGAAAACGTAGCGCTGGACGGCTACGGCCAGGTGATTGTGCTGGACTGGGGCCTGGCGAAAACAATTGGTGATTCGGATCTGCAGGACGAAATCATCGACGTCATGTCGGTCGATCAGAGTCAGGTGCATAGAACCGTGGCTGGGCAGGTCATGGGGACACCGATGTACATGGCTCCGGAGCAGGCGGCCGGACGTGTGGATGAAATCGACGAACGGACGGATGTGTACGGGCTGGGGGCCATTCTGTTTGCGATTCTGACCGGAGACCCGCCTCACGCACAAACTCATCGATCGCTCAGTTCGCGCAGCAGGGTCGCGGAACTTCTGACGGCGATCATGAACGACCCGACGCCGAGCGCCAGGGACGTGAATCCGACGGTTCCTCCCGAACTGAGTGCTGTTTGCGCGAAAGCTCTGGCACGAAAGCGATACGCGCGCTACTCGTCTGCGTCTGATCTCGCGGAAGACGTGCAGCGTTGGACGGTCGGCGAATCGGTTTCTGCATGGCGGGAACCCTGGAGCAAACGCGTGCAACGGTGGGTGAAGCAGCACGCTCGCCTTTCACAGGCTGTCGCCGCGTTCACGACCGTGCTGTTGGTCGCGTCGGTGACGATGGGAATCGTGTCGCACCAGAATGGTCTGGCCGAACAGGACGCGCGCTTTGACGCGATTCGAGCCGAGGGGCGCGAACTGGAAATTCGTTTGAAGTCTCGCTCGCTGACTTTGGGCAAGAATGTCCGTTTTATGGCGACTTTACCGCCGATCCAGGGAATCATCGACGCCCGGAAGGACGAACAGTCGACGGATGAAAAAAGTGTCTGGCGCGAGCGGCTGGCAATCATCTTTCGCGGTCTGCTGATTGCAAATCCGGATTACCTGTCAATTTCCTTCGCGTCGGTCGCCGATGCCGCGCAGGAGATCGTGCGGGTCGAACGGCACAGTGCCGATGGCAGTTTTGTGCGCGTGCTGCCTGAAACGCGTTTGGGCGAATACGAGAAACGTGGCGATCTCGAAGCAACTCTCAGCCTGAACCCGGGCGACGTTTACATGGTTGACAGCGCTTCTCTGGAACACGAAGGCGTCAGCAGCGAAGCGAACGGATTCACTCTGTTGGCCGCCACGCCGATTTATGACGAGAGTTCAGGCGAAGTTTTTGGCATAATCTCGATCGAGTCCAATGTCGAACAAATCCTCGAATACCTGCTCGATTCCACGGCCCACGCAGCCTCCAACGTTTATGTGACCGATGGCAGCGGAACCGTTCTGATGCACCATGCACACGATCGTGGCCTGCAAACGGCGCTGGCCGGTCGATCCATCGGCTCGCTGATTCCCGCCCTGAGTCA
>JBDONA010000733.1:0-3818 GCA_039831575.1 Fuerstiella sp. | reverse complement strand
GTTCCCATTTTGAAATCAAAACGGATCAGAGCGTCCCTGAACTGCGGCTTCCTGATGAAAATGCGTTTGTTGGTCCCGACGATTTCATTTCTAGCCAGTCGTCCATTCTCCACTGACCACTCTTTTTGAAAAAACCAACGATCACTGACGGTGCCTGGCTCGAACGCGTCCTCGAAAATCAGCCCGCGAGGTTCGACCATCAATGGTCCCTCGTGGTTCCGGACACCCAGCTGATTTCGCCATGTGATCAACTTTGAGTGCAGCTCAGTGGTCTTGATCGGGTGTTTTTCTGCCACGTTATTTGATTCACCGACGTCGTCCTGCAGTGCATACAGTTCAACTTCGTCCGTGTCGTAGAATTCGATCAGTTTCCAGTCGCCGTCACGAATTGCGCCAGCTGAACGGCCGTTCAGGAAGTGCGGTCGGTCCAATGGGTAATGCCAATACAACGGCTCGCGGCGTTGCGGCTTATGAGGCACTTTCAATTGACTCAGAATCGATTGACCATCAAGTTTCTGTTCCGCGACGGGAGCAATCTCAGCAATTTCCAGCAGTGTTGGGTACAGGTCAACGTTGGACGTGATCTGTGAGCTGACCGAGTTTTCTGGCAGGTGACCTGTCCACGAAGCGATCAGCGGCACTCGAATGCCACCTTCGTAGAGTTCACTTTTTCCACCGCGCAGCGGAGCGTTGGACGTGACGTTGGATTCACCGCCGTTGTCGCTGGTGAAGATGATAAGCGTGTTGTCGTCCAGGCCAAGTGTCTTCAGTTGCGACACAATCATACCGACACCATCGTCGATACTCTCCAGCATCGCGGCCAGGTGTGGATTGTGATCTCCGGCCCAATGATTGAGGTGATCTCTCGTGTGGCCCGCGTCTTCACAGAGATAACACTTGCTGCGAGTACTCAGGCCGGGTGGATGCTTCCGGCGGTACCTGGCAACAAGGTCCGGTTTTCCGTTCAGGATCGTATGTGGTGCAAAGTGACTGACGTATAGAAAAAACGGTTCGTGCTGATGGCGTTCGATGAATTCGACCGCCTCAAGGTTAATTCGATCCGTCAGGTACTCGTTTGGCGCGAGTCGTTGTTCTGGAAATCGCAGCCAGCTGATGGGCTGTGTGCGAAATATATAGGGAAAAAAGTTGGCCCCGTTGCCGACTCCTTTGACCGGCGTTCCGATCTCTTCTGCAAATCCGTGAGCTGATGGAGGCACTTCATGTTCGGCTCCGTGATACTTGTGTCCGGACAAGTGCCACTTTCCGATGATGCCCGTTGCGTAACCGTTCTGCTGCAGAACTTCAGGCAAAGTCACGTGATTGGTGGACAGCGGCCGGCCGGAATTCGGGCGTAGATAATCCAGCACTCCGTGTCGTGCCGGGTATTGTCCGGTCATCAGGCTTGCTCGATACGGCGAACAAACCGGCGCTGCGGCATAGGCCTGTGTCAGCCGTATGCCTTGTGCGGCCAATTGATCGATGTGCGGCGTTTCGTGGAAGCTGTTTCCATAGCACCCGAGGTCAGCCCAGCCCAGATCGTCGGCAAGGACAAAGACGATGTTGGGACGCTGCGATCGTTCCACTGCCATGGAGAGTGCAGGCGGAGTCTGACACATACTCAGCAGGAAAATCGCGACGCACAGGAAAGGAATCGACCTATCGATCACTGAGTTTCTCCTGGAAGTAGTTCATTTCTAATCTGGCCCGAAAATTAAATCCAGTGTCGGCAACTTGTCAAGTTACGGTCGTGCCGTCTCAATCTCAGCCAGGGCAGCTCTGGCCTGCTGCAAAGATGGGTCGATGCGAATGGCCGTCCTGAAGCTGTCAGCGGCGGCTTCAAGTCGACCCTGAACGTAAAATGTCAACCCAAGGTTGCTGTGAGCCATCGCGTAGTCCGGATTGAATTCAATCGCAGTCTGGAAATGCGTCATGGCTTCGTTCAATTGACCGGCCGTCAGCAGTCGTCGACCCAGATTATAATGCGCAACGGTCGACGTCGGGGCAGATGAGACTGCCGCCCGAAAATGGTCAGTGGCTGGTTCCATGTTTCCCTTCCGTTCATATAGTAATCCCAGGCCAATATGTGCCGGTGCATGCCGAGGGTTGTTGTTCAGCGATCGACGATATTTTTCCATCGCCTCGTCAGTTCTGCCGGCTTCTCTCAGGCACGTACCCCACTTTTCGAAAAGAATATGGTCCAGCGGTTCGAACTCCGCCGCACGCTGAAAATTTTCAAATGCCTCCGCCGTTCGGCCGTCTGCGAAAAGTGCCGGTGCAAGCCATGCGTGTAACTGGCCATTACTGTCGGTCACTGACAATCCGTGTTCGAAGAGCGACACGCTGCTGCGCCAATGAGATGTCTGACGCCATGCGATCAGGGTCGATGCCAATATCACCAGAACGGCGAACGCAGGCACGATCGACCGTCTCAGGACCCGGCGGCTGCGCAAATCCGACAGCGACCAGACCAGGACCAGGAACAATCCATTGATGGGCAGATAAGCGTATCGGTCGGCCATTTGCTGGCGGCCCACCTGAATGACGCCGATCATGGGAACAAGCGTCCCCAGAAACCAAAACCACCCGGTGAACACGTAAGGCACGCGACGGGCCACGACGATGGTCGCGACAGATGCTCCGATGACGAACACCGTCGCGATCCCCAGCGCGAGCGGTTCAATGTCATTTCCAGGATGCGGATAGAACACACTCATACCCATCGGCCAGACTGTTTTTGCAGCGTAACGGGCACAGGAAATGATCGCATTACCAACTCTTGATGACAAAGTTACTCCCTGCATCATCGAGTGTGTTTGCGCGACGAGAACAATCCCGCAGGAAATGAGTGACAACACCAGATAGGGGATCTTCTCGTACAGCACTCGGCGTTTGGTCTCATGACGATTGCTGTTGGTGTCGTTTATTGACGGGGGCATGTCTGCGTCAGCGTCGCACGGTCTGCTGCGGCAGAGATCATTGCGAAAGCATCTTCCCAACGGCCAGTAATCCAGCAGCAACAACAGGAATGGCAAGGTTACGAATGTCTGCTTGGCCAGCAAGCTGCACGTAAATGCAGCCATAGAAATGAGATAATAGAAAGAGCGTGACCGTGTGGCATAAAGCCCATACGCCCAGATTGCTGCGAATCCGAAAAACGTGCTGAGAACATCCTTTCGCTCAGCCACCCACGCGACGGATTCAACGTGTAGCGGGTGCACCGCAAATAGAACGGCAATGATGGCGGACTCGACCCAACGACGGGTCATTGAAAGCAGTCCGGCGTATAACAGTAACGCGTTCGCACAATGCAGGATTACGTTTGTCAGATGAAATCCGCCCGCCCAGTCTCCGTACATTTCCACATCAAGCATCAGCGAGAGCCAAACCAACGGAATCCAGTTTCCTTTGCTCGAGACAACTTCAGAACTGAACGCCGCCACTACATTTCTTCCGGTGACGCCCGTGTTGACGAAGGGGTTTTCTGCCACATATGTCAGGTCGTCCAGGATGACAAAGTCAAACGACAGTGTCTGTCCGTAGATCAGAAAAACGAGCGTGCAAATCAGGGCGCAGACGAACATATGTCGCCGCGAGTTGTTGCGCTGAGCGGCCCGTCGTTCTGTTTCGTCGGACGGCAAAGTGTTTATTGTTTGCTCGTTCCGCAAGTCATTCACCATCGTCCGAGAACAACTGCGTATCCAGAAACTCCAGAATCGCTGCTTCTGCGAGTTCGTGCGCGAACTCGTTGGGATGGGCGTCGTAGGGGCTGACAACAACTGTGTCTGACGAATACGGTTCAAAAACCGGCAGCAGGTCCA
>JBDONA010000907.1:0-3823 GCA_039831575.1 Fuerstiella sp. | reverse complement strand
GCTGGAGTTCAGACTGTATTTGAACATTGTTTTTCTCGGGGAGTGCCTCTTCGAGGCTTGATTATGGAGTTGGAGGTTTGCTTTCAGACATCGTTTCACACAACGAATCTGCGCTCTAACCCCAGTTCTCAGGCTGGATCGCGCAGGAGTAGCTGACAGGCAGAAGGACTCAGACGAAACTCAGTGATTCGTCGAAAAAGGAGGTCAGGTACCAAAAGTGCAAAGCCCCCTTCGGGCCGTTCCGGCTTTTGGTCCCGACCCCGTTTTCCTGGGCGACACCAAGAACTAAATTCGGACAAAGCAACACAGCAGTTTTCAAAATCACGCGGTCGTTCAGTAACGGAATTCGCCTGGAATTTCGGCAGTGACAGGTCGAAATCCCCGGCGGCTTCCGCTACGACAAAAAGTAAAATGCTCTAGTGAAGAAAAATAAATTCTTTTGAGTTCAACAGGACGTGACAGATCTCCGTGAGTGTTACAGGAGACAACGCGATACTTTCGTCGGACGCGTCTGCAGTTAAGTCGGATGCCCTTGCGAACTCCAGCAGCGGAGCCAGTTCTGCGGCCGTGGCAGGACGTCCGAACAGTTGCTGCCATGCGGTCTGCAGGGCGGCCATTCGTGCTTGTGGCTGTCCGGCCATCAATCGTTCGGCCCACAAGTGGGCCTGTTGATTCACGAATTCGTTGTTGAGCATGATCAGCGCCTGCGCGGGCACGTTTGAGGTCCCGCGTTTGCCCGTTGTGGTGACCGGGGCCGGCACGTCGAAGGCCAGCATGAATGGAGAAAGAAAGTTGCGATTGACCGAAATGTAGATGCTGCGACGTCCGTTGCCGTCCACTGGCCCGTCATTCTTCGGACGACCTCGCCCATCCATGAAGGGCGTCAGATGCACGGGCACCGGACTTCCGAACAGAGTCCGGTCCAAGCGGCCGGATACGGCCAGGATGGCGTCTCGAACGGCTTCGCCCTGTAATCGTCGAATTCGTGCTCGATGCAACAATTGATTGGCGGGATCCAGTTGGTCTCCTGCCGGCGATCGCTGGCTGCTCATCCGATACGTCCGCGACAGAACCAGTGTGCGAATCAACCTCTTAAACGACCAGCCGTTGTCCCGAAACTGCGTCGCCAGAAAATCGAGCAGTAGGGGGTGCGTGGGTTCTGTTCCCAGCATGCCGAAGTTGTCAGTCGATTCGACAATCCCGGCACCGAACAGGTGATGCCAGATTCTGTTAACTGCCACTCGGGCCAGCAATGGGTTATCGGCAGCGATCAACTGGTCAGCCAGTTCCAGTCGGCCGCTTCCTGAAACCAACGGCTGATCATCGGCACGGTGCAGCGCTGTCAGAATTCTTCGCTCGGCGATCTCACCAAGATTCAAATGGCTGCCTCGAATAAAAATGTGCTCGTTCTCCGGCGTTCCATCGGTCATGGCGATCACCTGCAGGGGCGCCGGAATTCCTGTCGCCAGTTTCGCCCAGCCATCTTCGATGGCCGTCCAATTGGATGAGGTTTCGGCCAGGTTGTTATCGATGATAACAGCACGGGCGGCGTTGGTGTCTGCAGATGCCGCCGCCGCCCAGACGGAAAGGATGCTGTCCACATCATTTGCGACAGCAGTCGTGCCGACGTTGCCGTTCGCGCCGATCGATGTGTTCAGGGGATTGGGTGAGTCTTTGGGCGGTGCGGCTCCGGCCTTGTCAGCGAAGCGGACTTCCTGCACGGTGAACCAGCCGTGGCCTTCGTCAAGGAATTCCAGATGAACACGGTGTCCCTGATAGCGTTGAACGTCACCGGCAAGCCTGATCCACTGAAAACGGCCGCCTGTATCAATCTTTTGTTTCGCGCCCGCGAACAGCAGCTCACTGAACTCGTTCATGACATAGCCGTCGATCACCAGACGAATGCGGCAGCTTTCTCCGGCCACGCGCACCAGAATTTCCGGGTGCTGCAATTCAAACGTCGGACTGCTGAGAGTGCCCCGCAGTTCGGGAGACAGCGATGAAGATGTCACACCCGTGCTGTCGCCGAAATGAAGTCCGTCGCCGTGCCAAGAAAACAGGGGCTGTGTTTCTGCCGAGTGATGGGCAAAGGCCTGTCCGCTGGAGAACCAGCCGCTGGTCATACCGTTGCGCAAATCGGCAAACAGAGTGGTCTCCGATGTTGTGGCCCGGCTTGCAGAAGTCACTTCATTCTGCCACCGACTCGCGGTCGCCGTCGGATCAATCTCGCCCTGTGCCAGGCGAGCCGGCAGCGACAGCGTGGTCGTCAAAGCCGCGTTGTCCTTATTCAACAAAGCCAGCACCCACCGGTTCAGTGTTCCCGGGTCACAGTCTCGTTCTTTTGCCACGACTGCTATGTCGCGACGCGGCCCCATGTCCGACAGACGACTGAAGACGATGTGGTCGATGTCGACATGGCCCCAGCCGCCTTTGTGGTGATCAATGATCTCAAGGCGAGCGGACCTGCCGATAAATTCGGCGACGTGCCACGAGTGACGAAACATTTTGTCGCTGTTCTTACCTGTCGCCGTTCGTACCGCCTTTCCGTCGATGACCAGATTCATGCACGTCTGGTCTATGTGGTTGCCTCCACCAATCAGAAAAGAGATATGCGGATGTTCGATGGTAAAATCCGGAGAGATCAGGTCACCCTGCAGCCCGTCGCTGCGAAGCCAAGAATTCGCCAGACGTTTGCCCTGAAAACCGGACAACGACTGTCCGGCAAAAGAAGCGTCGGACGTGCCGTCTGCAAAAGCGTCACCACTGGCTTTCCATGCGCCGAACGATTCGTCTTCAAAATCTTCAAACAGAACGCTGGGCGCAGATTCGGTGACGTCCGCCTTCGGCTGCCCCCTGATTGCTTCCACAGCAGCAGACGCGTACTTTTGCAATCCGGCCTGGTCATACGTACCGGCTGACGATTCCACCTCGCGTTCTGCAGCGGCGCTTGCCGTTAGGAGTGAGTCGACTCGCTGGCTGATTTTTCGGCCGGGATCAAGCAGGCCCGTGTGTCGGCGAGAGCTCTGCAGGAACCCCGCCAATGCGTAATAATCCTTCGTGGAAATCGCATCGAACTTATGATCATGACAACGGGCAC
The DNA here is from genome assembly GCA_039831575.1 of Fuerstiella sp. GTDB lineage: Bacteria > Planctomycetota > Planctomycetia > Planctomycetales > Planctomycetaceae > Fuerstiella. Next base: position 726 of record JBDONA010000907.1, on the reverse strand, counting down.
AGGCGACGGTGAGTGCCAGAAATGTTCTGGAGAAAACGTCGATCTGGTTGTCGATTTTTCCGGCTTCCTCGCCGCGAACGTCAACCGGAGCATGTTTATCCTCAGCCAGAAACCAAAAACCCGTGCCGATGATGGACTCGTTGAATTCTTCAGCCGGGTGCAAGCGGGGATTCTGCAACAGGTCTCCGGCGACGTGTTCTCGCACGAATTGATTGTAGGGCACGTCTGCATTGAAAGCCCGGATCACGTAGTCTCGGTAACGCCACGCGTTGTGCAGAGGATAATCGAATTCGTGACCAAGCGTTTCGGCATAGCGCACCAGGTCCAGCCAGTGACGGCCCCAGCGTTCACCGAAGTGAGGCGACTGTAACAGTTCATCCACGACGGTCTGCAGGGCGTCCTGATCAGGGGCGCTGTCTTCGACGAAGGCCTCCACCTGCTCGACGGATGGTGGCAGACCGATGATGTCAAAGTACAATCGTCGAATCAAAGTCCGTCGGTCCGCATCTGCAGCCGGTTGCAGTTCGATTTGTTCCAGACGCGACAGCACAAAGGCATCGGCAGGCACTGCACACCAGTCGGGACTGTTCACCGTGGGCGGCTGCGGGTTACCAATCGGTTGCCAGGCCCAGTGACTTTGTTTTCGTTGTTCCAGTGGGAATTCATCGGTCGGAACAGCTTCGGTGTGGGCGTCGAGTTCCGTGGGCCACAGCGCGCCATCGGCGA
>JBDONA010001078.1:0-64276 GCA_039831575.1 Fuerstiella sp. | reverse complement strand
CCATCGTCGCGGTGTCGACGACGTGGATTTGCGGGTCCGTGCTGGTGAAATATTCGGTTTTCTGGGACCAAACGGGGCAGGAAAGTCAACCACAATTCGCCTGCTGCTGGGATTTTTGAAGGCGTCATCGGGGACTGCCACAGTATTGGGACAGGACTGCTGGGGCAATAGCGCCACTATCAAACAGGATGTCGGCTACGTAGCGGGTGATGTCCGCTTATACCCCTGGCTGACGGCTCGCAAAGCACTTCAGATTGTCGGTGAAATCCGTGGCCGGGATATTCTCGCAGACGGAATGCTGCTGGCTGAGCGATTTCGCATGGAACTGGATTTACCGGTACGAAAGATGTCCCGTGGCAACCGGCAAAAAGTGGCGTTGGTGCTGGCACTTGCACACCGGCCAAAGCTGGTGATATTGGATGAACCAACGTCGGGGCTGGACCCCTTGATGCAGGATACACTGGCGGACTGTCTGCGAGAGCTGGCTGCAGCGGGGCATACGGTTTTCTTTTCCAGCCACACGTTGAGCGAAGTGGAATCGTTGTGCGACCGCGTAGCCATTGTTCGCGACGGACAAATCGTCGTTGACGAATCACTGGCTGTGCTGAAGGGCAGGGCACCACGAACGGCCGTCGTTACGTTCAAATCCGCTACAATCGCCCACGACGTTACAGTGCCCGACTTTGTGACGGTGCAGAGTCGTTCGGGAGACAAGTTGCAGGTTCAGTTAACGGGCTCTGCAGTTGAACTGACGCGGTGGGCGGCAGCGCAGCCCATCTATGACCTGAGCATCGGAAAACCAAATCTGGAATTCCTGTTTCGTCAATACTACAACCATGATTCCGTCAGGCCTGTTCAGGAATCCGCAACGAATGGCTTTACTGAAGAGGTAACGAAACCGGAGGGTGACGGCCTGATTTCCGAAACGGAGGAACCATGAAAGGGCTGTTGCGCAAGATCTTTCTGGAAGTTCGCTGGCCCGTCCTGTTTCTCGGAATTGGTCTGGCCCTGATCATGGCGTTGCTTACGGGACTGCTGCCCAAAGTGCTGGGTGACATCGACAAAGTGTTTGAGAAACTTCCGTTCATTAAGCCGCTGATTACAGCGCTACTGGGAATGGACCCCGGTGAAGCTTTTACAGCTCAGATGATGCAGGCGTTTCTGTGGGTTCATCCGACAGTACTGTCTCTGCTGTGGGCCCACGAACTGATGTATTGTTCGCGGATGCCGGCTGGCGAAATTGATCGCGGCAGTGTGGACTTTTTACTGGGGCTTCCGGTTTCCCGATGGAAACTTTATCTCACTGAGACAATCGGCTGGATTCTGTCGGGCCTTTTTATTCTGAGTGTTGGTTTCAGCGGACACTGGCTCGCATCGTCGACACTGGAGCCCAACATGCGACCGGGCGCCTTCGCCACTTTCGGTGTCATGGCAAACCTGATGGCCGTTTACCTTGCCGTCGGCGGTCTGGCATTTCTGGTCTCCTGCAGCAGTGACCGCCGCGGTCGAGCAGTGGGCATCATGTTTGCCATCCTGCTGATGTCCTTTCTGCTGAACTTTGTTGCTCAGTTCTGGGATCCTGCGAAGACAGTATCGTTTCTAAGCGTGATGCAGTACTACCGTCCCGCGATCGTGATTCAATCGGGACAGTTTCCGGTCACGGACGTTGGTATTCTGTTGGGCGTGGCCTTCGTTTTCTGGATTGCCGGAGGCGTGATTTTTCGACGTCGCAGTATCTGCACGGTGTAAAGTGGAAAAAGCCCCGGTCTTTTTCAAAGACCGGGGCTTTCAATTATCGTCTTCGTGCGTCAGTCGTTTCGTCAAACCTCGATCTCGTAGCCCTCGCGGTACGGCCGACCCAGAAATGCGTTGGCCTGATCGTCGCCGATGATCTGCTCTGCCTTCGCGTCCCATTTGAGTTCACGGCCAAAACGAGCCGAAATACCGGCGAGGTGACAGACATTCAGCATTTCCATGTGTGAATGCACGTCCGAGATCGGTTCCTGTCGTGTCTTCACGCAGTTCAGGAAGTTGGCCCAGTGACCTTTGCGGTCGTTATTCTCCATCGGAAGGCCTTTGTACGCCTTTGGGATCGCATCATCCGCGAGTGGGTTGGATTCGAGTGCTTCCGCCGGAGCACCGGTCAGTTTGCCTCGGTTCACAAAAATGCGGCCCTTGTCGCCTTCGATCAGGATTCCGTTGTCGTTGTTCTTGATGATCATTTCGGTGTCACCCGGGAACTTCACGCTGAACCGGAACTCGCTGGCCGTGTTATAGCGATCTTTCTGAACCGCATATCCGTCCTTAAACTCGACCGGGTGCTTCGCTGTGCCGCCGATCGAAAGCGGGCCGTCTGTCTGGCCGTTCAGCCGCAATGCCCACATCGCGATATCCACGTGATGAGCCCCCCAGTCAGTCAGCTTGCCGCCGGAATATTCGTACCACCAGCGAAATTCGTAGTGAGCGTTGGTGTGCGCACGCGGCTTTCTCTTTTTGCCGGCCGCTTCCGGTTGCAGAAAGCGGTAGTCAACCTTCGGAGCCGGTCCCAGCCAGCGTTCCCAGTCCAACCCCTGAGGGACTTCGGCGACAGGCAGGGCCGGACTGGTCGGAGCTCCGCCGATGGAAACTTCCAGCTTCTTAATCCGTCCGAGACGACCTTCCTGAACGATGGCCATCGCCTTGACGAACAGATTGAATGAACTGCGTTGCTGCGTGCCGACCTGCACGATGCGACCGGTTTCCTGCTGGACCCTGCGAATCAATTTGCCTTCGTCGATTGTCAGTGTCATCGGCTTTTCGCAGTACACGTCTTTGCCCGCGAGCATCGATTCAACCAGAGTCTTGGTGTGCCAGTGATCTGGCGTCGCGACGTGAATGACATCCACATCGTCTCGTTCAATGACCTTGCGGTAATCGTTGTACGTGTCAGCTTTGCCACCCGAAAACCTGTTGGAAAAACTTTCCCGACGACCTTCGTCGACGTCTGCAATGGCCACAACGTCCAGCCATTCTTTGGCGGCATTCATGTTTCCTCCCGCCATACCGCCCGAGCCGATGACACCGATGCGAAAACGGTCATTGGGCGACCTGGTTTCGTCGGCCAGTGTCTGCGGACTTGAGAAGAAGTAAGGCGAAAATGCCGCGCTGGCGGCTACAGTGGATTGCTTTAGGAATTCTCGACGTTGCTGGTTTGTCGACGACATTGAGCAGTTCTTTCAGTTTTGGGGTTCGCAAACAGGTGGGGTTGGATTGAGAGACCGGGTCTCTGCATTTTACGGTGAACGAAATGGCTCGCTGATCACAACCAGCCGAATCAAATCGCGAAATCCGTTTCCCTGTGCATCTAACTGCTGCAGGATGCGATCGGTGTGTGGACGGTCCGAGGGATGAATATGTCGACCGATGGCATAGGCCAACAGCTTTTCGGTGAGTGCTTTCGCAAACTGCCCCCGTCGTTCCAGCAGAATTGTCTTGAGTCCTTCGACATTGTCGAATCGCTGCCCACCCGGAAGTTCACCAGATGCGTCAATTTTGCCCTGTCGACCATACGCGGTTCGCCATCGGCCAATCGGATCGAAGTTCTCCAGTGCAAATCCGAGGGGGTCAATTTTTCGATGACAGTCGTTACAGGTGGCCGTATCACGGTGTTTTCGCAACTGATCACGAATTGTTTTGGCACCACGAATGTCCGGATCAAGTGCTTCCACGTCAGGTGGCGGTGGCGATGGTGGTGTGCCGAGGATGTTTTCCAGCAGCCACACGCCTCGTACGACTGGCGACGTGTCAATTCCGTTGGCCGTCAGCGTCAGGATGCTGGCCTGACCAAGCAATCCGCCACGGCGCGGGTCGCTTAACCTCACGAATTGGAAGCCTGGTTTCGCGGGCGGCTGAATGCCGTAGTGTCTTGCCAGCGGCTTGTTGACGAAGGTGAAGTCAGAATTCAGAAAATTGGTCACACTGAGATTCTGATCGGTCAGGTATCGCGCAAACAGAAAGGTTTCCAGCCGCATCGCAGAATCGAGATCGTAGTGATAGAAGGCAGAAAAGTTGCCGCGGTCCGGCGGCATAGAACCGAGGTCCCGCATCGTCAGCCAGCTGTCCAGAAAACCCTGAACAAAAGCGTCTGATCGCGGATCGTTCAACATGCGTTCAACCTGTGCCGTCAGCACCTCAGGCTGATTCAGCATGTTATCCTGAGCAAGCTGCCGCAGCTCTGCATCCGGCATCGAAGCCCACAGAAAATACGACAGCCGCGATGCCAGTCCGGCTTCGCCGGTCGGTACAGCTTCGCTGCCTGGTAAAGCTTCGCCGGTCGGTTTCTCTTCGTCGTGCAGAACGTCTCTGTGGAATGGTTCAAGGTACAGAAATTCGGGCGAACACAGCACGGTCTTCAAGCCGTCGCCAAAAGCTTCAATCGCCGAGCTGCCCTGTTTCTGACGGTAGACGATCACATCCATGATGCGGTCGATTTCTTCCGGCTGCGCACGACGGCGGTACGCTGTGGACGCGAATCGTGTGAGATGTCCCCTCATTTGTTCGGTCGAAAGTGAACCCGACTGCACCGCACGATTCCAGTCGTCCCCCAGAATGGCACGCTGACCGGCAGTCGGCCATTCATCGTGGAACGGGCCTTCGATTTCAATTTCGTGAATATGAATCTGTGGCAGTTCTCCATACTTGATTGCGTTGAAGCGAGCTTCCACGATGCCTTTGCTCTTTGGCTTTGGAAACAGGTCAGGGTACTTTTTCTGGACCCGCGACCACAAATTACGAGCATCCATCAGACCGTTGCGAAACGTAAACCGCGGAGTGAACCCGGCGTCCAGCCAGATCCGGACGGTGTACCACCTGGATTCGTCAGCCAGATCGATTTCGGCCAGCAACGGTTCAATGGGCTGCGGCTTGTGCAACGCACCCACCAGGCGATTTCCGGCAACGATCCCCAGACGCAGAGGTTCATCAGGATCAGTGCCCAGAAACGTCGGGTCGTACGGATTCAATCGGTGCAGGGCTTCCGCCTTGATTCGCAGCTGATAATGCCCATCAAAGGGAACGCCTTCCGCGAACGCATGAATCGGTCCGTATGCACCTTCATGTTTGTCGGCACCGACGACGTCGTACAGCGTCATGTGCTCAAACCCGTTCGTTTTACTATGGACCTTGTCGATCTCCGGTTGCTGCCGAAAGCCGTCTTTAAAGACCCATTTCTGCACCATTGGCTGTTCCAGCGGAAACATCGCTTTGTCAACGACCTGCTCAGCCGCGTCGAGGTACTGAGCCAGCAGGTATCCGGACGTCACGAGTGTTTCGCCGACGTTGTCCAGGTGTTCTGTTGTCTGGTCGCGAGGAAACGCCTGCGTGGGATCGAACATCGTCATGTTCAGGTGCAACAAATCCCGTACAGTGTTCCGGTACTCGCGTGAATTCAGCCGCCGCAGGACGGTCGTTCCGGCGTTTGCCTTCATCGTCTGATGGAAGCGGTCGATGTGGCTCGTCAGCCGGGTGACAACCTTTCGTCGCTCTTCATCAGACGGTTGCTTCGCCTCCTTGGGCGGCATTTCGCCGAGATTCAGCTGATCAAGAATATCCTGATAGTCGACCAGATCGTTGTCGCTACTGAGATGCGAAGACAGCCGGTCAAATCGCCGCTCGCCTTTTTGCTTTTCCTTGCCGTGACACTTCTGGCAATACGTGGCAAGGAATGGCTGCACGGTGTCAGCGAAGGACGATGAGGATGGCGTGGGTGCGTCGTCGACTGCGTAAGCACTGCCGCAGGTCGCAAGTGCCAGTGTCGTCCCGAACAGCCAAAGAGAACATCGCAGATTTCTGCTGCGACCTGGCGCCGCTCCGGAAACGAGCATCGCAGAACATCGAAGCGACAACATTTTCACGCCCACTCCAGACCGGTCAATGTGCCGGTGCCGGTGCTGAACCTGTCCGTCTCAACGCCGAATCGCTGCAACATTGAAGCATAAAGATTGCACAAAGGAATTCGTCTGTTGCTTTCTCTCGGATGCTGCTTGTGTTCACCGTGTCGGAAACCACCACCGGCCAGAACAATCGGCAGGTCGTTGTTGGTATGCGAATTGGCGTTGCCCATACCGCTGCCCAGCATTGCCATTGTGCTGTCGAGCAAGGTACCGTCGCTATGGGGTTCGTGGATCGACTTTAGTTTGTCCAGAAACCGAGCAAACTGTTCCATCTGATACAGTTCGATCTGCACCAGCAATTTGATATTTTCCTCGTCCTTGCCGTGATGCGACAGGCCGTGGTACCCCTTGCGAATGCCGATGTCTGATGCCGCAAAACTGCCGCCGATTTCCAGCGTCGCGACTCGAGTGGAATCCGTTTGCAGCGCCAGCGCGACAAGGTCGTAGATCGCAGGCAGGTCGGGTGCCAGTCCGAGGTTTTCCGGTTCGGACATTTCTGTTTTCGGCTTCGCAATCTTCAGCCAGTGCCGATCAAGTTCAAGCTTCGTTTCGACCGCTCGTACGGATGAAAGGTATTCGTCCACCTTCCGTCCGTCGTCCCTGCTGACTCGTTTCTTCAGCGACCTGGCATCACCCAGAACGGCGTCCAGAATTGATCCCTGCAACTGAATCCGGTCCTCAGCTTTGCGTTTTGCGTCTGCGTTGTTTTCCACAAACAACGCACGGAACAGTTCGCGGGGACCTGAGATGGGGGGAACTCGCGTGCCCGTGCGCGTCCAGCTCATTTGACAGCCACCGTGCAGACCGTCGGCGGACCCGATCGTCAATGATGGAAACCGGGTTCGCGAACCGACAAATTCGGCCGCACGCTGATCAAGGCTGATGCCACCTTCCGGCATGGCCTTCGCTTCAGCGGCTTTCACACCGGTCAAAAAAGTGTGAACCGCAAAGTGGCCGCCTTTGTGTCCGTGATCAAGGTGCGAAAAAAGTGTCAGATCGCTGCGGTGTGCAGCCAGCGGCTGCAACAGTGTTGTCGTTTCGTAGTCCGCACCGAACGTCTTTGGCCAGAAGGCCTCGCCGTACATCCCGAACTCATTGCCCACACAAACCATCCGGCGAGGCGGAGCCGTGTTTTCGGCAGCAGCTGCAACCCGCAGTAAAGACTCAAGTGTGGGCAGGGCGACGCAGACACCTGCGGCCTTCAGAAACGTACGTCGGTTTGCTGTGGGCGAGCGCATGGCACAGTGCTAAGTGGAGGGAGGGACAGGTCCGAGGGGTAAGACCTGTGAAACGGTGGGAACGACTATTATTCTCGATCGTCGGCCAAATACCAGCCCATCCTTGTGGGTTTGCAGGGCTGTTTCACGCGACAGGAGCGAACCTGTGATTCGACACCGATAATAACGTTACATCGCCGCCGTACGAGCGGCTGTGCAGACCGCATGGCGGCTGATCTCACGCGATTCAAACCCACTGACGGCATGGCAGGACCTTAAGGTCATGAATGTGTATTACCAGGACAGCCGCGTCCAGTGTGAGATTCGCTGAAACGGACCTACCCGAATTTCTTCATCGCGACATCCTTCACCGCCTTCAGATCCAGTTTGCCCGTCCCCAGCAGCGGAATGTTTTCCATTTCCAGAAAACTGTCTGTGGACGGAATCCACAGATTGGGCAGGCCAGCCTGTTGTAACTCGTCCAGGACCTGACGCAGAGGTTTCGTGAAAGGCTTATGCAGTACGATCAGGCGTTCACCTTTTTTCGCGTCGGGCACGGCGGTGACCGCACACAGAATTTCCGGTTCGTCGGTCAGATCGTCGTCGATGATGCGAGTCAGTTCCTGTTCGATGCGGATGTGCGGCACCATTTCACCACCGATCTTGGAGAACCGACTCTGGCGACCGGTGATTTCGATGAACCCGTCGTCGTCGATCTTTGCGATGTCTCCAGTGTTGTACCAGCCGTCCTTCAGCACTTCGGCCGTCTTTTCGGCACGATTCAAATAGCCCAGCATCACGTTGGGACCCTTGATGTGCAGCAGGCCTTCTTCATACAGTCCAAGTCTCTCTCCCGTGTCCGGATGAAAGATGGCGGCTTCCGAACCCGGGATGGCCTGACCAACCGTGCCGTGCCGTGTGGCCGAATCTGCACCGCTGCGACCGGATCGGTTGTCCGGAACGTTCAGTGCGGCGGCAGGTGACAGTTCGGTCGTCCCGTATGCTTCTGTTGGTTCGAAGCCGTATTTTTCTTTCCAGGCAACCCGCAATTCCGGCGGCATTTTTTCCGCCCCCAGCAGCGCCAGGTCCACCGTCTTCATTTGATCTGTGCTGCAACGTTTCATGTACGACTTCAGGAACGTTGGCGTCGCTGCAATGATGGTGACCTTATGCTTTTCGATCAATCGGCCCACCATTCGGGAATCCAGTGGGTTAAAGTGATAAACCGCGCCCGGATCCATGCAGAAGGGCAACCACATGCAGACGGTAAAACCAAAGGAATGAAAGAACGGCAGCACGCCCAGGATAACATCGTTGCCGTCCAGATGCAGCATCTGGCTGGCCGCATCAAGGTTGGAGTTAATATTGTTGTTCGACAGCATCACGCCCTTGGGCTCACCGGTCGACCCGGACGTAAAGATGATTGTCATCAGGTCGTCTGGTTTCGCGTTCTGCAGGCCGAGTTTTTTTGTCAGCATGCCCAGCGGCATGAATCTGGCGACGGCCATCGCTTTCACTTTCGCCAGTCCACCAATCTGCTCCTTCAGGTCCTCCATGTACACCAGCTCAGCATCCAGCTGCATGGGACGTTTTTCCATGAACTTTCTGCTGGTGATAATGCGTTTGATGCCCGCATCTTTGATGCAGAAGTTAACCACGTCATCCGTCAGAGTGTAGTTCAGATTGACACTGACTTTGCCGGCCAAACTAACGGCCAGGTTAGCGACAGCTCCTCCTGCGGACGGTGGCAATAACAAGCCAACCATTTTGTCGTCGGGTGGCAACACAGAATCCGTCAGCAGCTTGCGAAAAGCCAGAGCACCCGTAAGCAGTCTGCCGCCCGTCAAATCCGTGCCGGCAGAATCGGCGACTTTGGTGCGCCGCCATGCCAGGCGGCACTGACGAATAAAGCGAAGAGCGGGAATCATACTGCGGTCCTTTCTGCGTCTGGCAGATTCGTCCTTGAGGTCCAGCACGTCCTGCCGCACAGCATCGGCATCGGTCACGTCTTTGTGCGGCATCAGTGTTCCAAAATTAATCGTCACTGGATAGGGCCAGTGCTTAGGCTTCTTCCAAAAGAACTTTCCGCCGTGGTAGCTGAAAATGCTGCCCCAGAGCTCGTCCAGATAAACGGGAAGGACCGGCGCGTCTGTGCCTTTCAGGATTTTGATCATCCCACGTTCAAACTTCAGCAGTTCGCCCGTGCGTGAGATCTGACCTTCCGCAAAGATACAGACAAGTTCTCCGTTCTTAAGAGCATCACGGGCCATGTTGAGTGACTTGACCAGTGCTTTGGGCCCCTCGCCGCTCTTGATGGGAATGATCTGAAACAACTTCGACAACCAGCCAATCACGCCCCCCTTGACGTAATCTGCGTAGGCGATCATGCGGATCGGGCGCGAACTTGCCAGCAGAATCAACACACCGTCAATCCATGTGACGTGGTTCGCCACCAGTAACGCAGGCCCCCGTTCCGGGATATTCTCCACGCCATGGGTGCGTACTCGGTAGACCGTGCGACTAAGCAACCACACCAGAAATCGAATCGTCGCCTGAGGAATCAGCCAGACGACGTACACAACAATGGGCAACGTACCCAGACCGGCAATCAAAAAGATCTGGTCGGCCGTGCACCCCATGCCATTTCGCAGAAAAGGAAACAGACCGGACACCATCAGAATGCCGACGGCCGTCAGCTGATGTCCGGCGGCCAGGATGGCACCCAGCGATTCATGCGGACTGCGGTCCTGCACGTAGGCATTCAGTGGCACATTGAACAGGCCGCCGCCCATGCCGATCATAACGAGCGATATTCCAAACAGCCACCACGAGTCACCGCACAGGAAAGCCAGCAGGCACGCAGCGGCCATCATCACCGCGCCCAGCGGCACCATCCCCAATTCGACTCGACCACCTGACCAGAACCCAGCCAGCACGCTGCCGATTCCCACTCCAACCGACAGAACCGCCAGGTATTTGCCAACATCAGGCTGGCTCATCCTCAGTTTTTGGATCACGAACGTATCGATGTTCAGCTGAGCCAACGACGCCAGTGACCAGAAAAATGCGATGCCCAGGCTGACTCTCAGGATCGGACGGTCGCTGATCAGAAGTTTGAAGTCTCGCCAGGATGCAGTGACCGGGTTTGCCGGGAAGCGGATCCCGGGATTTGCCGGCGTCACGTGAGTGATCATGATGCTGGAGACAATGCCGGCACAGGCCACGCCCAGCAACGCGGTGGCAGAAATCCAGAGTCTGCTGAGGCCATCGGGGCCGGTGGCTGCATACAGTTCGTTGCCAGCGACCGTGCCGACAATCACAGCGATCAGCGTGACCAGCCCTGCCAGTCCATTCGCGGCGGACAGTTTTTCTCGCGGGACGAGTTCCGGAATGATGCCGAACTTCGCAGTACTTAACAAAGCACTTTGGGTGCCCATCAGAAACAACACCGTGTACATGATGGTCAGGTTGCCCAGCCAGATGGAAAGCAGCCCTATCGCCATAATGAAAGCTTCGGCGACCTTTAACCAGATGGTGGAACTGCGTTTGCTGAAGCGATCCGCGACCCACCCCGACCACGGAGCAAATAGAATGAACGGCAGAATGAAGCACCCCAGACCCAGCGACAGCACCGTGGCCTCATTGGCTTCAATCTGAGCGTCCGTGAGATCAGAGGCTCTGGTGAAGTGATATTTCGCAATCGGAACGATCAGCCAACGAAACATATTGTCGTTGACGGCCGTCAGGAAACTCATCACCAGGTAGCCGACAAACGACGGCGACACGAGAGATCGCTGAGCGGAATTGGCCGAATTGTCCGACGCAGTCATTGCATCTCCCGGATGAGATCGCCGGTCCTGGCGTTGCCGTGATCGGGAAGTGTAACCCGGAACACCTCAACGTGCCAAGCTAATGGCATGCCCCCTGCCGCCCGATAGCCTCGCCTGCAACATTGCGACGACGTCTTCCTTGCGGGTTGTAGACTGACCACACAAAAACACTGACGATGCGAAAGAGAGCCTGATTCCGCATGGTTTTGCGGCATTCTCAGGCCGTGCCCCGTTCCTGACATATGGTCCACCCCGACCGGGTCAGACCTGCGCCGTAGCACAAATTCTGAAGCTGTTGTTGTCGCGCCACCATTTCGCGTATTGATTTATTCGACAATCGACGATTATCGCAATGAAACAAGAGTTCCTTCGAACTGTGCAAATCTCCTGTTACGATCGTGGTCGCTCGACGGTTTCTAATCTGAGTTTCCATTTCGTGTCACAAGACTTCATGAGCAGCAGCACCCACAAAAACACCGAACAGGACGCCGTCGTTTTCTTCGATGGGGTGTGCGGGCTGTGCAATCACACGGTCAACTTTCTAATGTCGCAAGACCGTCGGGCCGTGTTGAAGTTCGCTCCGCTGCAGGGAGAAACAGCGGCGAATCTTGTACCCGACAGCGTCCGCCGTGATCTTAACACCTTCGTTTTCGCGAATCGTGGTCGGCTGTACTATCGGTCCGCTGCCCTGGCCAGAATTCTGATGCGGATTGGTGGCGGCTGGCGTATACTGGGTGCCATGTTGTGGCTCATTCCCTGGCCGCTGCGTGACATCGGCTATCGAATCGTCTCGTCTCTTCGCTACCGACTGTTCGGCAAACGCGAATCCTGTCGTTTACCGACCCCGGAAGAACGCAGCCGGTTTCTGGACTGACGGTCTGTTCGTGGTCGGCTGCGGACCAATTCCAGGCGTTCGTCGTGTTCCGCAGGGACCAGTCGGGCGGGGCCATCGCGCCGTCCGGCAAATCAGGATTGCGTTGTCTTGGGGGTTAGTTGCCGGGAAACATACCGGACCAATCAAATGTCAAACCCAGCTGATGGTCCCAATGACAGTGCCGACACAGCTTCGCGCAGTGCTGCAGCGCCACCGACAAAACGCGAGCGTCGCCTGAGCATCGCATTTTCCGGCGTCGCATTCTTCATCAGTTATGTGATCACCGCCGGCCCGGCAGTTTTCATGGTGAAGAGGTTTGACATGCCAACGTTCAGCGCCATTGTTGAGATGCTGTATGCGCCGCTGGTATTAATTGTGAAGTCCAACGTGCCTGTGATCGCCCCTCTGATCAAAGCCTGGGTGTCGCTTTTTCAGGAGGCAGTGTCGGAATTTCCGCCGACATACGGTTCAGAAAGAAGCTAATGGGCAGGTGCACGCAGGAATAACGGGCCCACCAGATTGCACGTCGCCGCAACACAAGTCAAACAGCTGAAAGATGTCCGTCGCCAGCGCAAACTTCATGGATAACATGGACAGTGCGGGTCACACATTGGTTGACCAGTGTGTCGGATCTTCGCCTGTGCAACTCGTCCCATCGCAGGTCTAAGTAAGACAGTTTTCCTTGCCTTTCCGACACTGTGGGGCCTGATACTCACTGATTGACAGGCTTTGGCGTTGCGTTTAACGTACCTTGCGTTCATTCGCCGATCCAGACTCGTAAATGGGGTCGGTCCCGCCTCTCACTGCTGCCGTATTCGTCTGCCGTGTCCCTCGCTGAAACATAGACGACCCAATGGTTTTTCGTGTTACAAAGAACACGGGGACCCATGTTTCGGTGACTTATTCACGTAGCACTTCAACAGATGTGGATCCTGAAATGAGGAATTTCAAACACTCAATCTTTGTCGTTCTGACCCTGGTGATCGCCGCTGACGGTGCGTCAGCAGATCCATGGGCTCAGCAGATGGTGGCCGCAAAAAAGATCGACTTCGGGGTCATCGCAACAGGATCTGAGGCGAAGAAGCTGATCCAGGTGAAGAATGTGTATCCCGGGGTCGTACACATTTCCAGCGTCAGCACGACCTGTGGGTGTTCCGCCGCAACGACCGGCAAGCAGACACTTCAGCCGGGCGAATCGACGTACGTTGAAGTGCAGATGAATACTCAGAAGTTCAGCCGGCGAAAAGACTCAAACCTGATCATCGTGTTTGACAGCCCACGGTTTGCTGAACTGAGAATTCCGATTTCCGCGTACATTCGAACCGACGTTGTGATCTCTCCTGGCCTGCTGGATTTCGGTGAAGTCCAGAACGGCAGCGAAGGCACGGCTGTTGTTGACATTGCTTACGCCGGCCGTGCTGACTGGAATATTGTCGATATCAAGTTCGGCAACAAAGACATAAAGGCAACCCTCAGCGCTCCTCAACACTCAGCGGGTCTGGTCAGGTTCAGGCTGACGTTAACATTAAGCGGCAACGCAAATGTGGGGCGTATCCGCGACCGCGTGACAATCATCACCAACGACCGTACGAATCCTTATGTGCCGTTGATGGTGGATGGCCATGTGGCGTCCGAATTTACAATCGTTCCCGGGGTGATCGATGTTGGCGTTGTCCCGGCCGGAAAAACGGCAACCAGGCAGATCGTTGTCAGAGGCAAGACACCTTTCACCATTGACTCTGTCAATTGTGAAGGCATGGCCGACTGCTTCAAAGCTGCGATCAGCAAGGACGCACGAAAAATCCACTCCGTCCCGATCGAATTCGTCGCTCCGAATCGCCCAGGAAGATTCTCTGAACAACTGATCGTGAAGATCAATGGCCGTGAAGAACTGTTGCGTCTGAACGTCACCGGCACGATTGTTAACTGAACTGCCGCTGGGACCGGAACGACAGTGCGGACAACCGGTCGGTTTCGTGCCTGACTTCTGCAGACGCCGATCCATCAACAGGATGCGACCGAAGTATCCATGTCGCGGTTGATTCTGATATCGAAGACATCGGCCTACGGTGGTTGGTTGCTCACTACCGTGCTGACCGTGGATCGCTGAGAGCGAAAACAAAGGACGAAAGTGTTGCGGCCGTCTTCGACGCGGACCGGAACCTGCTGCCATTCTGTCCCCGGTGGTGGCTCCATCGACTTGCCGCCTTTCGTAACCGATGAAACTTCCAACGTATGATCGCCCGCGGGTAGTTCGAGCTGCACGACTTCGATTCGCTCGGGCAACAGATGCAGATGCCGTGTGTCGGGCTTCTCCAGAGCTTCCCAGGCGATGCCGCCGAGATTCATCAGCAGGTCCGTGCCTGAACCGCCGGCCACAGACATCTGGTCTTTCGCTGCGTACACAGCTCCCTTCTTAATGATTCGTCGTGAAACGGCTCGCGCAATCTGATTGTTGCGATCAGCTTCGTATGAATCCCACGCGGCCTGATTCAGATCCACCAGCACACGGCTGCGAAGAGACGTTGGCCCTTCCTGCCCGCCCCGGACAACGGTTGTCAGCGGATGCGTACTGACACGTATGGCCGGGTTTGCAATCTGCACAGGTGCCACGGTGGGCGGCAACGTGTGATCACCCACGGCACTAAGAATCTGATCCGCAATCAGCAGTGCCGCCGAAGTCGGAGCCGCCGGTTCGGGCAGCCAATCCGTAATGCGACCGGTAAAAGTAATAATGTGCACAACGCCGTTTCCCTGCTGACTGTTCGTCCCAAAACTGGCGTTGACGATTGGTGGCGGCTGGTTGTTTGCAACATCGCTGTCCGGCGACGACCAGTACCCGACCTGCTGGATGGCTCGTTGAGTCAGGTCCGCGTCCATTGGATTCTCGGAACGGATTGCAGCATTCAGGTAGGCTGACAAGGCATTCGCGGAAAACCGTGACGGTGCTGTGGCCGCCTGATCTTCTTCAGAGTGCCGGACGATAATTACGTCAGGCTCGGGCTTCGAGGCGGCAAGTTCCTGACGGTCCGCTGCGAGTTTTTCCGTCGCCTGACCGGCGTATGCGAATGCGTCCTGCTGGTTGCCAAGCAGGCTCGACAGAATCAACAGATTGTCAATCATCCTCTGTTCAAACTCGCGGCCCGACCATGCCACGGCTTTGTCATCAGTCATCATGGCCGTCGTCTGTTCCCGCAGATCCTTCTGCCGCAGAAAATCCAGACGCTTGCGAGTCTCTCGAAACGATGCCTCTGCCGCGGTTGGTTGACCGGTCATCAGAACTGCCAGGGCGCGATCAAGCGCGATAACCTCCCTGTCAGCCCCCCGTGCTGCCGCAGCTTTGTCAAACTCCGCCAACGCGTCTTCCGGAGTGCCTCTATCGACGCGGGCGATAGCGGCCAATTGATGCCTGGTGGCTGTCCTGCAACCACAACACAACAACAGCACCAGACAAAAGATGCCTGCACAGCAGGATGAGAAGGGGACGTAAAATCGCATGGAACGCGGGCCATCCAGAACTCGCACGGTGACACGTGCGGCAGAGTGATCAAGTACACTTTTCAACATCACAACACCATCAGAGTACACATGGCCCCCGGGGCCAGATTCACCAGAACCGAACAGTGTTGAGGCCGAACCGAAGCCGTTAACGAGGCCCTATTTTCCGTAGTGCCGCAATTCACCAAGCTTTGATTTGTGATAGCCCTTCCGCAGCGTCGCGCGTTCCTTCAGTGATTCGCCGGAGTGAATATCCAGCAGTTCCAGAGTCAACACGTAGTCGCGCTGGTAGCTCTTGTTGCTGCGTGTCGTTCCGGACGTGATCTGAGCGAACAGTAGATAGTCAAACGGCTGGTCGGTTCGTTCCAGAACCGCCTGCAGTTGACGTTGCTTTTCCGGCAGCACGAGTACGTCCGGACGACAGCGGCATTCCGCCATCGCGGCCTCGACGTAACGACGACTGATCATACGGAATTGGTCGGACTGTCCGATCAACGCATCGATGTGTTCGTAGATCTGCTCACGGAAATCACCAATCCCTTCGATGCTGCGGTTTTCGACGCCCACAAAGCAGACGTTACGTACCGGCTGACCGTTCGATTCGGTGAAGGACACGGTCCTGACATCACTGCAGGCCCGGCCCAGCATGCGAGCGACCGACTCATCGATCAGCGGCTTCCACGTTTCGGCACCCGCCTCGTGGCTGCCGACCATATCCTGATCAGTCGTGGCAAGAACGTGCGCATGTTGTCGACCTCGACAACCACTGGAGAGCACGACAACAAGCAATGCTGCCGCTGACACCTGGTGCAATTTATTCATATGTTCGATCCATCGAACGAAGGTACAGTTACTTCAAGCCGCGTAAGTTACTTCGGCGGCACAACCGAGCCAATATGATCTTCGGCGTCCGACGTGGGCTCGAAACACCGCGCATTAAAAAAGGATCCCGGTCGTGAACGGGATCCTCAGGAAAAAATTTGGCGTGAGTGCTTGCTGTGTATGTGTTTACGTCAGATCAGTTCGGGAAAAGTCTCGGTCGATGAGATTGTCAACTCCGCTGAGGGCAGGGCGATCCGCAGTTCATAGTCACTTTCACCACCGAGTTTTTCGGCAAGATCTGCCAGTTCTTCGTTGCCCATACTACGGTAGCAGCTCGATAGTTCGCTCCAGGCAAACCGTCGCACCGGAGATGGCATCATGCGGGCGGCGGTTTCGAGATGTGGAATCGCCTGCTGTTCGTCGCCGGAACGTTTGAGAGCGATCCCCATCAGCAGCCGACGTGGACCTTCCAGCGGACCAGCGTGCTCGACCTTTTCCAGTTCCACGATCGCTCTGCCAGGCATATTGAGTTCCATATAGCCATCAGCAGCGACAAGTCGGCGAATTATTTTTGGAGTAATCTGAGTTCTCATGGCTCTTCTCCTTTTCAATTTGATTCTTGCTGAACGACTCGTGTCTCGTTCTGATGACAAGTATTGGCAAGTGTCGCGCCCAAGATGCTCAAATATCTGAACATTGACCATAACTCTTTTACATACAACACCTTGCAGTTGTCGCCACGCCCCTCACTCCACCTGTTCGACACTGCCAAAAACTACAATTCGGCGGAGAAGACAGGGGCGTTTTCTGCAATCGAACCTTCATATGCCGCAGGACCATGGCCAAAGTTACAACGACCTAGTGTGACTAATGACCGCAGAATGTCGGTGAAGACCAGTTTGACCTTTTCAAATGTCCGGGATGCCGCGTATGGATGGAAGTTACAATCGAGTCATCGATTGTGATGTTTTCCTATGACTTTGCGGTGTTTGGCGCACATGTCTGGACGAACCAGCGGCAGCAGCTTCTCCGTTCCGAGCGGTGGCTCGAATTCGCGTTGAGGGGCGGACAGTTATCAGAGTCTCTGAGAACGACAATGATCCGTTTCGCACCCACCTTTGCGGCGGTCCATGGAAACAGACCTGTCGTTTCCCAGGGACCGCTGGAGTTGACCGCAGAACGCGGCTCGAATCCTGTTACGGCCATGCTGCAGCAGGCAGACGAATTCCGAATAGTGTGATTTCTGTTTTCGAATTGAGGATCAGAGATCTCGGATTTCAAAGCACAACGTTGCGTAGAGGCGATTCGAAAGCAGAGTTATGTTCACGTTTGCCGCGGCAGGATTTGGTGCCGCATTTATCACGTCACTACTGTCGACGCCGCTGATTCGCAGGCTGGCTCCAGGTCTGGGTCTGGTCGATCAACCGGGTCTCCGAAAAGTCCATGTGACGCCGACGCCCATGGGCGGCGGGATCGCGGTGTTCCTTGGTTTGCTGGTGCCGGTACTCCTTGTGGCCTTCGGGGGCAGCCTTGTCGGATACGTATCTTCGGCTCCTGAAGAACTTCGAACCAGCATCGGCAACGATGCTGGTCTGCGGCGGCAGACGCTGGGGATTATCGCCGGATCCGTTGTACTGTTCGCGATGGGCCTGGCCGATGATCGCTGGAACCTTTCATGGCGACTTCGACTTGGCGTTCAGGTGCTGGTGGCGTTCGGCGTGACGCAGGCGGGAGTGCGCGCAACAGTGTTTGTTGCGCAACCCTGGATTGGCATTATGATCACGATGTTATGGATCATGGTGCTGACGAACGCGATGAACTTTCTGGACAACATGGACGGACTGTCGGCGGGCATTGGAGTCATCGCCAGCCTGCTGTCGGGTGGGATTCTGCTGTTGATGGTTCCGCAACCACATTGGGCGGTGGCGTTTGGGTTGCTGCTGCTGGCGGGGTCACTAAGCGGTTTTCTGTGGTGGAACCGTCCGCCCGCATCCATCTTCATGGGGGACAGCGGCAGTAATCTGATCGGTTTTCTGTTGGCAACACTGACAGTGAGCGGAACGTTCTATCAGTTCGAAACCTCTGGCAGCCGGCACGTCATTCTTGCCCCGCTATGTATCCTTGCTGTTCCACTCTACGATTTTGTGACAGTCATTCTGATTCGGCTGAATGATGGACGCAGCCCGTTTCACGGTGACAAAAGCCATTTCTCACACCGGCTGGTGGAACTGGGATTGCGACCGGCTCGAGCAGTTCTCACCATTCATCTGGCCACTTTGATGACGGGGCTGGGCGGCCTGTTGCTGTACAAGGTCGCTGACTGGACCGGGGCATGGTTGATCATCGCCCTGATCTGCTGTGTCCTGTCCATCGTGTCGATTCTGGAAACCGTCGGTCGCCGTTCCATCACCGACGTCCTTTGTGAAACGCCTGATCGGATGACAGAAGAAAAGGCTTCGCCTGACGAATCGCACGAGACACTTTCCTGATTTGTGATGGCCACAACCGGGTACTTACAAATGAACGTTTTGCAGTAATCCGGAAGTACCCTGTCGTTCCATGAACGAATGAAATCTTTCGCCAGACAACCTTCCGTACACTGACAATACGCAGATAAATTTCCCGCCACGCCCTTTCAGATTCCGCTCCACATGAGAAACTCCGTCGTCATACTGTTCAGCATGATGATGACGGCCAGCGTACTCTGGCCATCGGAAGGTGCGATCAATGGTGATGGACTTCATCTGACTGTCCTGTGGCTCGGCACTGCGCTGGTGGCCGTCATCTTGAAACTGCGTCATCACCGTACTACGGACAACGTCACGTATAGTCGCACCCAACTGGCCGGAACAGTTTCCGTGGTTCTGTTGCTGGTGGGATTCTGGTTATCAACCTGGAACGTTTTTCGCGTTCACGGTGACCGGAGAGCCGCGTTGAATCTGGCCTTCGAGTGGTCTGGTATCGTTGCCGTCTTTCTGACCATCGTCTGCAGCTTGCGCCAGCAGAAGTCGCTGCAGTCAATTGTTGCGTTGGTCATTGGTCTGGGTGTGGGTATGGCGGCGCTTGGCGTCTGGCAACACCACATCAGCTTCGCTGAGCGGGCAGAATGGTATCAACAGCAACGGTCGGAACTGGACACAGCACTGCAGACGAATGACATTCAAAGTTCATTGAAACGGTCGCAGCTGCAGGGGGAGTTCGAGCGCCTGAGAATCCCACTGAACGGGTCCGCGCGGCAATTGTTTGAACGGCGATTGCTGGACAGTAGTGAACCCACGGGCCCGTTTGCGCTGGCGAATACGCTGTCAGGTGTTCTGGCTGTCGCCGTAGTGCTGTTGATCGCCGGCCTGCTGCAGGGTCTGCAGCGACAGGTTCGAATTCCAGTATTCAGTTGGTGCCTGATCGGCGGCAGCCTATTTGTGTTGGCATACTGTCTGTTGCTGACAAAAAGTCGAACCGCCTGGGTTGGCTGCTCTGTGGGCATCATGTTTCTGATCGGACGGCAGCGGTTTGGAAAGTCGGCTGCAGGGCTGGCAAGGTTTGCGGTGGGTGCAAGTATTCTGGTGACGGCCACGTTAGGGATCGGCATTGCCACGGGCGCCATTGACAGAGAAGTGGCTCTGGAGGCACCACGGTCCCTGCAGTTTCGCCTACTGTACTGGACCGGGGCGGCAGGTGTGATCAGGGACAACCCAGTGTTCGGTTCGGGCCCTGGCAATTTCCGACAGATGTACCTGCGGCACAAGACCGTGGAATCCAGCGAAGACATTCTGGATCCGCATAACATCCTGCTGGACACCTGGTGTTCCGCGGGGCTGGTGGGGCTGATCGGTCTGGTGTGCCTGCTGGCTTGCTGTGTGTCTGCGACCAAACAGTTTCGGAGTCGTGATCTGCGTTCCGAAAAACGTCCACAGCAAATCCCCTGGCCATTGATGAAAGGCATTCTTGCGGGCACGTGTCTGCACCTGCTTTGGCGCTGGATCAACGGGGCCGACATGTGGACAGATGAAATTGGATTCGAGAATGCGTTGCTGATGGTGCCGGTAGGGGCATGTCTTCTGACGCCCTTGATTGCCAGGTGTTTACTCTTCACGCAATCCGCAGCGTCTGCGGCACTGGTTTGTCTTTTTGTTCATCTGCTGGGGGCAGGCGGGTTGCAGATTACGGTGCTGGGGCTGTTCCTGGTGTTACTGGCGGCTCTGACGATATTCGGCGATGATCACCCGGTTGGTGTAGTTAAGCAAACGGCAGATGTCCGGACCGTTGGTGGAATGACAACCTGCTTCGGCCTGCTGGCGGCGCTGCTTTTGCTTGCCGCGACAGCGTTGACGACACATTCCGGACTGATTCCTGTGCAGCGTTCCCAGCATTATTTGCACCTGGCAGACTTTAGAAAAACACAGGGGGATCGAAACGGCGCTATGGATGCCCTGAACCGAGCTACAGGATCGGACCCATTTTCGGTCGATTCGCGCCAACAGCTGATGCAGACCCTGGCGTACGACTTTCAGCGGTCTGTGGCGCAATATGCGCAGACTGGTCGTGAGTTGCCAGGCAACACACTGCGGGAGTCTTTCGATAAGGTAGTTGAGAGTTGCAATCACGTAATTGATGCAGATCGGCGAGCCGGAACCGGTTATTATTTTCGAAGTCGGGTCACAAATTCGTTTCGACGTGTGAGCGGCAACGACAATGATCTGGTGGTTGATGCACATCGGGACTTGCAGCGGGCAGTCGGATGCGATCCGTCGAATTCAGAACTGTGGTTTGAATTGGCTGATTTTCAGTACGAGATCGGTCTGCTCACTGACGCCGCGACAGCAGCGCTCAGGGCAACCGAAATCGACGCGGTGAATCGCAGTTGGGGACATGTCGACCAGTATCTTGCCACGGAAAAGCTGGAACGTCTGACGCTGATTCAGGAAAGTGGCGACGACGACTGAGTCCTGGCACATCGGCTGGGGTTGGAAGGCCATTGCGGTCGAAAGGGTGTAGGGATGAAGATTCTGATAATTGCTGTCTTCCTGTTTGGTCCTGGGATCGTGTTGATTTCCGGTTGTGCCGAAGAGGCTGCGTCGGGCCCTCAAGACACCGCGAAACACGACCACTCAGATCACGCCACCGCTCTGCACGAAGACGGTGATAACTCAGGCGGACCCCCGATACCTTCCAAGCAGGGGCCGTGGCCAGCGGCAGTCACAACTGCAAAGTCGTTTAACTTTGGCAGCATGGCGGTTGGTGATGAGCAGGAGCACGCCTTTGTCATCCGCAACGAGGGAGACGCCGATCTGCACCTCATGGCCGGAGAACCATCCTGCAAGTGCACGGCCTTTGAACTTTCCAGCACAACGGTCAGGCCGGGTGAAGAGGCAAGCCTCCTGGTTCGCTGGGTCGGCAAGATGAAGGATGATTCGTTTCAGCACGGTGGTCCGGTGTACACGAACGATCCGAAAAACATGGAACTCCGGTTTAGTGTCGCTGGAATTGTGGACATAAAATTCGATCTCTTTCCCACAGGAGCCTGGACGGTTGGCAATTTGAATACGGAGTCGGGTGGAACGATGCAGGCATTCATTGCCTCACGTGTGTTTGACAAATTCGAAATCACTTCCATTGACTGCGAATCTCCGTACATCTCCACTGTCGTCACACCAGCGGCTCAGGAAATCCTGGACGAACACAGGGCGAGTTGTGGCTACACGATTGACGTAGCGATTTCTCCCGACATGCCTCCGGGATTCATGGAAGAGAGTCTTGTACTAAAGCTTGACCGAGTCGAAGAACCGATCAAGGTAACGGTGAGAGCGCACAAGGCAGGGCCGATTAAGATTCTGCCGACACCGGGTGTGACATTCGACAGCACGGTCAACGGGCTGAAACTGGGACAATTCCCGACGCACAAGGGGCGACAGGCGGAACTGACCCTGCTGGTTGACACCTCAGACATGTCAGAACCGTTTGTAGCGACGTCCGTCGACACGTCACCCAGTTTCGTCACAGTGGAATTGGGGCCTGGGACAGTCCTTCCCGGGCAGCGGTCCCGGCACAAACTCATTATCGGGATTCCAGCAGGGATACCTCGCACGGAACGCGATCGATCGTCCCCAAGCCAGGTCGACATTCAGACGAACCACCCGTCAGGACAGGCGATCAAGTTAAAGGTGTCATTCAGGGCGTTTTGAAGTAACGCCATCCTGCGTGATTAATTGGCGTAAGCGACTTTGTTGTCGCTGTCCATGCGGGCTGGTTGAGTCTGAGTTTGCTATTCACGGCCTGTAACCCGGTGGATAAGGTTGTGTCACGGGAAATTCCTGACCTGGACGAAATTGAGCGGTGGCGAAAACGGCATGAGCCATTCAGAACGAAAACAGAATGGAGCCATGCGTCTCGTGCTGCTGGCGGGAATCACCTGTGCGGCGATTTTCCTGTATCAACGGACCAGAACGCTGGACGAACCGGAGGCGTCGTCCCCTCCAACGGGTTCGACCACAGAACAATCACTGGCAGAACCGCGATCGACGGTGGAGGTCACGACGTCTGTCGCGGCACGTCCGATCTGGGAAGAGTGGCCACAGCCTCAACTGGCCTTACTGTTGACTGGTGAACAACAGGGCTTCTTCGAACCCTGTGGTTGCACCTCCAGTCAACTTGGCGGAATGTCCCGCAGGGCTGACCTCGCCCGAAAGCTGAAGGACGCAGGTTGGACAGTCCGAGGACTGGACGTTGGAGGCCTGAGTCGCCGCACGTCGCGCCAGGCTCAGATTAAATTTGAAACAACCCTCGCGGCTCTGCGGGAACTCAACTACATCGCGATCGGACTGGGCCCCGAAGAACTGCGAATGCAGCCGGATTATTTGCTGTCCCAACACCTTCCCCCACTTTCTTTCCTTGGCGCCAACCTTGAGTTCTTCGGTGTTGCGGACCTTGGAACGCCGCTCCCCAGCACAATCGTTGAAGCTGGTGGTCTGCAGATCGGAATCACGTCCGTGATGTCGCACGAACTTCAGAAGGAAGTTCTGCCTCATCCCGATATCACGTGGAAGGAACCGGGACCGGAACTAACAAAGGTCCTGGCTGACTTCGACGACAGGCATGTTGAGTTACGCGTGTTACTTTCGCAGGCCAGCGTGACAGAATCCGAAGCCTTTGCGCAGCAGTTTCCTCAGTTTGACGTGGTCGTGACAGCACAGGGAACGGGTGACCCTGACCCGGCGGCACCGCCGAAGAAGTTCGGCGACACCTTGCTAATTGAAACGGGGCGCAAAGGGAAGTACGTGGGAGTCCTTGGCGTCTACCCGAATGACAGGGAAACACCGTTTCGGTACAAGCTGATCAGCCTTGAACGAGATGACTTCGACGATACGCCGTCCATGATCACGCTGATGAAGACGTACCAGGAGCGGCTTGAGTCAGAGCAGATTGTTCTGGCCGATGCGGTCGGAGCACCGCATCCGTCCGGAGCAAAATTTGTTGGCGCAGACACATGTGCCACGTGTCATGAAAGTGCGATGGACGTGTGGAAGCATACCGGACACGCCCACGCCCTTGAGAGTCTGGATCCGATCAATAAGCGCATCGGGCATGAACGCCTGCACGGGGTCAAACGTACATTCGACCCCGAGTGCCTGGCATGTCACGTCACCGGCTGGGATGCACACGAGTACATTCGGTTTCAGTCCGGCTTCCTGAATGAGAAGTTTGCCACTGACGAAACTGAGAAAACGCTGCACAAGCTCATGGCGGGAAGCCAATGTGAAAACTGTCACGGTCCCGGCAGTCGACACATCGAGCTGGTCGAAGCCGATGATCTGGCTGCGGCCGGACGAGAAGTTCGGGTGACATTGGAGCAGGCAAAAAAGGGCATGTGTGAAAAGTGCCACGACCTGGATAACAGCCCGAACTTTGACTTTGACAAGTACTGGGAACGCATTAAACACTATGGCAAGGACTAACGGATTTACGTAATCCAGGTTTATTGATGACACCGGAAATCCTGGATCAGATTACCGAATTGGTCGGCAATGTTCCGCCCGAAGAGTACCTCAGGTTGCTTCTTGACTACCCGGAGGTGCTAAAGTCCATCAATCGCGCAATCGATGATTCAACATCTGAAGGAACTGTGGCTGACGTCGAGCTGATTTGTGATCCCGCGTGCATTCTTGAAATCAATCGCGAAGCTCGCGTTGATTCTGTTCTGAAGCCGAACGGTTCGGACTTTTTCTGGCCCGACCAGTTCATGATCATCGGCGAAACCGGAGGAGGCGACTATTATTGTATCGATGTGGATCAGGAAGTGGCTGGCGTGATGCAGTTCGATCACCACTCTGTTGGTTTTGAAGTTATCGCCGATTCACTGGATGAGTTTGTTGAAATGCTGGTGGAAGACCCCTTTACGGACGATTGGTCCGAAGAAGATGAGCCTGAAGAATAATGGAAACGCCTCAAAACATTCGCGTTCTCAAGGACGCCGGAATTCTGGAACTCGTCTGGACGAACGATGATGTGTCTCGCATTCCTTTTAAGGCCATAAGACAGGACTGTCGTTGTGCGGCGTGCGTGGACGAATTCACCGGCCGACAGATTCTCGACCAAAACAACGTCCCGGAATCGATCCATCCTGAAGATGTCTCACTGACTGGAAACTACGCCTTAAAATTCCGTTGGTCAGACTCTCACGACTCCGGTCTGTTCACCTGGGACCACCTGCGTTCGATCGCCCGGAAGCTGGCTGAGAACGACGCCTAACAGCGTTTTGCACTGAAAATCCGGTGTCGGCAGCAATCCGCCGCAATGAAGGAATCCGATTTCGCATTGGTTCCTAAGTGGAAGGTGGTCTGCTACGCTGAGTCCGCTGGTCGCCGCAGACTAATTTTTTCGCTGTGGCCCCCGACTTTTGCAAGTCGTGTGTTATCCCCCTACGTTACCGCAGTCGCAGGTATCGTAAAGATCAGGGAACACCGAAACCGATTTTGAAGGACAGGAATTTCTACGATGGCGAAATCACGAGGAAAAGCCGTGCCGGCCAAAGCTGCTCCGGCAGGCGGTGACGGAAAGGCAATGTTGGATAATGCCCTTGGCCAGATCGAAAAAATGTTCGGTCAGGGCGCGATCATGAAGCTCAATTCGCCGGCGGATGTGGCAGGAATTCCAGGCATTTCGTCCGGCGCACTGTCGCTGGACATTGCCCTTGGTGGTCAAGGTTTTCCTCGTGGTCGAATCATTGAATTGTACGGGCCGGAATCAAGCGGCAAAACGACGCTCGCGCTGCACGTCATCGCCAGTGCCCAGAAAGCAGGTGGTATTGCGGCATTCATTGACGCCGAACACGCGCTGGATCCGGGATGGGCGCGAAAAATCGGTGTCAATCTTGATGATCTGCTGGTGAGTCAGCCGTCCTACGGCGAAGAAGCTCTGCAGATCGCCGAAATGCTGATTAAGTCGAACGCCGTCGACCTGATTGTGGTTGACTCGGTCGCCGCACTCGTGCCAAAAGCAGAACTTGACGGCGAAATCGGTGATCATCATGTGGGTCTGCAGGCTCGTATGATGAGTCAGGCCATGCGCAAGCTGACCGGTGCCATCGCCAGATCCAAAACGACCGTCATCTTCATCAACCAGATTCGTGAGAAGATCGGCGTGATGTTCGGCAGCCCGGAAACCACTCCCGGCGGTCGTGCCCTGAAATTCTACAGTTCCGCTCGCGTTGATGTGCGCCGTATCGCCACGCTGAAGGACGGAGACGTGCAGATCGGTATCCGCATGCGGGCGAAGATCGTGAAGAATAAGGTTGCTCCACCGTTTCGCATCGCGGAATTCGACATGTACAACACCTGCGGAATCAGCATGGAAGCGGATCTGCTGGATCTGGCGGTAGAAGACAAGATCATCGACCGCAGTGGCAGCTGGTTCAGTTATGGCAAGAACAAGCTGGGGCAGGGCCGCGACCGTGCTCGCCTGTTCCTTGAGGAAAACCCGGATGCCGTGATCGAGATCCGCAAGAAGGTGCTGGACGCACGAGGGTTCGCCCCGAAGACTGACCCTGAACCCGCAGCGGTAAAATAGTCTTCTGTTTTTCAAGTCAGCAGACTCAGGCCGCCGATGTCCTGCTTCGGCGGCCTTTTCTGTGCGCTGGGGATCCGTTGGTTGCGTGCCCGACATTTCGGGCTGCCCACCGTGCAGTCTGAAAGTATTTGTGTAAACTTCCGCAGCACAGGCGGCATTTTGCATGCCGAGATTACGCACGCCTGGTGGGTTTACCCTGACGTTTTTCTGCCCCGCGGAACCGAAACCGGCTTCCGGTGTCGATACAACGATCAACCGCTGGTTGTACCTATCGAACGCTCAGAACTGATTCCAGACAATGAAAACCGACGAACTTCGCGAAAAATATCTTTCGTTCTTTGAAACCAAAGGCTGCGTACGCCGACCAAGCGACGTGTTGGTGCCTAAGGACGACCCCACGGTGTTATTCACCCCGGCGGGCATGAACCAGTTCAAGAACGAGTTCATGGGAATTGGCAAGCTGGATTTCGCGGCCGCGACCACCTGCCAGAAGTGTCTGCGCACCGGCGACATCAGCAACGTCGGAGTCACGGCCTACCATCACACCTTCTTCGAGATGCTCGGCAACTTTTCGTTTGGGGACTACTTCAAGCGCGATGCGATTCACTGGGCGTGGGAATTTCTGACGGATTCAAAGTGGCTGGGACTGGATAAGGACCGACTGACCGTCAGCGTGTACAAAGGAAAGTGGGGCTTTGACGAAGAGGCGTTCAACATCTGGAAAGATGAAGTCGGTCTGTCGTCGGACCGCATCGCCTGCCTGGAAGAAGACGAAAACTACTGGCCGGCCAGCGCGCCCAGCGATGGTCCTGACGGCGTTTGCGGCCCGTGCAGTGAAATCTTTTACCACCCGCCCGGCGTGGACGGCGATGTCGAAATCTGGAATCTGGTCTTCACACAGTTTAACCGCGTTGGTGCCCCCCCGGACAATCTACGGCCGCTGCCTTCAAAGAACATCGATACGGGCATGGGGCTGGAACGAACGGCGGCCGTGCTGCAGGGTGTTCTGAGCAATTTCGAAAACGATGTGCTGAAACCTCTGTGTTTGGCAGCCGGCGAAATCGTCGGCGTGAAGTACGAATTCGATGCACCGTCAGGTCGAGCTGTACGTCGGATCGCTGACCACGTTCGTGCAGCCACGTTTGCCATGCACGAAGGCGTTATGCCCGATAAGGAAAAAGAGAATTACGTCATTCGCCAGTTGGTGCGGCGAGCCCTGCTGGAAGGATATCTGCTGGGACGGAAAGATCCCTTCCTGTACAAAGTCGTGCCTGCCGTCGTTGATGTGATGAAAGGGGCTTACCCGGAAATCGCGGAAACAGTGGACAGTGTGCAGAACAGCATGAAGGAAGAAGAAGAACAGTTCCTGGGCACGATCGACCGAGGCCTCAGCCGATTCGATCGTTATGCCGATGCTGCGAAATCGACGGGCAGCAAGGTCATCAACGGCGATGACGCGTTTACGCTGCACACCGAAGACGGTTTTCTGATCGAGCTGACAGAAGCCATTGCGGCGGACCGCAACCTGAGCGTCGACATGAAGGCGTTCCGAGAACGAATGAGCGAGCACGAAGATATCAGTCGCGGCGGCAAGACGATTTCAGTCATGGCAGCGGGGCCACTGGATCTGCTGCGCAAAGAACACGGCGACACAGAGTTTCGGGGCTACGATTCAACGACAGCCGAATGCACGGTGGTCGGTCTGATTATCGAAGATCAGGCGGTTACAGCAGTACCGGCGGACTTTGCCGGTCCGGTCGGCATCGTGCTGGACGGTACACCTTTCTACGGCGAATCCGGCGGCCAGGTGGGTGACACAGGCCGCTTGTTCGCGGACGGCATTGAGGTGCTGATAACCGACAGCCAAAAGCATCAGCAGACGCTGTTTGTACTGGAAGGGCGGCTGCAACAGGGCAGTCTTTCTGTGGGCGATACGGTGACTGCCGAAGTCGACCAGGCACGCCGCGGTGGAATTCGACGTGCCCACTCGGCCACTCACATTCTGCATCATGCCCTGCACGAGACAATCGGCGAAAACGCGACACAACGTGGTTCGAAGGTTGAAGACGATGCGCTGAGGTTTGACTTCGCTCACAAACAGGCCCTGACGCCCGCACAACTTCACCAGGTCGAAGACATCATCAATGCTCAGATCGTGAATGGTTCTGACGTCAAAACCGAACTGTTGCCGATTAAGGAAGCGCGCGAGCGCGGTGCAATGGCATTATTCGGTGAAAAGTATCCGGACGAAGTGCGAGTCGTCACGATGGGCGACTTCAGCGCTGAATTGTGCGGTGGCACGCATCTGACAAATACCGGGCAGGTCGGCTTATGCCGCATCACCTCAGAAGAGCCGGTCGCCAAAGGCGTTCGCCGCATCACGGCAGTCACGGGGCCCAAAGCACTGCAGAAGGGGCGTGAAACAGATGAGTTAATCGCTCAGCTGCAGCGACAGTTGAAAACAAATAGGGCAGCAGACCTGCCTGTTCGTGTGGACGCGTTGCAGTTGCAGATCAAGGAGCTGAACAGACAACTGAGCGAATTGTCCAAAGCATCGGTATCCGACGCGATCGGTGACGTCGTTGCTGCGGCTGAAGATGTCGGCGGTGTGAAGGTCGTTGCAAAGAAGCTGGAGAATGTCACTCGCGAAACTCTCCGCGACTTCGTGGATCAGCTGCGCGATAAACACAGCCCCGTCGCCGTCATCCTGGCTGCAGAAATCGACGGCAAAGTGGCGCTGATTGCGGCAGTCAGTAAACCGCTGGTCAAGGACAGGAGACTGAATGCCGGCCACGCCGTGAAAGCAGCCGCTCAGATTGCTGGTGGCGGTGGCGGAGGTCGGCCG
This sequence comes from Fuerstiella sp., assembly GCA_039831575.1. Lineage (GTDB taxonomy): Bacteria > Planctomycetota > Planctomycetia > Planctomycetales > Planctomycetaceae > Fuerstiella. The sequence goes on along the minus strand of JBDONA010001078.1, from coordinate 35,198 downwards.
GACATGGCGGAAGCCGGTGCCAGGTTGGTCGACAAAATCGACGATGCCATCGCCGCCGGTGCCGCGGTGTTCAAAGAACAACTGGCATAATCGACGGCGTACATTCCTGCCGTCGGTCGCGTTCGGACGCAGTTCTCTGGTCTCGCCCCATCGGCATCTCGGCGGCGTGACGCGGCAGCGAAGATCTCGAACGACAATCAGCGTGTGCCTCCGACTGGGTGAGGTGGCCGGGAGAAACAGCAGCCTTTTGTCAGCGCGCAAAAAAAGGTCGTCACGAAACCCGCATTTCGTGACGACCGGACCCCACAACTGCCACTTTAGAATCTAAAGAGCAGCGAGGAACGACTCCGTAAGAAAGGCTTTGTCCCGTCCGGACAGACCGCACCTGTGCCGGACGGGATAAATGTCGGTTCGGTCCCGCAAGGCCAGACCGACATCACCTTCGGTTAGAAGCCCGAAGTTCCAAGGATCAGTTCTTCCTCCTCTTCGTGGATAATGATTCGCGGAGTGACCATTAACATCACGCTTTCCGTTTCTCGGCCCACGCCACTGTTCTTGAACAGACGACTGATGTACGGAATCTTATTCAGAATCGGCACACCAGCCATATTGCGACCTTCACGGAGCCGCTTAATGCCTCCAAGAAGCACGGTTCCTCCATCCGGTACGCTAACGGTCGTGGACACACTGATCTGTTCCACGACAGGCTGTTGCACAGTCAGCGTTCCGCCACCAGCACCCTGCTGACCCTGCTGACCCTGCTGACCCTGCTGGCCACCCTGGCCACCCTGGCCACCCTGGCCACCGCCGATGCCGCCGAAGCCGCCGCCAAACTGGCCGCCACCACCACCCTGCTGACCACCACCCTGCTGACCACCACCCTGCTGACCACCGATGGCACCGCCGCCAGCACCACCGCTGGCAAAGGAGAAGGTGAAGACGTCGACAATGTTGTTGAACTGAGGTGCAAGAGACAATCGAACGAAACGTCGGTCTGCAGAAATCACAGCAACGACCGTCAGGTTAATACCTTCTGAGACAGGCTGGATGATCGGCTGGAAGCCGACGGACCCGGTACCGACGACCGGAATCAACCCGATCACGAACGGCCGTGTGGTCGCGTCAGTAATGGTTGCCAGCTGTCCGTTGAACAGAGTGACCTTCGGAGCAAACAGAATGTTGGCCCTTTCATCCGCCTGTGCTGCCTGAATGAAGAAGAATGCTTCCAGGTCGCTCAGGATGGCCATCCCAACCTGAATTCCGGCATCCGGATTGAAGTTGCCGAAGTCCGGCACACCAAGTTCGAATGATCCCTGGCGAAACTGAATGTCGTAGTCCTGGGTAAACGCATCGGGACTGGCCAGCCCCACGACGTTCCCGCTAAAGTCGTCTCGTGGCGAGTTAACTCGCTGTATCGTATCGAAGAGGCCCGTGGCAGCACCCTGCTGACCCTGCTGACCCTGCTGTCCGCCGCCGCCCTGCTGACCACCGCGAAGGTCTCCCTGCTGTCCGCCGCCGCCACCGCCGCCGCCGCCGCCCTGACCACCCGGCAACTGAAGTTGGCGAGAACCGAACGCTGGCACACCAGGAGGATCACCAAGATTGTCCTGAATATTGAAGTCGAAGTCGACGCCGATACGCTCGAAGAATCGGTCCGTCACGCTGACAAAGCGAACTTCAACCGTCACCTGCAGGTCCTGAAGTTTTCGCAGCTGACCAAGCAGATCGACGATCTGATCATGCACGGCCGGCGTCTGGCGAATCACCAGACTGAGCGTATTCTCATTGCCCTCGGCACGTCCGGAACCGCCGTCCAGATCCCAGGTTCCTGGTTCCACAGTTGTTGTGATCAGGTCAATCAGACTTGAAAAATCGATACCGCGGTCGTTGCTGCGTCCCGATGTGCCACCGCGACGAGGCATGCCATTGCCGCCGATGCCAACAGTCAAATCGTCATTCACCTGGAACAGACCGCTACCAGCGAAGCCGTTGCCACCCAGCATTGCAGGGTTGTCGAATGTGCCGGGTGTTCGATCCAGACTCACTGGCACGACAAGGTCGGCGACATTGTAGACAATGGCAGAGTACTTGGACTCTTTTTCCAGACGATTGGTAATCTTCAGAACTTCGTCTTCGATGTCGTAAACAAGACCACCCGCCTGATCAAGCAGCAGGTTCAACGCACTTCGCAAAGTAATGCCGTCAACGTCGATACTGACTGCCTGATTCGGCAGCAGCCCGTCTGTTTCGATAGCTCGAGTATCCAATGCGATGTTGATGCCGTGAGTCGTGGCGATGTGACGAATAATGTCCGTCATGGGTACGTCGTGGAAATGCAGTGAAATGACTTCACCGAGACTCTTTTCGATCCTGAGTTCGCTCTCAGTGCGAGTGCGAGAATCGGCACGATCGTATTTGGCGCGACGCTTCTTGATTTCCTGCCAGCTTTTGCCCAGCTCGTATTCACCGCCAAACGGAATGGCCGACAGTTCCACACCGTTCATCACGTCAAGAAATCCAGCAGCCTTGTCTTCTTTCAGCTGCTCATTGAAGGCAATCTGTCGCCGCAGTTTGGCTTTCTCGACCATGATCACCGCCTGTGGCAGATTGGGGTTCAGATCCCGAGCTTTCTTGCCGACGAGTTCCGCTTCGGCATACCGTCGCTGTCGCATCAGGTCATTGAACTGCCCGGTCAGATCTGCAAACTCCTGCTCAATGCGAATCTGATTGTCAATCTGCCTCTCGATCTGCTCCTTAACGTTACGATTGCGTTCCTCGTTGGCAAGAATCGGAGCACGTTGCTCCATGTATGTACGAATGTTCTGCTGAGCTCGCTGGACATGGCTGGCCAGGACCTTAACCGATTCTTCTGGAAGGTCCGTCGCTTCGACAGTCGCGAGCGTTCGATCCAGAATCTCCAGGGCCTCGATAGCATTCTGGTCCTTCAGCTTTTCTGCCCGAAAGACAGAGTTCAGGACTTCGGTTCGCAGTCGTGTGATTCGAACGTCCAGCTGGTTTGTAGCACTTTCCAATGGATCCGTTTCTGCCATCGCATCCATACCTGGAATCGTGATCGCCGGAGTTGTCTGTTCCTGCGGCTGAGCGTTTGGGGTCAAAGCCACGCCATCGTTGGCAGAGACCTGTTGCAGCGTTTGACGTCGTCCGGCATCCAGCTGTCCGGCATTGCTCCATCCCTGTGTTAAAGCTTCCCGGCCAGCAACGTGGTCGCCGTTCAGCAACAGGGCAATGCCGTGTTGCATCGAAGCTTCCGCAGATGTGCCCGTTGGATGAACAACAGACACTGGCTGAGAAAGGAAAGCATTTTCAAACGTGGCGAAGCCATTTTCATCGGCGAACGGATTGGGAGCCTGCTGCGGCGTCACGTCGACGGGACCGCGTGGTGCAGGGCTGCTGAATCCTGAATCAAGAGTCCCGAAAACCTGCTCAGCTGCTGAATTGTCGTAAATCGGTGGAAAGGGCTGTTCACTGGCTGCCATCGAATTTAAGTCGGACTGCCCACGAAAATCCTGTCCGGCCAAAGCCAGGTCGACTTCCGCAAGAATCAGCGCTGGACGGTCGTCCAGCAGAGACCAGGTAGTATTCAGATTTCGAGCCTGTTCTGCTTTGTCGCGAGCAGCAGCAAGTCTGCCCTGCAGCAAATCGCGGCGCGCTTCGTCGACCAGAGCACGAGCGGTTTGTTCGTCCGCGGATACCGTCGATACGCCGTTACTGTTTTCCGGGAAGACACCCGTCGGAGCAAAGCCCGGTTGTGTAAGCCGTGCAATGTCTTTTCTGACCAACAGCGGACTGTCTTCGAACAGGCCGTATGACGCGTTCAGTGATTCGGCCTGATTTGCAAGATCGCTGGCCTCCTGCAACCTGCCGGCAGAGATGGCCGCACGTGCGTTTTCAACAAGTAATTTTGCCTGCTGATAAACCTGGTCGGCATGCTGCGGAGTACCGGACGTGGTTCCATCGGCCGCTGGGGCGGGTTCAGCGAAGAATGTGGTGGTTCCTTCAACGCGATCGATTTCCGCGAGCAGATGATTGGGACGTTCGTCCCACAGCCCCCATGAGACCTTCATCGTTCTCGCCTGCATGGCTCGCGTCCGGGCAACTGCTGTGTCTCCGGCTGCCAAAGCCTTGTGGCCTTCCTGCATCAGCTTCTGAGCCTGATGCTTGTTGATCAATCCGATGCTGGCGTCTTTCGGAATTGATTCCGCGTCTGCCGTGTTTGCGTTGGCTGGTGCGAACGCGTTGGCTGCAGCAGCGTCATCTGATTCCGCAGAATCAAGACTGGGCCAGGCAGAGGCCGCATCCAGATCCCAGGGGTTGTCAGACCGTCCGGCCTTCACATCCAGTTCTGCGAGGAACTTTTGAGGCGTCTGTTCGCCGGGCTGCCAGCTGGCCGACAATGAGGCAGCTGTCTCGGCAAGTCGCCGAGCCTGACGGACATCGCCTTGCTTCGCCGCCTGTCGGGCGTCGTTCATGAAACGCCTGGCAACCGAACCGTAACTGTCCGGAGATTCGGACTCGGTCTGGGCTGACAGGACACGTGATGGGTCACCGCCGCTGAAGAGATACAGCGAAGCGGCCATCACCGAAACGCACGCGATGAATCCAATGGCCTTATGCACTTGGACGTCCTCCTTGAAAACAGGCACAGCAGAATCGTCGTGATTTCTGCACACTGTCGGTCGCCATTCGGAATCGAATGACGTGCTATCTGTGAAACTGTGGTAACTGACGTTTAAGTCGTGTCTGACGGATCCTGCCTTACTCGGAAGAACACCGTCACACCATCCCGCAAACGCGACCAAACGGACACGTAAAAATGGTGCAAGTGCGATTGATAACCGGACATTTCCACAAGCGTCAATACGACAGAAAGCGATGTGTCCCGTATTTTTTTCGATTCGCTGTGACCCGGTGATCGTTCGGCACGGCCTGCCGAACAGACATTTCGCCAGCACGGGAACCGCCGGTGGTGGCAAAACAGAAGTCCGCAGGAATCGCCGAAAGGAAGCCACAACAGGCGTCAAAACATTGCCTGGTCCGGATTCGTAGTGATCTGTCGCAGCGACGATGTAGCGCGTTTGTTCATCGTTGGCACATTCTCGTTGCAATATCGCAAATTGCTGTTCTCTTTCGCGATGTCTGTGCTCTGCGAGCGCTCGATTGCAGTGCAGTGCAGTCGGCGCCGTCTCATTTCCCCCGATACCCCCCGGGAGCCGTGTTACTTCGGAAACAGAGCCAACTCTGCCAGCAGCAGCAGAGACAACGCAATGACGGTCGCATACACCGTCATTGGAGTTACTGTCGTTTCGACGGCAAAGAATTGTCGCACGGAACCCAGCCGATGCCAGATCATCAGGCCGCCCGGTACTGTGACCGCTCCAAACGCGACCAACATCCAAACGGGTGCGCCACATTGCAGCATCTGCCCGCTGTCGCCGATGCCATCCCATGAACCAACGGAAATGTACGCACCGTTGGCGATCAGGCAGAAACCAGCAAAGAATCGAACGACGTTTCGAAGACTTCCCCGACGGCTCAGCATAGTCGGCAATAGCAGCGGCAATAACGAACCGACGACAGGCCCCAGCCAAACAACGATGCCGGGTGACGGATTCGGCGAAACATCGGTTCGCGAGATGGACAGAGGGTGTAGCATAACGCGCGTCACACTGCCGCCGGTCGCCCACGCCCCGATGACGTGACCCAACTCGTGGATAGCCATCATGCCGTACCAACAGAGTGCCACAAGACAGACGGCAAACATCAACTTGTAATAACGCGCCATCATAACTATTCAGTTGTGGCCTTTTTCGGCAGGCCACTCTGAACGGCAATCCGAAAGCCCCAACGTCGGCGGAACAAAGAACCAGGCGACCGTCGGGGATGCTTCAAACGGCGGACAAAGATGCACCAGGTCACGAACGTACAGTCCCTCTGCAACACCTTCGATCTTGTCCAGTCGTAACAGGCATTCCTGGTCAACACTGAACACTTCACCCTTGACAGATACGCCATCGACCGCCACCTTCACCATCGCCGGATACACACCACAATCGAACAAACGATAACTCGGCCACGTTACCCCGGTAGCGACGAACTCCTGTCGTAACAAATGACGGTGAAGAGCGAACCCCCGCTTCAGCGAACCGTAAACAAAAATCAGCGACCGACCATTCATTTGTGTCTGCTTCCCTTCAAAGGTCAGGACCATTGTCCGATAACATTCAGGAACACTCCATCGAAATCAGAGTTCGTTACAGTGAAACGGACGCAATGGGCCTGCTGCATCACTCAAACTACTTAACGTATTTTGAGGTCGGTCGCACAGAACTGTTTCGCACACAGGGCGGCAACTACAGAAGAATGGAAGAAACGGGATTGTTCTTTGTTGTCGCGCGCATCGACGTGCGATTCAAAAGTCCTGCCAGGTACGACGAAGTGCTGACGCTGCGGACATCTATCGTGCGGCAGACACCCGCCAAGCTGGAACATCACTACGAATTGAGTCGGGGGGACCAACTGCTGTGTCAGGCCGATTCCGTGATTGCGTGCGTCAACGCCGGCGGCGTTGTCCAGCGAATACCAGAGGATATTATTCAAAAAACATCTGACGGGTAAATTCCGGCATTACAGGTGATTTGGATGGAATATTCCGATTATTCAGGGTAGGTTGCGGGTAGATCAGTAAATCTGCGATCGGTACGTGTATCCGTATCGCAACGGGGTTCTGACACCGGTGTCAGAAATCCCTGGTTTTGACGTTCGTTCAACAATGAGGACAACTTAAAATGCGACATCTTGCTCTGCTCGCCATCGGCGCCGTGTTGATGATGACTCCGGCAGCTGAAGCCAAACGACGGTGCTGTTTCAAAAGCGCTTCCTGCGGGAAGACAGTTCAAGTCTCCTGCCCACAGGCAACTTCCTGTGAAACTAAAGTGGCCTGCGCCAGCAGCAGCCGCCGCTCTTGCGGCAAGATCTGCAGAGTTTCGCGAAGTTCGCGCTGCAAGACGCGTGCAAACAGTTGCAACACCTGCAAAACAGCAGGTTGCGGAACTTCTACAGCGACCGCCGCTGAAGGCGCACCAGCCGCAGAAGACGCTCCGGCGCCTCCTGCAGAAGATGCCCCGGCCCCACCGGTAGAAAACGCTCCTGCTCCTGCTCCTGCGAAAAGCGCACCAACGACATAATCTCCATAGACGAGATTGTGCAGAATTCAGCACGTGGGAACAGGCGGCAGTAATGCCGCCTGTTTTCATGCGCGGACTGATGGCATCAAGCGACCCGGCAAACAACAGGAATCTGGCGATTTTGCAACATCGCATGGGTGCCTGCCGGGACCGGCGATGTCACCACACGATAGAATGGGCCCACCGTCGGCATCTCGTCAGAGCCTGCACAGCCGCCTTCAGCAGTTTCCGTGAAAACACGAATTGAACACCAGGTCGTTGCAACAGGTATCGCGTGGCTGTGCTGCGCAGTAGCGGCGATTGCGCATCCCATGTCGCATACGGATGCATGGGTTAGAGTCTCGGACGTTGTTGACGTGCGGCTCAACATCTTCCTGGACGATGTCCTGCGGCATCAGGAAGATCTCTCCTCCGGCAGAACGACCGTGCCCGGATCTGTGGGCGTCGCGGCGATCGCCCGGCACGCCGAGACTTTGCTGCGTCAGTTGCAGATTTTTGATGCAGAAGGGCGTCCTCTGATCGGAAAAATCGTGTCGGTTCCTGAATGGCAACCTGCCTCGGAAGTGATCGATCTGACGCAGGATGCGTCGCTGAAACTGTCCTGGACGCTGCAGTTTGAAGCTGCAGAGTCACGAGACGGCGGCTTTCGCCGTTTGTGCTTCCTGCACACCTTTTCGCACCCTGATTTGCTACAGCCGGGCGAACTCAGGTTGCATCTCCAGCACAAGCCGTCCGGCCGGCGAATCGACGCGGTTGTTGCCCCGGAAACACCGCACACGATCGTGCTGCCAGCCGGGGATTCGAGTGCTGCCCCGTCTGACTCGACGGACATCAACACGGCAGTCTCTCGAATTGTGGTCGCCCCCAACGAAGTCATCCATGAATTCACTGCACCGTTGCTGCTGCTGGACGTGGCGTGGCCGCGAGCTGCCGAAATCCGCGAAAAGCTTGTGGTGGGTCACCCCGGCGGCAGTACTCTTGATCCGGCTGCTTCACAGGAGGCCAAACACCGAATCGCAACCTGGCTGCAGTCCAATTGCAAATTACGTGTGAATAGTAGCGTTGTGTCGGCAGGAGACGTGTCGATTGAGTATTTCGACGGTGCAGCAGATTCATCTTTTGCATCGGGCCCCACTGCAGATTTCGCACTCAGTCCGGACGAACCGGCTCCGGTCGTCGGTACGCGAATCGGGGCACGCATGCGTTTTCCATACGGCCGCAGCGTGCAATCGGTGGAATTGCTCTTCGGTGAGTCTCCCGGAAAATTCAGCCAACTGACGGTCGACATCATCACGGCAACCGAGCATCAGACGCAGATTCTGAAGTTCAATGACGAAACTGCGGACCACCCGTCAGGATTGCTGTTCAAGTGGAATCGAAGTCCTGGAAGCTTGATTCCACCGATCGGCAAAACGCACCGGATCCCGACGGTCGCAATGGCTTCGCCCATCCATGTCGAACACCAACGGCCCGGTCGAATTGGGTTGCAGTGTTTCATTCTGTGTATGGCCCTCGCGTTTTGTACCTGGCGAGTTCGATCAGCGAAGGCGTCGCAGCCGTTTCTGACTCGCGGCTCCTGTGCGGTGCTTTTGTTCGGCCTGTTGCTGGCGTTCCTTGTGCCGGACATAACACATCGGGTCGACAATGAAAGGGCAGGACGACTTGTCGAGCAATTGCTGTCTGATGTCTACCGGGCCATCGCGGATGGTGGCACGGATGCTCTGGCAGAGAGCCTGTCCGCCACAGTCGGCGATGATCTGACCGAACAAATCTACCTCAGCACGATCCAGTGCCTGCAGAATGACCAGTCGGATGGCGTTCTGATTAACTTTTCTAAAGCCAACGTCCTGAACATGGACTCAGACGAACGTCTGACCACAGCGGGCAGGATGTACGGCAATTGTACGTGGCTTGTGCGCGGCAGCGTCTATCACTGGGGACACATTCATGAACGACAGATGCAGTTCTCTGGTGAAATTGTGCTGTCGCGACACGATGACAACTGGAAAATCACGTCACTCTCTCCGACGGAATTCTCAACAATCAGGCCCGAAATCGAGCCAAAAGACGATTCGTAGTGCATTTGGAGGCTGGCAATACGGCCTCCGTTGATTGCATTCGCGGGTGACTCCAATACACTGCGGCCAGGAACAAACGGGGACCGTCTGGCAAAATTCAACGGGCCGTTAATCCTGTTGAGTCGCCCAAATCGTGACCAAAACAGTTGATTACTGTCAGCCGCGGACGAATATTCAAGGGCGCTCTCAAATCCTCCAGCCAACATGGAACTTCGACTAAGGAAAATGTTGGCCTCCACGAATGCAGCGGCAGCTTCGGGCAAATTGCCGGGACGGTTCGTGGCAGTCGAAACATCCCACCTTAAATGAGCCGTCGCCGACAATCGTGCTTTCTGCGAATCGGCATTCAGATCCGTATCGAGGAACAAACAGAATGCGAAGTTTTTTTCTGTTTTCACTGACAATCCTGGGCACCCTGAGTGCCGTCGTCGGCGCTGACTGGCCTTCGTGGCGTGGTCCGGAGCACAACGGGATCAGCCGTGAAACCGGTCTGGTGGAGTCGTGGGACCTGAAGTCCGGGAAGAACGTGCTGTGGGAATCCCCCATCGGCGGTCGAGCGGCACCCATCGTACTGAACGGGCGAATCTATCTGCAGTGCCGCACCAGTCACGACGTCAGCACCGGCAGCAAAGAGCTGATTGATGCTCAGGAACAGGTCGTCTGTCGTGATGCGGCCACCGGCGAAGTGCTGTGGCAAAAAAAGTTCAACGTCTTCCAGACGGACATACCTGCTCCACGAGTGGGATGGGCAGCCATGAGTGGCGACTCCGAAACCGGCTACGTCTACATGCACTCGGTCAGTGGGATCTTTCGCTGCTACGACAAAGACGGAAACGTCGTCTGGGAGAAGTCACTGTTTGAAGAGTACGGAAAGATCTCCGGTTATGGCGGTCGAACTCAGACGCCCATTATCGATGAAGATCGCCTGATTGTCGGCTTCTTTGGACTGAACTGGGGACGTACCAAAGCGCCGCCACCAAAGATGACCTATTACTGCTTCGACAAGAAGACGGGCGAACTGCTGTGGACATCGCCGGTCGGTGGTGGCCCGTTCGACACAAACTATTCCAATCCCACCATCACTGTCATTGAGGGCCAGCGGCTGCTGATTGGTGGAGGAGCTGATGGAGGCATCCATGCCATTAACGCTCGCACAGGCGCACACGTCTGGTCGTTTCGCATGTCAAAACGTGGCCTTAACGCGACACCTGTTGTTGAAGGAAATCACGTCTTCATCTCTCACGGTGAAGACAATATTGACAACCGGGAATTCGGACGCATCCAGTGTATTGACGCTCGCGGCAAAGGAGACATCACTGAAACGAACAGCGTGTGGCGCATCGACGGAATCAAAGCCGGTTACACGGCACTGGTTGTCAAGGACGGCGTGCTGTATGTGATTGCTGACACTGGCAAGCTACATGCCTTCGACAGCAAGACCGGAGCTGAGCTTTGGGAGTACAGTCTGGGAACGGTCGGCAAAGGATCTCCGATCTGGGCCGACGGTAAGCTGTACGCAATGGAAGTGAATGGCAACGTCCACATCCTGAGACCCAGCCGCGAAAAATGCGAATCGTTGTCTCACGTGAAGGTGCGGGCTGCCAACGGGAAAGGTGACGATGAGATTTATGGCACACCGGCAATCTCTGACGGACGTGTCTTCTTCGTGACTCGAGACCGCACCATCTGCATCGGCAACGAAAACGCCGGCAAATCAAATCCCGCAGCTGTTGAGATTCCTGAACTAAAGGAAGGCGACGGCGGCACAGACATCGCCAGTATTCAGATCCACCCCTTCGAGGACCGTGTCGTCGGTGGCGGAGACATCCAGTACAAAGTCGTCGGCTACAACAGGCTTGGCCAATTGATCGGCGAAGTTGACGCTGAACTCACCCTTGGCGACGGATGGACGGGCGTCACTCTGGAAGGCAACAAGCTGACTGTTGCGGCCGACGCCCCGGAGCAGGGTGGCGAACTGACCGCGAAACTTGGTGAGGCTACCGCGTTCGCGCGAGTCCGCACGTATCCGCCACTGCCGTGGAAGTGGGACTTCGAGGGCTACCAGCCGAAACAAGTGCCACCCACCTGGATTAACTCGTTTCTGAAGCTGCAGCCAACTAACTTCGATGGCACCATGGCCTTAAAACGGTCGCCAGGCAAAGGACGACCGAGTACATATTTCTGGCTGGGCCTGCCGGAAATGAAAGGGTACACCGTCCAGACAGACGTCTACATGACCCTGCAAAAACGCAAGCTGCCAAACATGGGAGTCACTGTTCAGCGGTACAACGTCATTCTCAAAGGGAACACCGGCAAGTTCGGTGTCCAGACCTGGGCTCCTCATCTGAGAATGGCCAAAGAAATCAGATTTCGGTCTAACCCGGACACCTGGTACACCGTGAAAGCCACCGTCAAGATCGAAGACGACGGTGCTCATGTGTTTGGCAAGGTCTGGGAGCGCGGCACGGAAGAACCGGCCGAGTGGACGATCGAAGCGATCGACCCTCATCCCAATACCGAAGGCGCACCGGGACTCTACATGTACACGCTGGCTGATGGCTATTTTGACAATGTGATGGTTACAGAATAGGCGATGATTGTGGCTGTGTAATCCAGTACCTGTGATTCACCGGACGTCTCGGTGCAGGACTGGTCCGCGATTCTCGCTCGGCCGACCGCCGTTCAGTTTTTGAATCAACAATTCCAGGGAAAAAAATGGTGATGAATATCCAATCGTTCAAGACGCTGTCCGTGATGCTGACCATTCTGTTTGTCGTTGGCTGTATCGACGCGCCGACGGAATCCACTCCGGTCGCAACACCTGCTCCGGAAGCCGGCAGCGGCGTCGGAGGTGGTGCCCCAATGGCCGCACCGGAACCGGAAATCACTGAAGAAATCCCAGTGGTAGCTGCACCAGCGGCGGAAGAAAAACCGGCTCCCGAGCCGACGCCTGCTCCCGCCGAAGAATCGCCCGCTGCTGTCGAAGTCCCGCCCGCAGCAACCGGGGGAATCACAGCGGGCGACTGGGCCATGTGGGGCGGCAGTCCTTCTCGCAACATGGTCAACACGACAACCGGAATTCACCTGGACTTTGATGCTGAAGAAGGCACAAATGTTGTCTGGACAGCTGATCTTGGTTCGCAGACATACGGCAATCCCATCGTCGCTGGCGGAAAGGTTTTTGTGGGCACGAATAATGGCGGCGAGTACCGCGAAAAACATAAGGGTGACCGCGGGTGCATTCTTTGCTTCAATGAAGCCGACGGCAAATTTCTTTGGCAGCTGACGCGAGAAAAACTTCCTCAGGGGCGCGTTAACGATTGGCCGGAACAAGGTATCTGTTCGACTCCATGTATCGAAAACGGGCGCATGTATGTGGCCACAAATCGCTGCGAATTGATGTGCATTGACGTTGAAGGATTCCACGACGGAGAAAACGACGGTCCGTACAAGGATGAAACCGACACCGAAGAACTGGATGCCGACATCATCTGGTCAATGGACATGATTGACGAACTTGGTGTGTTCCCTCACAACCTTGCAACAAGTTCGCCCGTGATTCATGGCGACCTGATCATGTTGGTGACTTCCAACGGAGTCGACGAAGCTCATCTCGAAGTCCCGTCACCACGGGCACCGTGCTTTATCGCAGTGAACAAGAATACAGGTGAACTGGTCTGGGAAGACAACTCACCCGCCATGGGTTCAAAGGCTCCGGCACCGTTCGACAACATTCTTCACGGCCAGTGGGGCTCACCGGCACTTGGAGAAGTTGATGGCAAGATGCAGGCCTTCATGCCAGGTGGCGACGGAGTCCTGTATGCCTACGACGTTGCGACCGGAGAACTGGTCTGGTGGTTTGACCTCAACCCAAAGGAATCCACATGGGAACTCGGTGGCCGCGGGACACGTAATGCCATCATCTCCACACCGGTCTTCGTCGACAACAGCGTGCTGCTGTCTGTCGGACAGGATCCGGAACACGGTGAAGGTGTCGGCCATCTGTACCGCATTGATGCCTCCAAAACGGGCGACGTCAGTCCTCAGATCGCTGACGGCGACACCTACAAAGACAATTCCAACAGCGCGCAGATCTGGCATGTTGGCGGTATCGATGTCGACGGCAGTATCACAGGTGAAGAAAACGGCCTGCTATATCGCCGCACGATTTCCACCGTCGCTGTCGCAGACGGACTGGTCTATGCCCCGGATCTCAGCGGTTTCCTGCACTGCGTTGATTTCACGACCGGAGAAAAGAAATGGGTCTACGACACCTTTGCTGCCGTCTGGGGATCGCCAATGGTGGTCGATGGCCGAGTGCTGCTCGGTGACGAAGACGGTGAAATGGTCATCCTGAAGGCTGGCGACGAGTTGCAGGAAATTGAAACCAAAACCTTCAACTCGTCCATCTACAGCACGCCGACAATCGCAAACGGAGTGATGTTCGTCTCTGACCGATCAACGCTCTACGCCATCAAAGTCAAGTAGCTGGTCAGATTTGGTAATCCGGCCAGCCGGCTTCCTGTTCGCGTTCCGGCTGGCCTTTTCCTCTAAGACGTCTGAACACCAGATGCACGACGACGCCCCACAGAACAGGAAGGGCGATGCAACAGCAGGCAAACCAAACCTGGGACGGCAGGTCGGCCCCCGCGGTCTGGCGGGCCTCGGAGGTCGTTGCTGTGACACTGGCAAACGTCTGTAACATCATCAACATGTTTCCTGTTGTCGATGTCGCGCATCGGCCCATGCGCTACATCGCAATACGCACGGCCATCTTGCGAATCGACTCCACACGGTACACATCACGACCACGAGAGTCTCTGGTCGAATCGTCAATATAGCCGCTCACGTCCACCGGATCGCCATCAGTCAGACCACCAATCTGCAGTGATGACACAGCAAGACTGAGCGTGCCTCCAAACTGGTCATTTCCAGCCACACTATACGTGATGGTCCAGTGGCGACTTTCGCCATCATAGCGTAGTACGCCCCTCAACCATCGATAGTCGGTGGTATCAAACCCGTATTCCACATGCCGCGCGCCCACAGGCTGAATGGAAGATGGTCGAGCTACCGTATTTCTGCCTGGTTCAGTCGTCTGAGTCGTGGGCACTCCAAGTTCATCAAAACCGCCAGGGTCACGGGGGTTGGGAACGGAATCCTCAGTGTCGTCACGGAAAAACTGACCGTCGTCGGCTGGTCGGTCAAAATCGTCGTCGGGATCACGGTCGTAGGTCTGCGGATCGTACGGCGGTGCATCCGATTCCGGAATCCGCAGCAATCCGGGTGACGCCTGATTCAACGACTGTGGCGGCGCGTACATCATCGGCTGACCGTATGGTCTTCCGTAATACATGCCCGGATTCATGCAGCCTGCCAGGCAAAGCAGTCCAGGAATAAGGAGTCGGATGGCCACGATTCTGGCGAGATTCTGCTGGAAACACATAGGAAAACTCCTATTTCGGGTCGGGGCTCCACAGGGAGAGTGCGACGCCGAAGAAACCCGTTGCATGCGGACGTAAGAACGCACTTAAGCAGGTAAAGAGTGAGGAGAACTGGAGAGGAGATTTGACAGGTTTCCTGCCGATCGGAGAGACCAACCAGCATGAAGTGCGTGAGATTTAGCCGATTGGCGAAAACGTGTCCATAGGTCTTTGCCGAACGTGACAGTCGCGCGGCCACCGTTGCCGGTTCATCGTCAGCACTCAAAACGAAAGGGAGCAAAACGAAAAGACGCAATTCAGCGTCCGGCAGCGATTGTGCTTTGTCACTGATGGATTGACGGGGGCATCTGGCACTGGCTCTGCCAGTGTTTTCGTAGGCCTCAATGCACTGGCAGACCCAGTCGCACTCATCAATACAACGCTTATGCGGCACTAGTCGATTCCCAGATTTCTCTCGATATTTCGAGCTTCATGGGACATCATCAGATTCTGCCACCAGCGATCCGGATCGCGTTCCCGTTCCTGGTCTGCTCGCCCCTCTTTACCCACGAACCCCCATCGATCCGGTTCATCCTCCATCCGGACGGGACCGTCATGAGGATTAGGCTTGAACATTCGCATGGACTGCGAAACGGCGTCGCGTCCTGTGTTCATCATCGTACAACCAGTTGACGTGAGAGACAGAACTGCCACGATGTACAGGTAGGTCAAACGTTTCATAGCAGACTCGCAGACGTAACCCGCCCACAGTCGTGCGGCGGGTAGAAGGTCACATTAGCCATGTTGGCATGAGAGAGAGGAGTCTTCCATGTTGCCAGATTCTGAAAACCGCGCCCAGAGGAGTTTTTGAATGAAACCGCTCGACATTCTTGTCGTGGCGCCACACCCCGACGATGCTGAAATCAGCGTGGGTGGTACGATAGCCCTGTCGTTGTCGCAGAATCTGCGCGTTGGCGTACTGGAACTGACCACTGGCGAGCCAACCCCGCACGGCACGCCGGAATTGCGCCGCAAAGAAACGGAGCGGTCCACCGAAATTCTGGGCCTGACGTGGCGGCACAATCTTGGTCTCCCCAATCGCAGTCTTCAGCCCACACTGGAAGCGAGACGGGCGGTGGCAGAGGTGTTTCGATCGACGAGGCCACGAATTATTCTGGCCCCATATTGGCAGGATGCGCACCCGGATCATGTCGCCGCCAGTAGTCTGTGCGACGATGCGAGGTTCTGGTCAAAGCTTAGCAGGTCCGATATGGAAGCAGATCCATTCTGGTCGCCGACATTGCTGCACTACTTCAGCATTCACCTCAGAATTCATCCGACCGCCTCAGTTGTCGTCGACATTTCTGCCCACATCGACACGAAAATGGACGCGGTCTCGGCGTACCGGAGTCAACTGATGGAAGGACGATCAACGGTACATCCAACGGTCCTGGACGATATTCGTGATCGAGCACGCTACTGGGGCTGGTCCATCGGAAAAAGCTATGGTGAACCGCTGTTGAACCGTGAGCAAATTGGCATCGGCAGTCTCAACAGCCTGCTCAATTAGAACCGTTTAGTTATTCGCGTGAACGGTTCTGGCTCGTGGACATGCCGTTTTCTCAGGCTGGAACGCCTCTGTCGCGGCCACGAGTCAGTGTAATTCGCTGTCGCCAAAGCGTGTTGACCAAATCGTCACGCGGACGTTACTCGTCATCAAAGATGATCAGTTCCTCGGAATCCCCTCCGTCGTCGCCCTCTGGATCGCAAATGGGCTCATCGATCACTTCAATTTCGTTCGTTTCATTCAGAGTCGGGTCGGCTTCGTCCTCTATCAGAATAACGTCATCCATCACTTCAATGACGGGCACGTCATCCGCTTTACTTTCCGAACTGGCGTTGTTTGCCGGCCCATCTGCCGAATCAGACAGATTCAGTTGTTCGTGGCCATCCATCTGAGCGACGCGTGGTGGCGCAATTCCACCGGACACCGGGAAAGCAGCCTTCTTTGCTTCGATTCGGGCGTTGGTGTGAAACAGAAACTCGACATCGCCGATCGCCACCCGATCGCCGGATTGCATCTGTGTTTCTCGATTGACACGTTCGCCATTCAGCCAGACGCCGTTCAGACTACCGAGATCTCTGACAAAGTACGTTTCGTCCACTTGAACCAGACAACAGTGCCGTCGCGAAATCTTCTGGCTATGTGTGATCACGACGTCACAGTCGGCTCCCCGCCCGACAAGAATGACGGCGCGATCGATAGCAATCAACTTGCCTTCACCAACTGGCTGAAGCACGGCCACCATGTCTGGGTTACCTCGGTTAACTCGTAGCGGCAATCTGCCGCGTGTTTGCACAAACTGTCGGAACCACCTGCCTGATTTTCCAGCGGATCGTGCTGAGTCGCCAACAAATTGCCGCGACTCACTTCAGAATGATCGGGATTTGGGCCATCCTACCACAGGAATCTGTGTCCCTCGGCCACGTTCCTTAACGAATCTGCAGTCCTTGAGGCCTAAAACGCACATAACCCCACGAATTCCGACTCCAAAGTCCGTTTGCCTGCTGCCATGAATCTGTTTGCCGCCGAAGAAGAAACGAATCGCGAAAAAGCTCGGCCATTGGCAGCGCGAATGCGTCCTCGCAGCCTGGACGAATTCTACGGGCAGCAGCACATTCTTGGCGAAGGCAAGTTGCTGCGGCGCATGCTGGATGCGGATCGACTTGGTTCCGTCATTTTTTACGGCCCTCCGGGGATCGGCAAGACTTCCCTTGCGGAGCTGATTGCGAAGCACACGAAACGTCGTTTTCGACGTTTGAATGCAACGGGGGCGGGCGTCAAGGAAGTGCGCGAGCTTCTGGCCGAGGCCGAAAACGCTCTTAGCTCCGACGGAACTCAGACCGTGGTATTCATCGACGAACTCCATCGCTTCAGTAGAAGCCAGCAGGACATCCTGCTGCCCGATGTTGAGTCGGGTACGATCTCACTGATTGGAGCGACAACTGCCAATCCTTTCTTCTCACTGGTCGCACCCTTGATCAGTCGTAGTCAGATCTTTGAGTTCCGTGAACTGGATACAACGGACCTGCTGCAACTCATGAACGCAGCGCTGCAGGACTCAGGCCGGGGGCTTGGAAAGCACAGCGTCAACGTCGAAGACGATGCACTGGAACTAATCGCAACATTATCCGATGGCGACGCGCGGCGTGCTTTGATGGCCCTGGAGATCGCTGTGCTGTCGGTTGCTGCCACGACAAAAAAAGTCGACCGCACTGTGGCTCAGGAGTCGCTGCAGAAGCGTGTGATCCGCTTCGATCCGAACGGGGACGATCACTACGATGTGGCCAGTGCTTTCATCAAGAGTATTCGTGGCAGTGACCCCGACGCGTCACTGTACTGGCTGGCCCGCATGCTGGAATCCGGCGAAGATCCACGATTTATCGCCCGACGGCTGGTGATTTCCGCATCAGAAGATATCGGCAACGCAGATCCGCAGGGGCTGTTGATCGCCACTGCCGCGTTTCAGGCCACCGAGACCATCGGCATGCCGGAATGTCGCATCAATCTGGCTCAGGCCACCACCTACCTTGCCTGTGCTCCCAAATCGAATGCCGCGTACAAAGCGATCGACGCAGCGTTACAGGATGTCCGCACGAATTCCGTGTTGCCCGTCCCAATGCATCTGCGTGACGGCCACTACAAGGGTGCCCAGAAACTGGGTCACGGCGCAGGCTACCAATACGCGCACGATTCAGACGACGGATGGGTCAACCAGGATTATCTGGGCGTACCCAAGCAGTACTACGAACCCGTCTCACGAGGCCACGAAGTTCAATTTCGCGAATGGGTCGACAAACTGCGACAACAGCAGCGGGCGTCGTCCAACGACGATAATTCGTAAGGATTCGTTAGACGGACTTATCAATATTCCACACAAAGTGTTCCGAACGAATCATAATCTTGATCCTCCGTCCTCGTGTCGTAACCCAACTCCGTTGAACTTTCTTGCCGGAGGCCTTCCATGAGCCACACGATCCAGCGCCGCCAGTTCGTCAAAGCCTCAACCGCGCTCGCGGCCTGCAGCATCCTGCCATTGCCGTTCAATGCTTATTCGCCGAATGCCCGGCTGCGAACCGCTCATGTCGGAGTCGGGGGAATGGGCGAAGCCGACCTGAAATCGGTTTCTTCTCATGCGGGAGTCGAGGTTGCAGCGCTGTGCGATGTTGATTCAAAGATCCTGACGGCAGCTGCTGTAAAATTTCCAAACGCTCGCACGTTTCGGGACTATCGCGAGATGATTTCCACTATGGGCGACGCGATTGATGCCGTCGTGGTGTCCACCCCCGACCACACACACGCACCGGCAGTGATGACTGCCATGAATCACGGCAAACCGGTCTACTGCCAGAAACCGTTGACGCATGAGATTTTTGAAGCACGCCGGTTGCGACTGGTCGCTGAGAAGAAAGGACTGGTCACGCAGATGGGCATTCAGGCAAGCGCCGGGCTGCCGTACCGCAGCGCGACGCAGATGATTCAGAACGGCGTGATCGGAAAAGTCAGCAAAGTCCTCGCATGGTCATATAAGAACTGGGGCTACGACGGACCGGCTTTCACGAGTTTCGACGACGTCCCACAGAATCTGGACTGGAACCTCTGGATCGGCACGACTGCCATGCGTCCGTATAAGAAGGGCGTCTATCACCAGGGATCGTGGCGGAAGCAGATTGCCTTCGGCACGGGAACGCTCGGCGACATGGGCGTCCATATTTTCGACACGCCGTACCGAGCTCTGGTGCTGACGAATCCGACGTGGGTCAGGACAACCTGCCGAAAACCAACCGGTGTAGGACACCCCGAACAGAATATCGTCGAATACGAATTTCCCGGAACGCCGTATACCACCAATACGATGCGCTGGACCTGGTACGACGGTGCGAATGCGCCACCGCCGACGGACGGCCTGGGTGTGCCGGAGGGGCTGAAGCTGCCCAACCAGGGTTCGCTCTTCGTTGGCGAAGACGGCACAATGCTGCTGCCACATGTGTCCGAGCCGCAACTTTTCCCCGAAGACAAGTTCAAAGAGGCCCAACGTCCGGACCTTGAACCGCGCAACCATTACCACCAGTGGGTCGATGCATGTATGGGAAACGGCAAAACCAGTTCGCATTTCGGTTACGCCGGTCGACTGACGGAAGCATTGCTTCTGGGAGTCGTCGCCAACCGTTTTCCCGGCCAGAAACTAATGTGGGACGCCGAGGATTTAATTGTCACAAACCTGAAAGAAGCCAATTCTCTCCTCAAACGCACTCCGCGCGACGGCTTCCAGGTCGCTGGGCTCTGACAAAACGAAGCAGGCGGGAATAATCCTTCGCCCGCACTCCGCCGCTTACGCGTTGTCCGCTTCGACCGCACCCAAAATCCGGTCGAAGACGTCGGGAACGGCGCTCAGAACTCGCGACCAGTTGTGAATAAACGGGGACTCGTCAGGACGACTGAGAAACTCGCTGCCCGCCGCCAGAACGACTCGGCTAAACAGCTCGACAGTCGCTTCTTCGTGATGACGGTCCAGCACCAGCCCACTCATCACCGCGTCGTTGTTGTAGTGGTCAACCACGTCCAGAGCTGTTCGATAATAACACGCCTTCAACGTCCTGAGCATATCCGCCGAAATCACGACGCCTTCGACGGACAGCTTGCGAAACAGAGCCTTGCTGATGTCATGAGCCATCCGGTGCAGCCCTCCCGTGCGATTCTCTTCTGACACCGGCTGATGCTTGTGGTCATAGCTGTCTGCGATGTCCACCTGACAGATTCGGTTCAGATTGCAGTTGCGATACATCTCAGACAGAGTTCCGATTTCCAGTCCCCAGTCGCTGGGAAAACGCAGCGACGAAACCACTTCGGAACGCATGGAAAACTCGCCCGCCAGCGAGTAACGAAAGCTGCTCATGTAATCGAGGTATTCGTTGCGACCGAGCATCTGTTTCAGAGCACTGAGCAATGGAATCACCAGCAGACGATAAACACGCCCGTTGAGCTTCCCGTTGGCAGCTCGGTAGTAGTAGCCCTTGCAAAACTGATAGTGGAAGGACGGATGCGCCAGCGGATACAACAGGCGAGCCGGCATGGAACGGTCATACGTCAGAATGTCACAGTCGTGCAGAGCGACGGCTTTTGATTTTCCGGATGCCAGAAAGTAACCAAGACAGTACCAGACATTGCGGCCTTTGCCAGCTTCGGTTGGTGCAAGTCCTTCCGATTGCAATGCAGCATCAACGTGACGCAGTCGCGTGCCATCGTTCCACAGCACCTTGTAGTTCTGCGGCAGTTTTTCGAAGAAGCGGCGTGCGGACTGAAACTGAGTTTCGTTCGCGCGATCAAGGCCGATGATGATTTCCGAAAGATATGGAATCTTCGCCAGTTCCTCGACAATCGGCCCCATTGCCGGGCCTTCCAGTTCCGAGTACAGGCACGGGAGCAACAGCGACATGGGGGTGTCTTTGGAGAACCCAACCAGTTCTGATTCCAGTTCTTCCGTCGACCGGTTCCGAAGATTGTGCAGCGTCCCAATGATTCCGTTCTGAGCAAAATCCGCCATTATTTCGGAGCCTTCGTCTGTTGGAACAACGTTAAGTCTCAGCAAAGGGGTCAGGAGCCAATAGCCGGAACGGTGCTTCGCACTATTGGTTCCTGACCCCTTTGCTGACTTCGTGCATTCTATTGATTTGCATCGTCGAAACCCAATTGGTCCAGCAGCTGCCCGACGGATTCCGCCCAACCCGCTGCTCCGTCTCTGGAGGCCACAATGCCGCGCTGTGCGGCCACTTCAACATTCAGCCGCCCATCCACCGCCGGAATGCCGATTGGGTAGTCGGCAATATCCAGCATACTTTGATCGATCGGGCTATCACCGATTGCGGCGGTTGTGATTCCCCGCGGAGTGGTTTCACGATATCTGTCGGCCACCTGCCGCATGGCTCGTCCTTTTGTCGCATGCCCGGCAACGTGCCAGAAACGCCCGCCCTTTGTCAGTGTCAGGTTCTGTTCCGTCAATTTCGTTCGAAAGACGTCTACGTTCTCGTCTGTATCGTCCCACAGAAGCGGTTCGGTGCTGTGCCGCTGACAGGCAAGTTCCGCTTTATCGCGAGGCAGGTCCGTGTTCGCCATCACGCCCTCAACGCCAAGGTCGACGAACGATCGGAACTGGAATTGTTTCTTCAGCTGCGCCAACACTTTAAGAATCATCGAACGACTCGTCGCAGCTGCCACGTTCTCAGCTGGCTCTGTCGATGCTTCGTCGTGCGGCAGCCATGAATCCGGCCAATGGACGACACCACCATTTTCTGAAATGAATGGTGCTTCGGGCACACACAATTCGTGCCGTAGTTCCGACATCTCAGCGACCGTCTTGCTGGAACTCAGCACTACCGGCACGCCCAGATGCTCCAGACGTCTGAGCATCGGCTCTGCCACCGACCAGTCGTAGTCTGCTTTGTTCAGCAAACAGCCGTCAAGATCCGTAAAGACTACTAATTGCGCTGATGGCTCATCCATACCCGGATCATGATCAACGATGAACAGCCGTCAACCGAGATCATCTGAATTTCCGAGTGCGAGCCTGTGGATAAGGCCATTGAGTCGTGCAGGCAGTGACCTTGAATCGCGCGACGGGCGACTACGCGGCGGGTCGAATCTTTGGCTGTGACGCATACCACTTCAATGCGCCGGTCAGCCGTGCTTGTTTTTCCCCGCCGGGCAGGTACCTGAGCGTGGCAGCCGCCAGTGAGGCGACGGGACGCGGAAGAGCAGCCGTCAGACTTCGACGCAACTCAATTCGTTGACCAATCGGCCGTTCCTGAAACCCAAGCCCTCGTTTGAACAGATCGAGTGACTCGCCACCTGGCTGCAGCGATTGCAGTCCGATGGACACTTCAGCGATCTCATCGCGAGCCATGGCCCATTCCAGAAACGTGAACAGCATCGCATTGTTGGGTCGGTACTTTAGCTTGTCCGCACTGGATCGAACGATCGAGATGTATTCTTTTGAACCAGCCCGAAACGAAAGCAGGTAGGCAGCCAGTTCCCCGTCATGCCACGCGGCCCATGCGGTCACCGCAGGAGACGCTGCTGCAGCTGTGAAGTAGTTTTTCCAGTACGCGGCAAAGTCATTCGGCAATCTGCGACCCTGACGAATCAACGTATCAGCATGTAACTGAACGCCGGCATCGCCCAGGTCGCGAGGGTCAAGCTGACCAGCCGTGCAGTTCCGCAAACCCTGTCGAGTCTTATTGCGTGCCTTGTTGACCAGCGTCGGCATGCCATAGTTCTTATCGGTGACGACCTGCTGAAAACTATGGACACCGGTTTCCAGGGAACACGAATACCGAGCCATCAGGCCGTTGTCGCCCAGAATCTGTGGTGCGTCAAACGCGGCAGAATCAATCGGCGCATCATACGGAATTGTAGTCCAGGCCCGGGAAAACACATCGAACCACAGCGTTCCCTGGTGTTCTTTGATTGTGTGCCCGATCTTCTCGAGGAACTCGGCGTGAAATTGAGGATCCATGACAGCCATCCGTGGCGAATTGAAAAAAGCAAATCGAACGCCTGTCGGCAGTCCGGAAGCATCATACGCTGAGAAGACGAAGTCCCTCAATATCGGGTTTTCCAGGGGTGCAGTAGAAGAATGTGGAAGCGTCGTCCGGGTCGCCGGAGGCTGGACTGAGCCTGCGAAGGAGAATCAAACCGGCACTGCCGGCCCCGGGGTTTCACTCGTTCCTCGCTCCAGGCACTGGTAAATCTCCCGGTTGCACAACATGCCGCTGCAACACTCGATTCCCTTTCAAGTCGGCAGCCGCTGCGATTTCTTGCCGCTTGCTTAGCGGTGCAGGGGCCAGTCCGCTATCTTCTCCAGTCACCGTTTCTTCCAACGCGTCACCGGAGTCGACAATGCAGACGCCTGCACATTTCCACCACCGCTTCAGCGTGCTTATTCTGTTACTGCTCGTGGATGTCGTTGCCTGTGCACAGACCGAAAAACGCGGCGTCTTGCTGAAATCGCCACAGGCATCCCCCGGCTATACATTGATCGCTCCTTTCGGAGGACAGCAGACCTTTCTGATCGATCTGGACGGAAAGGTTGTGCACTTGTGGACCACCGAACGCAAGCCGAGTCAGGCCGCATACCTGTTGGAAGACGGGAGTTTGCTTCGAACAGCGAAGATTCCAAACAGCACGTTCAACATCCCGGGCGGCCCGGCTGGCGGTATTCAACGAATCAGCTGGGACGGAGATCTGCTGTGGGATTACGTCGTCGCTGACAATCACAGACATTCGCATCACGACATCGAACCGTTGCCGAATGGCAATGTTCTTGTCGTGGCATGGGAATTGAAGAGTCGGGACGAAGCGATTGCTGCAGGGCGCAACCCGGCAACAATTGAAAACGATGCTCTCTGGCCAGAAGTGGTCCTGGAGATCAAGCCCGTCGGAAAAACGGGCGGCGAAGTTGTCTGGGAGTGGCACCTCTGGGATCACCTCGTGCAGTCGTTCGACAAATCAAAACCGAACTTTGGACAACCCGCCGATCACCCCGAGCTGATTGACCTGAACAACGTTGACCGCCCGATTGCAGATTGGATTCACATGAATTCCATCGACTACAACCCGCAGCTCGACCAGATTCTGCTCTGCGGCCGCACGTTCGACGAAATCTGGGTCATCGATCATGGGACGACGTCAACGGAAGCGGCTAAGCATTCCGGTGGTCGTCGCGGTCGCGGTGGCGACGTGCTGTACCGCTGGGGTAACCCGTTCGCCTGGTTTGCGGGATCACCCTTCGATCAGGTACTGTTCGGGCAGCATGACCCGCACTGGATCCCGCCCGGTATTCCCGGAGCGGGCAACATTCTGATTTTCAACAACGGCAGCGACCGCGACCAGCGATCGTTTTCCACCGTGGACGAGCTGACCCCACCGCTGCAAGAGGATGGAACGTATCAACGACCGGGGCAGGGTGCCTTTGGCCCGAAGCAATTGACGTGGAGATTCAAAGATCCTGACAACCTGTTTTCGCAGCGTGTTTCGGGAGCTCAACGATTGCCGAACGGCAACACGCTCATCTGTTCCGGCGAAACAGGATATGTGTTCGAAGTCGACAGGAACGGAACTGTGGTGTGGGACTTCCGAAACGAACTCGGCGCGACAACTCAGAAACGGCAGGCAGCGGGTGGAGGAACGACCAGTCTGGGAGGCGTCGCGATGTTCCGCGCAGCTCGTTACGCGCCGAATTATCCGGCATTCAAGGAGCGAGAGCTGACACCGAGGTAGCCGACACAAGGACCAGGTCACGTCGACATTCACAATATGATCGAACCGGCCATTCGTCTGATCAAGCCTCAAAAAGGCATTAGATTTCGGTCGGTGGAACGACTGCAAATCGCTGTCGGAATTCGGCACGAGTGTTGGATCGTGGAAATGGCGTGTCAGGTACGTCCACGTCAAGAAACTCGCACAAGGGCTGCCAGCCCTCAGCTACGTCAAAGACGAGTAATTTTTCTTTCGGCAATGTTTCGACGACCAACTTGTTGTGTGCCTGATACTGGTCGATCGCAAACTCGCGATCCTCAAACCTGCCCTCGAACATCGTTTCCAGGATCAACTTCCTCGCCATATTCTGCACGGCCAGATGCTGCTGGTCAGGGGCCCGTTCCGGATGCATCATGGCCTCATAAACCGTTGCAAGGAAGCTGTCGTACCATGCGTCCGCGTCGCGAACCGTGAGAATATACTTTGCGTCCGGAAAACGACGCCACAGCGACTCCCAGAAGTAGCACGCAGGACAGTCGGCGGTGGACTGAAAGTCCTCAAACAAAGTGTCCCAGTCTGCATCCAGCCCGTTGTTCCTGAGAGCGAACAGCCAGAAGTCGACGTCGTCGGGACGGTCAAACACTTCAATCATGTGGTAGCACGGCCCAAGCAGCAATTGTTCCAGCGCATGCTTTAACGACATGGTGCCGGTTCTTGGGTATCCGAGACCGATCACTTGTAGCATCAATACCCTGCCTTACGGTACCTATTCTGCGAGCTCCGGGTTCCGAGCGTCAGCTCGTGTGATCTGACGCAACGGCCGTGTGAGACTGTGAGAAGTTGTTGACGATTAGTCAGGTTTAACGACCAATGGGGTCCCGTTCCTGGTTGCGAGCGTCAGCTCGTGTGGTCTGAGACACCGGCCGTGTTAGAATAGTTGCGGTCAGCAGGCGGGATGTCAATCCAATCGATGCGGAGCACGACTAATGGTCAGGACTTTATCAATCTATTGCATGGTTTGCGGAAGTATTTGTACGATGTCACTCGCTCAACAGCGGCAAGCGGGGAAATCTGCTGCGGATTCGGAATACCAGTCGCCCTACGTGCGGCGCATGATGTCGCTCGACCGCAACTCGGACGGACTGCTTTCGAAGAATGAACTTCCCGGGGACCTGGCGGCACTGCTCACCAGACACGACACAGATGGCGACGGAAACCTCAGCCCGTCAGAACTTTCTGCGATCGAACGCGCGGCAATGGCGTCGCGACAGTCTCAACAAACGAACAAGCAGCCGCGGAGAGGCAACCGAACAGGTGCCGGACCGAGGGGTCGCAGGCAGTTAAACACAAGCGGCGACGGGAGCCCTGTTGATCCAAAACAGATCCTCCGATTTGCCCTCACCTTTGACAAAGACAAGGATGGCGGACTTGATGCGGCCGAGCTGCAGGAGTATGCCACGGCGTTGGCGAAACGACGTGAACGAGGGCTCCGTCGGCCGGTCGCCGGTGCAGATTCGGACACGCCACCGAATTCAGCGCCGTTACCCAAAACCAAGGGACTTGGTGCGGATGGTGTCGGCGACGGCGGCTTCGGCGACAATACTCAGCGAAGCCCCATGTAAGTCGCCGAGCACACGCACCAATGGTCAAGTCGCTGGTCCGCCGTTTCCCGCACCATCAAAGACAACTGCGTCGCCGGGAGTCTTCGTGAATAACAGGCACTGGAGACCATCAATCGTTCCGTCACACGCCCCACATCACCGGTGTTCGCGGAATGCCGCCATCCGTTTTAGCAGCCGCAAAACTGTGTCAGGGTGAGCACTCGCGATATTCTTCTGCTCGCTGAGATCCGTGGACAGATCAAACAACAAAGGAGGGTCGTGTTTGGTCACCGGTTCCCGCTTACGCGTGTCCGGATTTGACGAACGCAATTTTGTGCTGAGGTGAATCTTGTAGTCACCGGACCGAAATGCCGTGGCTCCGCCCGCGTACAACCATTCTGTGCGTCGACTGGCTTCACCACGAAGCAGCACACCGGACAGGTCCGTCGAAATGTATCCATTCAGTTGCTGAGGTTGGGTTCCACCAGCCAGGGTTGCAAACGTTGCATACAGATCAAGATTCGCTGCCAGGTCGTCGACTTCTCCGGGAACAATATTTCCTGGCCATCGAAAGATGCCGGGCACACGAAAGCCACCTTCCCACGACGTTCCTTTTTCGCCGCGCAACGGTCCCGTGGTCCCGCCGTGGACTTCAAACATGGACCATGGACCATTGTCGCTCGTGAAAATGATCAACGTCTCCTCGTCAATGCCTGCCTCGTTCACTGCCTTCATCACCTCTCCAACCGACCAGTCAATTTCTTCGACGACGTCACCATACCTTCCGGAATCGCTCCTTCCCTGAAACCGTTCAGAAGCAAAGACGGGCGCATGAGGCATGTTGTGGGCGAGATAAAGAAAGAATCTCTCGTTCGACCTGGTCTTGATCCACTTTACGGCCTCTGTCGTGTAACGCGACGTCAACAATTCCTGGTTCGCCGGAAACTCAACAACTTCACGGCCTCGAATCAGCGGCACCTGAAACGTGAATTTGTCGCACGTGTCGAACAGTCGGCGATTTTGAACCGTTCCCTTTGGCGCGGGAACGTCATTGCTGCCCGGTGTGCCAAAGTGATAATCGAAGCCACACTCAAGAGGGTGCATGGGACTCGTCGTGAAATCCTTAGGGTAGCCGGCGAGGTGCCATTTACCAAGAATCGCCGTTGCGTAACCCTGCCGTTTCAGCATTGCCGCCATCAATTGGTCCCGGGAATTCTGAAGATTTTCCCTGCCCAGCAGAGCCGGATGTCGGCCTGTCATCAGTCCTCTTCGACTCGGTACACATGTTGAACCCGATGCATAAAAACTCGTCCACCGCTGCCCCTCGGCAGCAAGGCGATCGATGTTCGGCGTCTTGATTATCCTGTTTCCGTAACAGCCCAGGTCGCCGTACCCCATATCATCGACGAAGATCAGAATGATGTTCGGCGTGTCGGCGGCGTGAACCATGCAGGGAACACACAGTATGCAAAATATATTCAGCAGGACAGTTTTCATGGCTTCAGAGTGTTTCGACGAAGGATTCAGAAAGACAAGCAGATAACGACGCAACCGGGTCAACAAGAGGGTCGGGAGTTTTTTTCGGGTGGAGACCGATCAAACTCGAAGACCGTTGATCCGAAAAAGACTTCCGACCCTTTGCCTTCGTCGCATCATGAAGGCTTACTGCCACGACTGTCAACAACAGCGTTCTGGAATCCGCGGATAGTGTTATCACGCAAGTGCACGGTACCCACGTCGGCGCCAATCCGAATGCCTGACCGCTGCATGGGCTGTCGGTCTTCCACAATTTCGTTGTCGAAGATGCGAACGTCCTTAGTCCTGCCGGTGATGTCAATGCCAACACCGTCCGCACCACCGCTGTTGACGATTCGGTTGTCCTGAATCAGATTGCGATTGGCCCAGAAATCGACGCCTCGGGCATCGTCGCGGAACAGAATGCCGACCTTGCCGCTATTCAGAATTCGGTTATTGCGCATCACGTTGTCCGTGTCGGAGTGGCCGATAGAGATCCCGTAACTGCGGTTGCCGTCAATGTCGTTGTCTTCCGCGAGGCCGTATTTGACTCCCCAGCACCAGAACAGGCCAAGATTGTTGCGTTCAAGTTTATTGCCTTTGATCAACGGCCGCTGAGAACCGGATCCGGGGTGAATGCCAAGGTCGGCATTGTCGTGACTGTGGCAATCTTCAACGACAACGTCGTGACAGATCTGAAAACTGATGCCATCGCCGTTGTAGTTCCGAGTCGTCACTTTCCGAAAGGTGTAACGATTGCAGTCCTGCAGAAAGATACAGCCACCGTAATTGCCGTTCAAATTTGTACAGTTGGCCCTGTTACCGTCGAGCGTCAGGTTTTCGATGAGAACGTCCGAGGTGTATTCGCTGGTCAGCAGCGGGAACAACGACGAGCACGTGGGCTTTCCACTGAGCCACAGGTTTTTACGGAGTCCGTCGCTGAGCTTGAACCGATTGCCGGCGCGCGCCAGCAGCGTGCGTTTGATCACAATACTGCTGCCATTGCTCGGGTTCTTCGCCATCAGTGTAATGCCATCACCGATCCTGAAGTCGCCCAATTTTTCCAGCGTGATTTCCTGATCGTACCAATCGGAATCGGCGGACAAAGGGATTGTTTCCGACGCTGTACGAGTAATCACGGTGTCATCTCCGCTGCCGAGGAGACGGATCTTTGACGGCAGGTGGACAGCATTGCGAAATGTGAATGATCCCGGCAGCAGTTGCACGGTCCCGCCACCAAGACGTGCGACATAATCCACCGCCGCCTGGATCACCTTGTCGTCGGTCCCGATCAGATCGCCGGATTTCGTGCCGACAGTCAGCGTCAGCCGCTGTTTCCAATCCGGTTCAGAACGTTCGTCGCCGTCCGTAGCTCTGGGATTCGTGACCTGTGGACGATCATCACCAAAACTGCGGGGCAGGGTACCGGCAAGAACGATTGCAGCAGTGCCCAGAAAGGAACGGCGTTTCCAGATTGGCATGGTTTATGTCCTTTGAAGATTGCAAAGGGTCGGGAGTCTTTTTCGGATGGGTGGTGTTCGGCATGGATAGACCGTCATCCGAAAAAAACTCCCGACCCTCTCGCTAACATCCGAAACAGCCGACAGCCTTCTGTCCACTGGAATTGATCGTTACTCCTGTCGTTCCGCCCACGATCTTCCCGGTCGGTCAACTCGAAACCTGACCAAACGACCTCCATCCACTTCAGTCACATAAATCGTGCAACCGTCCGGCCCGCCAAAACAAAGGTTTGATGGCTTCGTGCCCAGGACGTTGACTTCCCGCAGAATTTCTCCATGCGGCGTCATTTTCACAACCGTGCCCTTCCCATGCCGAGTAATGTAAAGGTTGCCATCGACGTCGCATCTCATCCCATCGAAGCCATGGTCATTGAATTGGCGGATCAGCCGTTTGTTCTTAAGCAGACGATCGCTGGTAATATCAAAGGCCCAGACGTTGCGTTGCACAGATTCGTTGACGAACAGCGTGTTGCCATCCGGACTGACTTCGACTCCGTTGGTCGTGCCCATGTCCGGCACAAGCAACGTGGTGGTGCCATCCAGGTCAATTCGCCACAGTTGCCCCGTACCATCTTTCCACGCCGGATCACTGGCGTACAACGTTCCATCTGGTGCGATCGCAATGTCATTGGGTTGGTTCATTTTCTCGTTGTGAGCAAACGTCGTGATTTCACGAGTCCTGGTGTTCACCTTCAGGATGTTGTGCTGCGGATAGTCGGCGACAAAAAAGTTGCCATCTTTGTCAAAGCGAATGCCATTACCGACGCTGCCCGCAGGCAGCGTGACAAACACTTCCGCAGACCCATTCGGACTCACTCGACCAATGGTTCCCTGTTTCTGAAAGTTGACGGCGAAGATATTGCCGTGACCATCGCAGGCGGGGCCTTCGATGCCGGTGGTGAATTCGCCAGGTTGCGTCACAGGTCGAGCAGTCCACAGCGGTTCCTGCGGAGCGAAAACGATATCTGCCGACGCTCCAAACTTCGCAGGAAGAGGGATGTTTGCGAACTCAGCGTCACGCCCCCTTCGTCGCTGCCAGCGGCCATTGAGCGACAGTGATTTAAAGGCATTCTCGGTTGTCGATGAAAGCACGGGAGCGGTATGCAGTGCGTGCTGTTTTGATCCGTCTACTCGCAGCACAAGCAGATTCGCGTCACCAGTATGCACGTGGTCGATCGGAAGAACCAACTCAACTTCCGACCCAACACTGACCTTATGGAGGAAGGACTTGTGACCGTTAAGCCATGCGTCGACGTCGTCGCCGGCTGAATCCAGAGTCAGTTTCAACATCGCCTTCTTTACGGTCCAATTGGCCGGCAGCCGGACGGCACAACGATACCAGACGTCTGCCGCCTGACCCGGCAGATCGAATTCCGCAGAAGTCGGCACGTCCACAATCGACCAATGGTTATGCACTGGGGATGTGGAGGGGGTTATCCCCGCTGCCCAGCAGATACCCTGGTACAGCAGTCGTGTAAAATCGTCGTTCTCAAAATCATCAACATGCCCCATCGATGAATAGAACGACCGCCCGCCGTCTGCACGCAAAAAGATCCACGTCACCGGCTCAGGTGGTCCGCCTTCGACCATGCCCGTCGCCAGAATCGTCGTTCCCTGCGCCAGCGGTGAGGTTTTATACAGCGAACCGCCCCGATTGGTCGCCTTGTTCTGCAGCACGCCGTCAAGAATCGCGTGGTCGCCCACGGCGGTGACCGTCGACTTCAGCTTGTTTCCGTGGTGACCGTGATAGTTGCCACCGAAGACTTCGGCATCGAAGCCTGGCCAGTCCGCAAATCCTTCCGGCGGCTTCTTGTTTGCGCCCAACGAGAACGCGTGACTGGCCGTCCGAATGCCCACGACCGGCTTGCCGGACTTCACATGGTCACGAATCAACTCCATGTCCGCTTCAGGAAGCACTCGACGCCGAATGCTCACCAGCAACACGTCCGCATCTTTGACGGCTTCAATGCCCGGCAGGCTGTGGCGTTCGCGGTCACTGCCAAATACAGTTGTGACACGAAATTCACGGCCCAGGTGAGGCACTGCGAATTGGGGCAGCGTCTGTTCGGTCAGGTATTCGTCTTCGGCAATCAACATCACCAGATGAGGTCGATCGTCTCCCTTGAAGTGAAATGCCTGGCCGCCCAGAATCTGATCGCTGGTCACTGTCGGGCACACATATCGTTCGATGTATGAGACAATTAAATCGGTCCCGGTAAAGTGGCTGACGTAAGGCCAGCGTTGGGGGTTGTACATCGTATCGGTCATGTCTCGCATCAGTACAACGTTTTTGCCGTTGCGAGCCATTTGCCGCAGCCCGAACGGGCGGCCGAGCACGCACATGTTCGTGTGCACGCCGGTGAGAATGACGTTGCGAATGCCTTTCTGCTGCAGCACATTCCACACCTCATCGCCTTTGTCACTGATGAAGTCCCGTTCTGCATCGATGGTGAGCATGTCGGATTGCTTCGCCCACGGCAGACCCGGATTGCGGCCCATCGCTTTCAGTTTGGCGGCCCATTCCGCGTGTTCCTCCGGATCATCGTCTTCGCCGCCGTAAGATTGATCGATGGGATAGACGGCTCGTTCTTCCGCCGGCACCACCGAACACCATGCTTCGCATTCATAGGGAATAAACGCAGCATTCGGCGCTGCGACGGCACGTTGGCGAGCCGGGTGGTCCGCATACGCGGGCATGCAATCACTGGGCGAATGAATGATCGTCACACCCTGTTCGCGAGCTTTCGTCAACACGTCGTTCAACCGAGGCACAAATTCCTCAAGACGTCGCACTGCGTTGAGGCAGTGGTGCAGATCCCACACGTCACAAACGATGATCGCTGTTTCTTCCGGCTGCCACACTTCATCACGAGTCAACTGATGAAACCGACCGCTATGCAGACTCGTTTCCTGCTGAATTCGAAGACTTAGCTGGAGGTCTTCAGGCAGGGCGGTCATGGGAAGCATAACGCACAGTATTGCCGAAGCGGCAAAGGCAGAGCGGGGAAAAAACGGCAAGGCGACCATTGCTGAGTCCAGGGCAAGG
Organism: Fuerstiella sp.; assembly: GCA_039831575.1. Taxonomy (GTDB): domain Bacteria; phylum Planctomycetota; class Planctomycetia; order Planctomycetales; family Planctomycetaceae; genus Fuerstiella. The sequence continues at coordinate 2,495 of JBDONA010001078.1, read as the reverse complement.
AAGTCGGAGGGCAGGCGATCAACCGTCTAGTCTCACGAACTCCAATGCCGGGTGCAACTGAGCCGAACGATTTCCGAAGCACACGACCGTGACGACAACAGGTTTCCTCGCCCATCAAGCGACTGGCGACTAACGCAGACGAATCGACGCCCCGGTGATTCGAACGTCGTCTGGTCAATCGTGGAGCAAATCCGGATCACTTCCAATGATCTCCAATACGTTTCCGCAATTGAGTGAGCGTTTGAGAATGCTGCGGATTCGTGGCAAGGTTGTTCATTTCGAAAGGGTCTGCGATTTCGTCGTACAGTTCCAGACCCTTTTGTCCGATGTCGCCCCACTCCACACAACGCCAGCGAGTGGTGCGAATGGCTTTCCCGGACACATCTCGGAAGTGTGTTTCAGTGAAAGCTGCGTGGCTCCAGACTGCGTTTGGATTCCGCAGCAGTGGTGTCAGACTACGGCCCTCAAGTTTGTCGGGCGGAGCAAGGCCGACGAGGTCGGCGACCGTGGGATAAATGTCGACAAACTCAACGATGGCCTGACACTTGTGAGACGCAGGAGCAATGCCCGGCCCGACAAAAATCAGCGGTGCTCGTGCAGATTCTTCATAGAGACTGTTCTTACGCCACAAGCCGTGTTCGCCGAGGTGATAGCCGTGATCGCCCCAAAGAACCACCACGGTGTTATCAGCCAACCCCAGGTCGTCAACCGCTTTCAACAGTCGGCCAACCTGAGCGTCGACAAACGAAACGCAGGCGTCGTAGGCAAGGATGCATTCGCGTGCCTGTCGTTCCGTCGTGCCGAAGTTTGGCCATTCAGGAGTCGATGCCAGAGAGGCGGATGGCACCAGGTTTCGGTAATCCAGCGGGACAAACGGCAACGGCGTTCTGTCATAGTCGTAAAGATCGAAGTACTTCTGCGGTGCAATGTACGGAATGTGGGGACGGTAAAACCCAGCCGCGATGAAGAATGGTTTGTCCTGATGCCGTTTCAATAAACGAATCGTTTCATCCGCGACTTTGCCGTCCGTTTGTTCGGCGTCGTCACCAGCCGCCTTCAGAAAACACATTTGGTCCGGCAATGGAAGCTGGGGTGTGTAAACCGTCAGCAGATCCTCTTCATCTTTGTCTCGGCCACGTGGATTGACCACCTGATCCCACGACGCCGGATCGTCGGGACCGCTGGTCCCAATGTGAGTTGGGTTTGCCTGGTGGAAAATCTTGCCAACTCTCGCCACAAAATAGCCATTCCTGCGAAACAGCTGAGGCAGCGTGACGGCATCAGGAACTGAATCCCGAAAATGAACCTTGTTGCTGAGAACCTGCGTGGATCCGGGCCGTAGCCCCGTCAACACGGACGCGCGCGACGGACCGCACGACGGATACTGGCAGTAGGCTCGCTGAAAGCTTACCCCGCACGTCGCCAGTCGATCGATGTTCGGCGAAGAAACGTGTTTGTACCCGTAACAACCAAGGCGTGTGTTCAGATCGTCAACGGCAATGAATAGAACATTAAGCCTTGCTGAACCAGCAACGGCGGCATCGCCGCAGACCAACCAATGAACAGCCATCAACAGCCGTAACATACCTGGCTTCCTTAATATTTCAGCCTGTCACCCGTGAAAGCAACTTCTCCCACAGCGGGACACCAGTTGGACATTGGCGCCCGAGAACGCCCGCAGAAAACATGATGCACACGACAACCTGTTTTACGACACACAGCTTGACGCCCCAGGCAACAGTTCAGAAACACGGAGAACCTCATATCGAGGAAAAAAACAGAAGCCGGGAGTCATTAAGTGTTGTGTTTTCCTGACATTTTCGTCTAATTCACACTTCGAACCTGGCCGCAGTAAATCGGGTTCTCAAATTCAGACGAATCGAAATCGCCCACAGCCGGGGTTCCCGGCAATATATTGATTGGTACATCGTCTGCTCGCGGCTGAATTGCACTACAGCAAACACATGGTATGGTATCGCAATTGTCAGCCTGTCATTCGGCTTGGAGTTTTTCGGAAAAATACCTATCCGTTTTCTGCCCGTATTCGTACCGACGAACAGGAGCGGACGAGTGGATTTCGATCGGTAACTCCATTTTCTCTGGTGGCCGTGCCACATTAAGTCAGCGTCTGTCGCATTCCTGCCACCGCCGACGAATATCCCATCACAACCCGCACCCACCCCTTCACAATTGACACGTTAAAGGACAACTTATGCCCAATCCCAGTCTCATCGCGATGAGAGTGCTTGAGGGGGAAACTCTCTCCGATGAAGAGCGATCATGGCTGACACCAGCGTTGCTCGCTCAGCTGGCAATCGGCGGTTACCTTTCTCTGACGGTTCACGAACGTCAGACACTGCCTGCCAGTCTGCTGGCAAATCTTGCCATCGGTTCGCACATAAAGCTGACTCGGTCCGAACGAGACCGCCTGCCCGAAAATCTTCTCGCACAGCTGGTGATCGGCGAAAAAACCGACATTGAACCCGGAGAGCTGG
>JBDONA010000903.1:0-3835 GCA_039831575.1 Fuerstiella sp. | reverse complement strand
GTTCGAGTTCCCAGTCGGCCGGCGTCGCGGAGACCAGCAGCAGGTTTTTCTGTTTGTCATTCCATTCGTCGAACTGCAACGGGCGGTTATCCAGAGCCATGGGAATGCGAAAGCCGTGTTCGACCAGTGTTGTCTTGCGAGCTTTATCTCCGGCGTGCATCGCTCGAATCTGAGGAATCGTTGCGTGCGACTCGTCCACGATCATCAGAAAGTCATCGGGAAAGAAATCGTACAGCGTATACGGCGGTTCGCCCGGCTTTCGACCTGCCAGGGCCCGGCTGTAGTTTTCAATGCCGGGACAGAACCCCGTTTCCTTCATCAGTTCTATGTCGTAACGAGTTCTGGCGGCCAGACGTTGCGCTTCGAGCAGTTTCCCTTCCTTGCGAAACACCTCCAATTGTTCGTCCAGCTCTGCGCGAATTTCATCCAGAGCGGATTCCACACGACTTTGTGGCAACACAAAGTGCTTTGCCGGATAAATATAGATGTCCTGCAGTGACTGCGATTCCTTGCCGCTGACCGGATCGATGATGCACAGCTTTTCAACCTCATCCCCCCACAACTCAATTCGATACGCGAATTCTTCGTACGCGGGCCAGCATTCAATCACGTCGCCCCGCACACGAAATTTGCTGCGCCCCGGATCGTAGTCGTTGCGGTCGTACTGAATGTCAATCAGTTTCAGCAACAGGGCATCGCGATCGATCTGCTGACCGACATGCAGAGGGATCATCATCTCCAGATAATCCTTCGGCGATCCCAGGCCGTAGATGCAACTGACCGTCGACACCACAATCACATCGTTGCGACTCACCAGCGCACTGGTGGCCAGCAGTCGCAGTCGATCGATTTCTTCGTTGATCGATGCGTCTTTTTCGATGTAGATATCGCGTTGAGGAATATAGGCTTCCGGCTGATAGTAGTCGTAATAGCTGACAAAGTAGGCGACCGCATTATTCGGAAAGAACTCCCGGAATTCCGAGTACAACTGAGCGGCCAGCGTCTTGTTGTGAGACAGCACCAGAGTCGGCTTGTTCACCCTGGCGATCACGTTCGCCATGGTGAAGGTCTTGCCGGATCCTGTCACCCCCAGCAACACCTGAGCTTTTTTGCCCTCATCAATTCCGCGGACCAGCGATTCAATAGCCTTTGGCTGATCACCGGCCGGTGCGAATTCGCTGGTGAGTTCGAACTGGCGATTAAGCTTGATTGGCATTGATGGTAACAACAGGCAAAGTGTGGCAGGTCCGCGACGCACGGTTTCTACCCCGAAGTGGTCGCGGCTGCCAGCAACGGCGGCAGTTAGTGGCTCTGTTCCCTGAGAGTTGGACTGCGGTCGGCCTGAGTGCGGGGGCGGGAGACCCGCGCACAGCATGGGGGCCTTAACTGTTCGACATTGATCATTCGCTCCCGCTGCAGATTCCGCGTATGATCTGCCCCTGCTGATTTCTGTTGTTTGCCTGTTTTTGCCGTCATGACCGACTCCAATCAAACCGAAGTTCAGGACGAGGATGAACGCGAAAGTTCTCGGCAGCTGAGTCTGCAGGGAAACGATCCGCCGTCCGAGATCGAAGGCTATTCCGTCATTCGTCGACTGGGGACCGGAGCCTACGGGACGGTCTGGCTGGCTCGCGAAGACCGCACCGGCCGAATGGTGGCCATCAAATACTATCCGCATCGTCGTGGCTTGAACTGGTCTTTGCTGAATCGCGAGGTTGAAAAGCTGGCGACGCTGTACGCTTCGCGAAACATCGTGCGACTGCTGGACGTCGGCTGGAATGCGGAACCTCCCTACTATGTGATGGAGTATGTTGAAAACGGTTCTCTGGGCGCATATCTGGCCAGTGGTGCCTTAGACGTCAGCGAAGCCGTACGCATTGCTCAGCAGGTGTGCGGCGCGTTGATTGAAGCTCATGGTGCCGGTGTGCTGCATTGCGACCTGAAGCCGGACAACATTCTGCTGGATGTTCAGTTCCAGGTGCGACTGTGCGATTTCGGACAGTCAAGAATGTCGCACGAACAGAGCCCGGCGCTGGGGACGCTGTACTATATGGCTCCGGAACAGGCGGATCTGGAAGCCATTCCTGACGCACGCTGGGATGTGTACGCCGTGGGCGCGGTGCTGTACCACATGCTGACAGGACAGCCGCCTTATCGTGAGCAGTCGATTCAGAAGAAACTGGAGCAGGCAGAATCGCTGCAAACGCGATTGACCATCTATCGAGACCACATCGCCACTGTGCCGGCGCCGCGCGCACATCATGCGGTGCGGGGAGTGGACAGCCAGCTGGCCGGCATTGTTGATCGTTGTCTGACAGTTGATCCGACAGAGCGGCTTCCAAACGCGCAGGCCATCCTTGAAAAACTGAAAACTCGAGAACGCAACCGGTCTCGTCGGTCGCTGCTGTTGCTGGGAGTTCTCGGTCCCGTCCTGCTGCTAACGGCGATGGTTCCGATTTTTCTGAACACGTTGCAAAATAACTTTCGAATTATGGAAGATCAGTTGATCACTGACGCCAAGGAGCGCAACGCCTTGACGGCACGTATTCAGGCAGATTCCCTGCGGGACGAACTTGAGGATCGTCTGGACGAATTGAAACGAGTGGTGGAGAACGAAGAAATCGTCCTGCTGCTGACTGATCTGGCGGCGCGACCGGCAGATGACGTCGTGGCTGAAATGCGGAAATATCACGACGCCACTATGGAAGACCGCCCGGAATGGATGCGCCGCCTTGATGCCGCCCGTACAGCGGCTGATGAGCAAAACGAAGCTCGTCAAAAAAGTAAGGACACCAGTTGGTTTCTGACCGACGCGCGGGGCACGCAGATCTGGCGTCGCAATTTCAGTGACACGACGATTGGAGAGAATTACGCCTGGCGCGACTATTTTCACGGCACGAATACTCAGTACCTAAAGGACGCGACACCAGACGGAATCCAGCCGATTCAGGAGGGCCACGTATCGCTGGCGTTTATTAGTGAGGTGACCAGGCAGTACATGGTGGCTTTGAGTGTGCCGGTGCGGTCAAAGGATGGTCAGGTTATTGGAGTTTTTGCCCGCACAGCACATCTCGGTGATCTGCAGCGGCACCTGGGAAAGGACATTCACAGTGGCGATTTCGAAGCGAACCTGCAGGTTGCGCTGGCGGATCGCCGTGAAGGACTGTTGCTGGATCATCCGTGGCTGACTCCGGATCTTCTTTCGAATCTTTCTGAAGATGCAGCGACCAAAATGTTCCAGCGGTTGCGCATGGACGATGACATCCGCCAGAAAATTGAAGCGGCGCTTCGTCAGCCGGAACAGCCCTCGCCGGTAAACGAGGCCGACGTGCCCAGATCTCGCCGGCGAGACTTTCGAACGGATTCGTACAAGGATCCGGTGGGCCTGTTAGTCGACGAAGTGTCCACCAGAAGGTACGCCGGAGACTGGATTGCCGCGATGTCCCCGATGGAGAGCGAGAAAATGCCGTGGCTGGTCATTGTTCAGGAGAAAAAAGAAGAAGCCCTGAGACCCGTCCGTTCCATGGAGAAGCGGGCCACTCGACAGGTCTGGTATGCCGTACTGGCCAGTATTGGAACCATGGCCACGATCTGGCTGTTCGTATGGCAGGCACTGGCCCGGTCGCAGGAACGAAAACCTCGCGGTGATGTTGCCGAGGGAGCGTAACACCGTCGCAGCCGGACTGCGGGGCACCGGGAGCAATTCGGCGAAGCCGTTTTTGATACAAGCACGCAGCGCAAGCAAGTGTATTTGCAAAACGCACGAGACCCACTCGCTGGCGCTTATAGCATATCCGGATGTTCGGCTTTGTGCAGTTTGTCGGGCGGCGGCCGT
>JBDONA010000153.1:0-3839 GCA_039831575.1 Fuerstiella sp. | reverse complement strand
GGCACGGAGATCGTCGAGCATTGCTGGCCCGTCAAATGGTTTATCGTCATGTTGCACAGGGAGAACTTGCCGGTTCGCCGTTCCTGGTAACGTTCTGAGCTGTCTGCAATATGCGGCTGCATCGGCCGTCGGTGTGCTGCCCGTCCCGAATCGTGTTTCCCAGTCCTCCGGCAGCCAGGGCTCAACACCAAGTTCGCCGCCTATCGCCTGGCAACTGTAAACCAGATGGCCGATCGTCCATGCGGGGTGATTCGGCACGTTGTTGGGCTGACACACCAACTGATCACCATCCAGATCGGCCACAAGACCTCGCAGGTGCTCCAGGTGCAGGTCGTAACTATTGAGAATCTCGTTGATCATGACTGATCTCTATGGAGCGGGAAGATCGATCTGAAACTGCGGAAGGCTGCGTTGGAGTCACTCAGGACCAGGATTTTTCGAATACGCAGCGTCCGGCAGTGCGACATGGCGTGATGAAGCAGTTTTGTCCCAAGTCCCCTTTGCAGGAAATTGGTGTTAACGAAGAGATGGTCCAAAGCGGCGGAGTCCGTCCCCTCCGTCACGATCGTGTTATTCCCCGGCGAAGTAAACAAGTAGAGCCAGATCCTGCGTCACATCGTGAAAGTAATGTTCCACCCCGGCCTTAACATAAACGATGACGCCGGGCTCAATATCAGTGTCCTCACCGCCCGTGGTCAATCGCCCAGCGCCGCTGATGCCGACGTACACCTCATCGCGATCATGGGGATCGTGACTTTCACGATCGTCGGTTCCGGCGGGAACGTGATAAACACCCATCGACAGCGTTGGCAGTTTCAAGAATTCCAGCCAGGCGCTGCCCGATCCCATTTGCCGTCTCTGGAGATCGGAGACGTTGAACGACGAGGTTTTGAGAGTCATGATCGTGTTGCTGTCGCAAAAAAGGTGGGGTCGTCAAGGGTCCACGACGTCAGTGATTGTGAGCGAATCGTCGATGACGACGGGGAGAGAACAGAGATCAGGCTCGACGAATTCAGCCCTGGCCTTCTTCGTCATGAGCCGTTCTGCTGAGTAGAAACTACGCAGAGCATGTTTGGTGAGCAACTCAGGATGAGCATCGCAGAATGCATCCGACGACTCGTGTGGCCCGGTTTGAATGTTGGCGGTGAAGACCAGTCGCATGAATGCCTGCGTGATCGTTTCGTGATAACCTCGATCATTTGGCTCTGGCGTGTTTGTCGCCTGGTTGTACACCTTGATACGGGACCGCATCCGATCAATAGCGGATCTTAGGTTATTTCGGGATGCGTAGAGATAAGCAACGCGAACGTGAGATCGATGCGTCCAGTCCGTGAATGGCAGCGTGCAGTTCTCGAAAGCGGCAAGAAACTCGTCGTCCATAGTCATTGGTATTCAATTCTGCGCACATCGATTCTGTAAACACGACACATTGACAGCCAACAACGTATCGGAACTCTGCGAAGCGACATCCTGCTTCACGTTTGCACTCACGCCCAATATTCACCTTCCCAGGTGATCAACATGATGCGACACGTCGGCGTCGCTCTGCTGCCCGATGCCATGCTGATTACCCTGGCCCGTCAGAAATCGATGGACGGCCCAATAGCCTGAGACGCCGGATGCTCGTACTGCTTCAATCGATCGACTGATCGCGTCGCTGCAGCAGATCGGGCAGTCGCAGCATCAGGCAGGTTCGGAGAATCAGAACGAGTCCTCCGTAGACCATGAAGTGAAAGACGACAACGAAGACGTCGCTGTCCGGCAGCCAGTTGTTTCTGAAAATCTCGTGACGATCATGGAATTCGTTCATGCCCGTGGGAATGAACGGACTCATGAAAAACCACAGCGGGAAATCGTCGGGATCTATGCCAATCGACATCATGATCAACGCGCCCACCAGAAGAGGAACCAGGCACAGGACAAGTACGCTGACGAGACTGCCGATCATCGCCTTCATCTGAGTATTCATTTTCAGCCCCCAGGTCAGGGCAATCCATTTGACCAGGTGCATGTAAATGAAGGCATTGCCCATGGCGCACGTTACGTATAACGCCGACGCACAGAACCAGTCGATGGTGCCTTGGTGAGCGATGGACTGCGCGCCGTAATAGTAGTTCGTACCGGATCTGTAGAGTTGGGTGAGCGTGCTGATTCGAACTGTCGTGAAGAAGACGTTGAAAAAACACGTACCCATCACCGGGATCATCAGCAGCAGGATCAGCCTGTTGACTCCCGACCGTTTTTGTTTCAGGATTTCGAAATTATCCAGCGGAGTTGCCAGCAGGGCATCCAGTGTCTGTTGTTCTCGTTCTCTGCCAAACAGGCGGCACGTCTGAGTCATCACCATCAGCACTGCCACAATCAACAGCACAAAACTGAAAAGCGCGCAAAAGTCATCTGCCGCGTTTTTGGAGTTCTCTTCCAGCACCCACCACTGCAGAAGGAAGAGTGCGCCCGAAAAAATCAGCAGCATCCTCGGTCGGTTCAGACTGTTTCTGCGATTCTCGCGCCAGCGAATGGGCTTTAGATCGGGAAGATTTGTGGAGCTGAGTTCGACTGGCAGAGAGTCTGCTTCGGCCACCAGTCGAGCGGCTTCGTCTGCCACTTTGCTGCCACGAAATCGTGTTGCGAAGGGCCGGATGATGAAGGCCTGCAATCGTAGCCATTTTCGCTCCAGCGAAAATGCTGCCCCATAACTGAACCAGACGACGCCAAATCGAGCGGCGACGGCAAACAACAGCGTCACCAGCAGCTGCGGAATTGTCAGCAGCGCGATCTCTGCCAGGGACTGAGACTGTTCCACCAGCATGGACAACTGATATCCGGGAAATAACAGATACTCCTCGTCACTCAGCGACGGCAGAAAGTCGGGTCGCGGCAGAAAGTGTGATTCCACCAGAATGGGCCACGTAAAGTAGAGTGCGGCGAGAATCAGATACGTCGCCCAGAATGCGGCCAGGCCGGTTTCCAGGACTGCCGAACAGAAGACGGCGACCGCAGTGATCTGAAAGATCGTGAACACCAGAATCATCAGGCCCAGGGATGTATCGCGAAACGATATTCCGCCAAACAGGTACGTGATACCAAACAGCGGGGCAGCCACGATGACCAGCGAAAGCAGCGGCAGCATTCGAGAACAGATTTTTTCCAGCACGATGCCGTGAGGCGTTAGCCGGGAGATCAGTAACAGCCCCAGCGTCTGTTTTTCCTTTTCCGACGTGATGGCAGCACACGCCATCGCCGGTGCCAGCGCGTAAATCGTCACCATCAGAGTGACAAACAGGACGGCCGACATCTGGCGACCCTGACCGAGCATCCACATCAGGTTAACGGCGCGGCTGTTGAGCCCTGCATAAAAGGTCAGAAACACCAGCGCGAAGGCACACAGACAGATGCACCGCAGCACATAGGTGCGTTTCCGTTGAGCCAACTCGATCAATTCACGCTTCAGAAGCGGCAGTTCAAACACTGAGCGAAATGAGGCGAACATTAGTGAACATATTCCAAGGGCAGCATGGCGAAACGCGGGCACGGACACCGACAGAGATTCGCCGGGGTGCCTTATCTGTCTGTAAGAATCCAACATCGTCGATGATTCCACCGATTCCGCCGATTGCGCTTTTTATGCAGACTCTGGAGAACAATTCGACCGCTTCTTCAGGACGTCCAACGAACGGTGGAGGGCTGCATTTGTAGTTCATTTGGTTTTTTACCGCCACAATCCCACGACTGTGCCTTTTGTATGAACAGATCAAGTCCAGAACCCTGGATTACCGATTTAGTCTTCGTGTGCGTCGTCGCCCCTGGCGGTAGAACAGACTGAAGTACGTGCTACACTT
>JBDONA010000479.1:0-3858 GCA_039831575.1 Fuerstiella sp. | reverse complement strand
ATCTCTGGCCGACGCACGGCCGAAATCGCGAACGATTTCTATTTCTAAAACCTGATTGTCAAAGAGCTTTGCGGTCGGTTCAGTTTTTTGACCCTACGGCAGTCCTGAGCCACCCCATTGCGGCCCACGTCCAGCATGGACACCTGTGTCAGGACGGCCTGCGTCGGATCAAAGACCTCAGCGGCCGTGTCTGCGCCAGGACGGTCATCGCAGACGGCTTGGTGGGCGGATGCAGCACAGGCCCCCAGACAGATCAGCAAGGCCAAGGCGCTATGGCACCTGGTGCCCGGAACAAATGCTTGAGGTGTGTTCATTTCCTGATTCACTTTACGAAAAAGCCAGGGAAACTCCTCCACGATCTGCAATCAGATTCAGCGCCCGCCCACCTCGACCCTATTCCAGGACATCGTCCAGCAACGAAACACTGACAACCTGGTTCCGGGCCACCATAACCTTTTTCCGGTTCGCACGAATGCCGTGTAATTTGGTGTCCAGAACGTAGACTTCCCGTGTCGTTTTTGAGTCACGCAGATCATGCACGTCAGCATTGCCAAGAATGACGGTCTTGTCATTCACGTCGGTCAATTCGCCGACATAGACAAACTGCGATTCCACATCGATCACGACGATTCGGTTTAAAAACTCGTTCATTTCCCTATCTCTTGCCGAAAACCGATGAACACCCGGTAGCTCCGGGGGGTCTCACACAGACGACGCCTCTTTGTGATTCTTTCCGCTGCAGGGAAAGTCACCATTCCGCGAGTATTCTAGCAGCCAGGGCGTGAACACAACATAAGCCGAACGGTATGGTGTCGACTTCGCTGAATCAGCTCTCTGCACGCAATCTCATCTGTTACGCCCCCATGAACATTCCCTTTCGCAGCAATATTCAACAGATGGGCGGTTACGTCTCGGGTGAACAGCCGCAGGGCGATGGCTGGGTCAAGCTGAATACCAATGAAAACCCGTACCCCCCATCACCGAAAGTCGTCGCAGCAATCAAAGAGGCGGCGACCGGGCGACTGAATGTCTATCCGAACGCAACAGCGACAGGGTTTCGCAACGTTGCCGCTGAGCTCTTTGGTGTTGGTCCCGATTGGATCCTGCCTGCCAACGGCAGCGATGAAAATCTCACCATCATCATTCGCTCGTTCTGTGAACCGAACGACACGATCGCCTACCCGTATCCCAGCTACGTGCTGTACGAATCACTCGCAAAGATCCAGAATTGCTTGGTTCAGCACATCAAACTGAATCAGGATTTCCAGTGGAATGCTGCGGATTCGAACGCCATCTGCGTTCCGGCACGAATCGTGTTCGTGCCGAACCCAAACTCTCCGACTGGTAATCGTTGGACAGCCGATCAGCTGCAGCAGCTACTCCCCGATGAAGGTGTGCTGGTCCTTGATGAGGCCTACGGAGACTTTGCCAACGAACCCCATCGCGGCGAATTGCTGAAGGATGACCGTTTCGATCGCCGACTCATTGTCACTCGCACGCTCAGCAAATCCTACAGCCTCGCCGGAATCCGATTCGGTTTTTCCATTGCCGATCCCGAGATCACAGCAGGCATGCACAAAGTCAGAGACAGTTATAATTGCGATGCGGTCGCGACCGCGGCTGCGACCGCAGCCCTGCTGGACCAGGATTGGATGCGTCAAAATCGTGAAAAAATCATTCGGACACGCGATCGAATCGCCACAGAATTGCCACAGTTTGGTTTCAAGGTGTCCCCCAGCGAGGCCAATTTTGTGTGGTCGGTCCACGAAAGTGGTCGTCACCAGGAAATCTACGAACAGCTGAAACGAAACCAAATACTGGTCAGATTCATGCAGTTTCCGGGTGCCGGACCAAAGGGAGAAACGCTCGACGGCCTGAGAATTACGGTCGGGACTGATGAGGAAGTCTCAAAACTGTTCGATGCACTGAAGAATGTCGTCGCCTCGGCATGCTGACCAGACACATGCCGTCGGTCCTGCGAACCATGACCGCATGCACGAACGATCACCGTCTGCACGAACGATCACCGTCTGCATGGAAGCCGCGAAGAAATGACTGACCACAACTACTCCCCCGGTCCCAGGCCAGGCACTGTGCGTTCTGCAGACGGAACAGTGCTGACCGCGCCGAAAGACTGGGGCCTGCTGTCCCCCGGCGATGCGGCGCTGACCCGTCGTGTGAAGGCGGCCGGCGATCATTGGATTGTGCAGGAAAAAAAGGGCCGTCGGATGTTCTCCAGAGGTGTCTGGGCACCGGCTACGACAATTGACCGCATACGCGCAGAACTGGAAGCGGAACGGTCCACGGACGCCTATGCGAAACGCCGACAGTCGGACGCGCGCCGTCGGGACAAGGCTCAAAGTGAGTACGTCGAAGACTTCTGCAGTGCGGTCGTGGCGTACCTGGACTTTCATGCCAATCATCATCAGCTGGCACTGCAGTTGGCTCACGTTGTGACGAATCATGCCACGCCGGTTGGCAGTGGCACCGTGGCACGGACAAAACGAATTCCCGTCGAACAGCGGGCCGAGGCCGCTGTCATTGCGTGGTTGCGTCACCAGACGACAGCCTACGATTCCATGGCCATCCCTCGCATCAAAGGCAAACGGCGCGAAGTCCGGCGCATGCTGGCTGAGCGATCTAAATACCTGTTAAGCCGATACCGACAGGGCGAACCGGCAGCGAATGACTGCCCACTGCAACGCGTTTTGACAACACCGGCAACCGAAGGCAAATCCACGTGAAGAACGGACGTTACCGACACTACAAAGGCCATGACTACATCGTCATCGGCGTCGCGCGCCACAGCGAAACGGACGAAGAACTGGTCGTCTATCGGCCGGACTATGGCGACCGCAGATTGTGGGTGCGTCCGCTGGAAATGTTCAGCGAAACAGTAGAAGTGAATGGTCAGCAGGTACCGCGTTTTCAATTCGTTCAGACGGAAGAAGAACATCCTCTCGCTGACGATTGAGGACCATTCGTGGCACCCGAGCATTCGTCAATAGATGCGGTTACCGCTGCTGTGTCGTGTCTATTCGGTCGAGCCTGTGCGAATGGTCAGCCTGTCGTCCTGTGGATCAGCTGAATTTCGTGACCGTTGCAACCGAAAATGGGCGAACCAGAGCACCCTAAACTCCCAGTATTGACAGGCAGGCAGCATGCTGAGGCAATCTTTGGGGCCGGATATCCCAACACCTCCCCAAATGTGACCTGAGTCACCAATTCCACCGCCGCCCACGACTCTGGACCCAGTCAATTCGAAAATACTCTGGTGATTCGCCCGATCTACCGATATTGTTCATACTGGCTGCTTTCCGGGGAAGGCATTTGAGAGTGTTGCAGATCCGGAAAGCGACCGTTTTCTGCGTGCCAGCTTTGTGCAGGCCACAGACCAATTCTCACTGTCGAATCTGACCGAAGGAGGTCCAAGATGTATCGAATCCTGCCAGGCTTGGCGATGGCCTGTCTGGTGATGGGATGTGCTGAAGACAGCACCCCAACACCAACAGCCTCGTCTCCAACAGCCTCGCCACCGCCAGCCTCATCACCGGAAGTTCCCGCTGATGACAGTGGCGTCACGTACACCACCGTTGCCCTTAAAGTTCCCGGCATGCACTGACCTGTCGGCTGAGTACCCAAAGTGCAAGGGGCACTCACATCGCTGCCGGGTGTAGCGAAATTTGAAGCAGATACAAAAACAGGGATCGCGACCGTCGAAGTCGACGAGTCACAATTTGACAGCGAGAAAGCAATTGCCGCACTCGCTGATGTTGGATTTCCGGACAGCACCGTTGTCACGGAATGATCAGCGAGTCAAATCGTAACACTCTCAACCAGGCTGCTTTGCAACTCCAG
>JBDONA010000904.1:0-17409 GCA_039831575.1 Fuerstiella sp. | reverse complement strand
TTGATGGTATCCTCGGTATCGGAGGCGGTCAAAGTCAAAACGCTACTGTCTATGTCCGACTCCGTAATTGAACCTCTGCGAAGCACTGCTGGTTCCTGATTTTCCATCCCAGGCACTTCGTCTTCAACCGTTTTATCGCCCAATACACTGCGACTTTAAGTTCCATTCCTGAAGATACGGCGTTGTCGCCGGAAGATCCGTACTGGATTTGCCATATTTCCGGCCATAAGACCGCCGGTTGGCAACTGCCACGGTCAGGTGTCCGCGCAGCAACTGCGAATTGCCGCCAGCATTTTGGGTGCATTTGCCTCCACCGAGTATCGATTCTCTGCTTTTCTGCGAGCAGCCCGCCCCATCTTCTCGCGCAGTGTCTGAGAATCGAGCAGACGGCACAACGACGAAACCCACGCGTCAGTAGAATTCGCGTGAAAACCGTCGACTTCATCCTCGATCACGTCGGCCGTAAATCCAACCGGCGACGCGATCGACGGAATGCCGCAGGCCATATACTGAGTAATCTTGGTCGGACATTTATATCGATCCCATTCCCGGTCAGAGAACAATGGCATAATACCGATATCGATGTCCGCGACCTGTTGAGCTTCACGGAAACCGTCCCAGGGAACGTGCGTGACGTTGACTCCGGAAAGGTCAATGTCATGAAGATGCTCCATGCCCGGCACGATCAGACGCAATTCGAAGCGATGCGACTTAGCGACCTGCCTGAGAGCTTCTGCGACGACAGCAAAGTAAGCAAGATTGCCCGATGTTCCTATCCAACCGACCACCGTTGAATCGCGGGGCGTCTTCTTTGTCGCCGGCCGGAATGTGGAAACAGACGGCGCTGTAGGGATCACTTCAAAACGGTCGTGCCAGGCGGAAAGTGCTTCCTGAATCTGCGGATTCCCGACGACAACAAGGTCACTCATTCGAGTCAACCGTTCAACCTTGTCGGGGCGCTGAAGAAACACAGCGTCATCCAGGTCATATATCAACCTGGGTGCGACGCGACGAAATCGCTGTTCCATGTCGCTGGTATCATCGTTGAACAGCTCACGTTCGAGATACACGACATCGAACGTCCGGACCTTTGATTCCAGCAGGTGCAACCATCGCGTTAGCTGTTTGAGACGCTGACTGGGGCGAAACCCAAGCCATGGAAAGTAGTCGTACTTCTGCGGGAAACTGGATGCGACTCGGCAGCGAATACCGTGTTCCTGCAGATACGGTATGTACGGCAGAATGCGAAATCGGGTGGATGGAGTACGGTTTCCGGATGTCAAAAACAGAACTCGCATCTCTAGTTCCTGAGTTCTGCAAACGTGTCACCTTCGTTCACTGTCTGAGTGCGATAACCGCGTTCAGACAGAAATGCGAGACTTGAGCGATAGTCTGCGTCGGAAAGATGTCCATGTTCGTAGTAGACAAACGTCGGCCGGACGTCCAGTGAATCAATCTGCTTCACGACCTCAAAGTCGTAACCCTCGACGTCAATGGCCAGAAGATCAATGCGGGACATTTGATGTTCCTGAATCAGTGTAGCCAATGTGTGACATTCGACGTCCTGAGTGACGATCAGGTCCCGGATGTTGGGGATTCTGTCTTCGTGACTGGCGATCGTGTCGTATCGGAATGAGGCTAGCTGCGACGCCCAATGCGGAAGATCTTCGGCGTCTTCCCGCACCATGTACAGTTGGGCTGTCTTGTTTTCCGTGCTGATGGCCGTGTTGCTGCACGCAATATTTTCCCGGTCGCTATAAATTGCCTGAAGAATGGACCAGTATCGCCGTTGAGGTTCGACAAGGACGCACGTCCAGACGCCCTCGATAATGAAACGCAGAAACGGATCTGACGTGACACCGTTGTATGCTCCGATTTGTACAAAATAAAAATCGTCGTGCTGCAGTTCGAACCGGCGAATTGCGCGTTCAAATGGTTCAGCGCGCGCCAGCCGAAATCCAAAGAACAGCGTCAGCCTGTGAAGCAGTCGTCGAATAAACTGTCTGAATGTTTTCAATGACGACTCCGTACTCAGGACAACAACTCGGGCAGATGTGCTAAGGCAATGGGTGCCATCACGAGCGTGGCGGATCAGTATGCCATGAACGTCTGCAACGGTGCCATACGAAAACCCACAGGGGAGTCTGAACGACAGATATTGTGAACAAATATGCGTATCCACTTCCTTCGATGCCGTAGGCTCTTCCCAGCCAGAAGACGAGCACAGCGACCGTCAGACTGGAAACGATCGCGGGAATCAGGAACGGATCCCGCTTGTGCGCTCGCACGTAGATATTCGTGCACAGGGCTGGTTGAAAAGCAAAAAACGCCATCGCAAAAACGGCTGTGGACCAGACGTCGGGCAGGCGGGAGGCGATTTGGGTGAATTTCGTGTTTGGGAATTCGTTGACCACGTAGACTCCCGCCGTGAACGTCGCTCCGCCAACGGCAATCAATATCAGTGAGAATCGGCTGAGTCGAAAAAACAGCCGATCCAGTTCTTCATATTTTCGTTCGGCAATCAACTGACCGAAGAGCGGCCGACGTGTTTCAACCCATGCCATCGACGCTGACTGCAGGGCCGTCAGCACAGTCCACATCAGCCCGAACCGACCTCCCATGGCTTCGCCATGACACTTAAAAATTACCAGACCGGCCATGTGTGTGGCAAACCAATGCAGGGTGCCCTGAATCGCAATTCGCCACTGCAACGGAACAACCTCCATCTTCCAGTCGATCTGCTGGCCCGTGTCCTGCTCGCGGAGAGAAGTGAAGAACGGTCCAAACCGACATCGGACAAGATAGATCTCGCCGAACAAACGGACGGCTGCAGAACCGGATAGTGCCCACAATCCGAAACCAGTGGACATCATGCACCAGACGACCGCGGAGCCCGCGACTCCCTGCCAGAACCGTATTCTGTTAATCGTCGGTAGCTGACCGCATCCTTCCAGAATGGAACTCATGGGCAGCAGCACCAGCTGCATTCCTGTCAACAATACCAGTGATGTCCAGGGAGTACCCCATTCATACAGATTCAGGCCTGCCGGAGTCTCTCCTGTTGGCCAGCTGAAATACACGAATCCGGCGATCGTAATCACAACGACAAATGCGCCGGCGGCCAGCAGATACCATCGCGCTGCCATCCTGCTTAATGAGGCCAGCCGCGACAGAGCGTGAGGGTCTCCCGCAACCTGGTCGTCCACAATTCGAAGTTGCGACCATTCGTGACTGGCGATACTGATGACCACTACGTGCAGTCCCAGTTCGACAAAGATCTGCATCGCCAGCAGATAGAAGAAAGCGTAGTAGTAACCCTGTTCCACGTCCGTCAGACAGAAGACGATCAACAGCATCGTCAGCTGTCCGGTCAGCAATTGCCAGCCCCGCGCCGCCACGGCGTAGCCAACGGCCGTGTCGACCTCCAGGCGATGCCCGATTTTTTTTAGCAGCTGCAGACTCACACGAGTATTTTCACAAAGGACGGGGTCTTCCGGTCAGCTCGAGGCGGCCTCTCTGCCCCGAATCCTCAGGTCAGGTCCAACCGGCCATACTGCATTGCCTACGGAGATTTGCCGTCGGGCTATGGCAAAACCGAACAGCTGCGTTCAGAATTCTGCAAATGGTCGGAATTTGCCTGTTGGATAGGCTCCTGCCGTTTACATGTTTCCCGCACACAACACCCAACGCTGGCTGATTGCTGATCTCACAAGTGCGCGAGACCCGCTCGCTGGCGCGTCGAGCTGGCAAAAAAAGAGGGCCGATAACGGTCGGGCCTCCGGTTTTGCAAAGAAGCCCGGCATTTTAAAAATGCCGGGCTTCTGAAAATCGCTTGAATACAAGCTCAAACCAAACGGAGTCAATGACTCACGCGGGTTCGCTTAAGTTGTTTTCCGGTGACCGATGTTGATGTAGGCATGCACATGCGGTGCACCTCGGAAGTGCCACACGAAGGATGGACCTTCAACTCGCCACATGTCCCAGACCCTGTCGGATTTCAGGTCACCCTTCTGATAGAAGGCCATGTGCAGCTTATCGACTCCACCGCTTTCTTTGACGATTTCCATGACTTCGTCGCGGTCTTCCTGACGGTACGGAGCCAGCAGCACGCTCAGCGTCTGTTCCACCAGTTGCTTCTGGTCGTCTTTCAATTCGCTGACTGCGATCCCTGCGAACTTTCCTTTGTCGCCCTGAATCTGCACGGCGGTTTCTTTCGGCGGCGCCTTGGTGACCAGCGCTTTTTTGGCCTGATCAGCGTCCAGGGACTTGAAGACCTCGTTCGTTTGCTGCGTCTGACTGTAATACATGTTGTTGGCGACTTCTTCTTCACCATGACCGTAGACGATCGGGCCACCAAACGCCGCCTTTTCGACGCTGTTTCCGTCAGCTCGCATGGTGAGGTGTCGACCGGTCAGTTCGAATTCAAAATCACTTCGACCGGGTTCGCCGAAGATGGCCACACTGAATTGTTCGATGCCGCCTGCGTCATCGTCCATCTGATGCTTAAGTCGTTCGTAACCGTCTTCGCTGGTCATGCCGCGCACAACCTGTTCAATCAGAGTACGTTGTTTGTCGGTGTAGAAATCGCCACCGATTTCCGGCTCCGTCACGTGCCAGTTCGCGTTGATGCGACTTCGCAGCTTGTGATTAAACGGGAAGACAATCTGTCCCTGTTGTTTCCTGGACAGTGTCTTGTAGAACTCGGTGACCGCCGTTTCGGCTGCACTGTTTGGTGTTGGTCCGGCGAACAGAGCAGCGTTCAGGCTGCTGCCTCCCAAAGCGGTGAGTGCTGCTGTTCCGCCCACAGCCTGGACAAATGCGCGGCGACTGAATGTTCCGTTTGAGTTGGCGTGCTTTGTCATGTCGAGGACCTCTTAATGTTGTAATGGTGGGAAGTGCAGTGTGTTGTTTTCCGGACCTTTTGAGAACAACACCGAGGAGCGGCCAATAGTATCGCAGCGTCCGGAGAAAAGCACGTGTTTGCCCGGGAAAACCCTGGGCGACGTTGTCCGGACGTGCGTAGATGCAGGGAAACCGAACAGTAGGGTGTGTGCTTGCACGCACCAGTCTGGGCGTGAATCTTCTCTGTTGCATTCACAAATCGGCGCTCGCACGCACCTAACCCCACAACCGCACCACTGATTCGATCAGGATCACAAACGGAAAACACAGCGATTTGAACCGCGTTGGCACGACGAAAGAAAATTGGTTTCGCAATGTGGTGCGTGCAGGCACGCACCCTACTCGGCCTTCCGTAGTGCAGGCAGTCTGCCTGCGAATGCACGCACAGTCCCCGTAAATCGATTCCACAATCAATCCTGACGAAATCCCAGGCATCCACATTCGGCTGCCGCCAACGAAAAAACGCAGCACGAATGTACTGCGTTTTTTCCGCGTTGGATTCGAATCGCAATGATTCGCTTATTCGCTGAATTCAGGGCGACGCCCGTTCAGTTGTTCCTTCAGGCGACCCACGATGCTGGAATGCATCTGGCTGACTCGGGATTCCGACAGACCCAGCGTCGTGCCGATTTCCTTCATGGTCAGTTCCTCGTAGTAGTAGAGGATGATGATCAGGCGTTCGTTGCGGTTGAGACCCTTCGTCACGATCTTCATCAGATCGAGCTTCTGGATACCGCCGGTTGGATCTTCACCCTTGGCATCCTGCAGCACATCGACTTCGCGAACGTCTTTGTAGCTGTCCGTTTCGTACCACTTCTTATTCAGACTGACCAGCCCGATGGCAGATGCCTCGGTCTTGTGTTTCTCGAACTCCTGCACCGACAAGCCCATTTCGCTGGCCAGTTCGTTGTCTTTGGGCGTCTGGCCCGTCTTTGCGACGACGGCTTTTCGAGCCGCTTCCAACTTGCTCGCTTTGCTGCGAACAAGACGAGGCACCCAGTCCATCGTTCGCAGTTCGTCCAGCATGGCACCGCGGATACGCGGTACGCAGTATGTTTCGAACTTCACGCCGCGTTCCAGATCGAACGCTTCGATGGCATCCATCAGGCCGAATACGCCTGCCGACATCAAATCGTTCAGGTCCACACCTTCGGGCAGTTTGGCCCAGACGCGTTCCGCGTTGTATCTGACCAACGGCAGATATCGTTCCATCAGACGATTTCGCAGCATTTGATCGGTCTGGTCCTGCTTGAACTCGACCCAAACGCCCAGGATATCTTCGCTGATCTTGGTAACCATTTATTCCTCCATGACGAGCAGTATCCGCCTGAGACCGGGGGCCTGCTGTATCGCATGCCATCGGTTTCAGAACCCCATCAGATCCAGCAAAATTTCCGCAAACAGCCCAACACACACGAAACCCGTACAGAAATCCTCTTCCCGCAAAGAAGACTGAATTCAGATTTGTGAAAGGTTGTTTGAACCGGATCTCAAAGATTGACTGCTCGAATGCTCCCTCAACTGTAATGACTTTTAAGTGGCGACGAACAACCGGAATCACATCGATCAATGCGACCGAACAATTCCCGCAACCGTTGTTCACCACCCGTGACTGAAAGCATCCTTGCCTTCAGCCAACCGCTTCACGACCTTTTCATCAACAATGCTGATTGCCGGGTTCGAAGCACACTCGACCAAACATGTTGCAGTCGACGTTCCCTGAAGATCGTCGTTGCGACCGCGTTCGGCCTCGTGCGGGGTGGGTGATAGTGCAGGAAAAAACAGCGAGCAAGAGGGATGGAAGCCACAAAATCGCGCTTTCTTTCAGAAAGTTATGAGTTCGGCAGTTTCAACCGTTCCCATGTCACGATGTCGGCAAAAAGTGGCCGAGTACCGATTTCCAGCCCCCCGAAGGGTATCCGTACTTGCCGTTTCTGCAGGAGATCTGATGCGGATCGTGGCGCGGCACTCGCATCGCAACCCGCGCTGACGTCGACAGTGCTTACTTCAAACCGCACAGCTTGCTCGATACATTCCAACACATGCGTTCGCTTTCTTTAGTTCTGACTGGCCTGTGTTTCTGTCTTCCCACGCAGTCCATGGCCGCACCACCCACTGTTGAGCAGGTCAACTCTGCGCTGGATGTGGCCGTCATGGCGGCGAAGAGCGGATTGCCCCGACTTTCCCTGGAAGCCCTGCAAAAATCGCTTGGCAACGGGCCACCAACCGTTTCCACCATTCCGCCAGACACAAAGATCTTCTACCAGGGCGCACGAGTAAATACGTCGATTCCCGTGCCGAAACCTCCTTTGGAAGCGATCCGCGACCGAATTCCCGACACCATTTTCCGGCTGTCCGCCTATTGGAAGCAATCGGCCCAGGCAAAAGACGTATACCTTGCGTTACGCGACGTTGTTTTGCCACCGGGTCGCAGCACAGAAGCGTTTCTGTACAGCCTGCCAATGAAGGTCAGTCGGTTGCAGCCCAACCGGATGCCTGCGACCGAAAGTGTCGCTCAGGCACTCGTCTTCTGGGCAAAGCAGGCCGATCTGGTGGCCGACCTGCATCGCCATCTGGAGGCACGCAATCTGAAAGATTCGCCGGAAGGCATTCTGATGGTGCTGTTGATCGCGTTGGAACTCCGGGATCGGGTGGCCATCGACGAACACAGTGCTCGCCTGCTGCGACTGCTGGAGGGCGGTACGAATCGACGGACTGCGGAAATGGTGGCGTTTGTCGGGATGAACTTTCAGAGGGCCGGCCATTTTCCGAAAGTTGCTGCGGAACTGCTTCATCAGGCGGGACTGACGCTGGCTGGACTGGATCTGCTGGAGCCGGAAGAAGATTCTCCGGCGCGAGCGGTTCTGCTGGCGGCCGCCCGCAGCCGATTTGCACTCGGTCAGAAACCAGCAGCTGTCGAACTGCTGAAACTCTATCTGACCGTAAAAGTCGAGGGAAAATACTCTGCTTCGTCGCCAGGGCTGGACGCGCAGAAGTTCGAAACGGTTGGTCGCGAACTGTACCGGCGGGGCATGGTCGCCGAAGCCCGAGAGGTGCTGGGGCCGGTCAACGCTGACGCCTTTGAACGCCGCTATCGTGCTCAGGGGCTGCTCGGTCAGAACATCGTTCCGGCCACAACAATCACCGTCGTCCCTCCATCGACGATGCCGGCAACGGTGCGGGCGGCCGGTGACATCGAAAGCAGGCAGGCCGTCACCAACGAAATCTGGTTCTGCGCCCTGAACACCGAAACCGATGAGTCAAAGCTGTTGTTCACGTTGCCGGATTTTCAGAGTGCTGCATCACTGGCCGTGTCTCCGGATGGGTCTCACGTTGCATTTGATGCGACGTTTCCCGGCGAAGCGATCACATCTGACACGCAGATCTTTATCGCGTTACTGGACGGCACTTCGATCCGCAGCATGGGACGAGGCACCATGCCATCATGGTCTCCTGAGGGAAAACGACTTGCCTACAGTCGGTATTCGCCGACCAAAGGCGTCTGGATTACGCGGGCCGCAGGCGCAGATGCTCAGTTGCTGGACGAATCCGGCTGGGCCGCACAATGGTCGCCTGACGGTCGCATGATCGTGTACACCAGGCAGAAAAACGGGCGGCCGGACCTGGTCGTTTACGACATTGTGGAAGACGAATTCTTCAGCGTGTTTGACGGCAAAAAAAATCCGTTTCAGCAGATCTCCGGCAACTTCAGCTGGTCTCCCGACGGAACGCAGTTAGCGTTCAAGGCGACGATGGCACCTGCCGGATCGAATAACGCCGAATTCCAGATTGCCACGGTTTTTGTATTCGGAGCAGCGCGACCGTTCGTGGCGTATCAACAACGAGGTTACTTCACGGCGGCTGTTGCGTGGACCTTGTCCGGCCGGAAAATTGTTTGCTCACCAGCTCTGCCGAGATATGGAACGGAGCGACTGCATTTTCTGGAAGCTGACCGTCTGGCTGATCCCGTCTACATTCAGGGGCAGGAGCCGGATCGGCGAAACAGTGGCGCGTCGTGGATGCCGGACGGTAAGACATTGGTGTACATGAGCCGACCGGTGAGGAAATGAACCACGTGCACAACATGACGGACAGCAGGATCCGCAACCGCGATAGCCGTTGCGTCTGGATGGCCGTTCTTGCGGCGTTGTTTCTGCCTGGTCGCAGCGGCGCTCAGGAATCAGTTCAGACACCGTCGCCGCAGATCTGGATGTGCAGCCTGGACCTGCAGACCCACGAGTCGACGAAACTGTTTGAGATCACACACCTCGGATCCGTCGGTTCCCCCAGCCTGTCCAGCGACGGCCAACGCATCGCGTTTGAAGGCGCATTGCATGGAGCTCAACCGACATCCGACTCCCACGTCTGGGTGTGTCACAGCGACGGGTCAGACATGCGGGATCTCGGTCCGGGAGCAATGCCGACATGGTCGCCTCGAGGCAGGAGGATCGCCTTCTGCAAGCATTCGCCGGAACATGGAGTCTGGGTGATGCAGGCCGATGGCAGCCACCAGCAATTGATCGACGAAGCCGGCTGGTGTGCTCAATGGTCGCCGAATGGCAACATGATTGCGTACACACGGCGGGTCAACGAGGCGGCAGATTTTGTCGTCTTCAATCTTGTGGAAGACGAATTCTTCCCTGTGTTTGGCAACGGCCGCAGCGGTTACAGCTCGTTCTACTGGAACTTCGCATGGTCACCAGACAGCAAACGCCTGTGCTTCAAGGGGCAGGGGCCGAACAACGAGATCCATGTGGCCTCGGTCGCCGTCCACAACGGACTCGACCTGACGGTGCACTTTCGTGGAGATGACAACATCCGGGCAGACCTGGCGTGGCTCGACAACAACACCGTGGCGTTTACTCAGAGTTCGGCCGAACACCAACAGAATAAGCTGGTGACGATCCCAACCAATATTCCACAAACCGCTGCCAGCAGTGCTTTGCAGCCCATCGCCGGACAGCTGCAGAACCACGCGAACGGAAGCCCCGCAGTCAGCACAGACGGAAAAACGTTGATCTACATAAGCCGTTCGAAGTAATTCCGTCATTGGAAAGAGACAGTCATGGCCACTCGTGTCATTGCGTTGTTGATCCTGTCAGCCACAACTTTGGTGGCCGCCGACCCCGTCGATTACAGCATCGAATTGTCAAAAGCATCTTCCGGCTTCGATGGAAGTTCCTGCTGGGTGCATGCACGAGCCGGCATGCTGCGAGACTCTTCAAATTCCGCCAGCGGTCATGCCACGGCCGTCATGACGACGCAGAAACTGCTGCTCAGCGGATCGGACATCTTCTACGCCCTGAACGAACTCCGCTCGGTCGATGGTGGTACGACATGGACGGCTGCACAAAGAATCGAATCGTTCGCACGCCAGACTTTCAGCGGGGCAGGGCAGCCGTTGCCCACAGGCGCCGATATTGCCGTGCACCTGCTGCAGCCGGGAGATCAAACGACCGTCTGCGATTTCGTTCCGAAATGGCACGCTCAATCCCAACGATTGCTCGGCATCGGGCACACCGTCTGGTACCGCGACAATAAAGTGATGCATGTCCGTCCGCGAGGCATCGCGTATGCCGTCTACGATTCCGAAACCGGCCGGTGGGGCGAGTGGAAGTGTGTGGATCTGCCGAAGGAATTGAGATTTCAATGTGCAGGTTCCGGCAGTCAGCAGCGAGTCGACCTGGCGAACGGTGATGTCCTGGTTCCCGTCTACCACAAAGAACCGCTCGCCAAACAGTACGCCAGCACGGTCTGCCGCTGCAGTTTTGACGGGACGACTCTGAAGTACATCGAACATGGCAGTGAACTGTCCATCCCCGTAAAACGGGGCCTGTACGAACCTTCGGTCACGCAATTCGGTGATCGGTTCTTCCTGACACTGCGTAACGACGACCACGGATATGTCGCATCCAGTCGTGACGGCTTGCGGTACACGGACGCCAAACGCTGGACGTTCGATGACGGCACAGATCTCGGCAACTACAACACTCAGCAACACTGGGTGACTCACAGCGATGGATTATTTCTTGTCTACACACGCAAAGGAGCAGACAACGACCACGTCTTCCGTCACCGAGCTCCACTGTTTATCGCTCAGGTCGATCCGGAAAAGCTGCACGTGATTCGCAGCACAGAACGAATTCTTGTTGCCGAACGTGGCGCTCGGCTGGGCAATTTTGGCATCACGGACGCATCAGCCGATGAAACCTGGGTGACGGTGACCGAATGGATGCAACCGGTCGGTGTCGAAAAACACGGCAGCGACAACACGATCTGGGTCGCAAAGATCAAGTGGGAAAAACCGAATGGGCTGACGAGGGGCATTGGTGATTGAACAGTTCACTGTTCGTAGACTGGGTCATGACCCAGTAATCCAAAAAACAAGTCACACGTCGAACAGCAACCACAGTGTGCTTGCTCAGGACATCAACGTTGTCAAAAATACTGGGTCATGATCCAATCTACGTTCAATCAATTGCAAATTTGTCAATGTGCCCGACTTTGAACACCCAGACGAATAAACACGTAGGCTGGGTCGCGACCCAATAAGCCGCCTGATGGCTTTACGAATTGGGGCCAACAGAAGAACACACCGAGAACTGCCGCGTCCATAACCGGCCTGCGTTCGATTCCAGGGGAGTTCTCTGACCGGAGGATCGTGGGAGCGATCCAAGGTGTCCCCAATCGGATAATGCGTGCCGACGAACGGCTGACCTCATCATTTCCAGGCGTGATCTCCGCTGTTCGGATTACTGGGTCACGACCCAGTCTACTATCCGTTCATGTTCGTGAGACGCTCGCGCCGTTCCATCAGTGATTGAACAGAAACTCGCGGCTGCTGAAGATGCCCCAGGTCATGTCTTCCAGCAACTCACGGTGTTCTTCCGGTTTTGTGTCGACGAACAGTTGCAGCATCTCCCGGCGTTCGCGGTCCACCGGGTAGCGGGACAACGACGACAGAAACAATGCGTCCAGCAGAGCAGATTTGTTGTCCTTGAATTCGTCCAGCCACCGGTCAAGCTGATTGTCCTTGGCCTTCAGCTTGTCATTGATCGTGTTGCCGTTGGAAATGTGCAGCACCTGCACCATGCTCGGTTCGTCGCTGCGTTCGCATTCGCACGTAATGCGCCGCTGATTTCGCCCAAACGTCTGCAGAAAGTAGGACTGCACGGCGGCATCGTACAGTTCAATGGCGCGAGTCCCTTTGGGGTAAAAATCTGTGTCGCGGACGTCAGCACCCGAAAACACGATCTTATTGAATTCACTGGGGACGGCCGTCACCTGAGACACCGCATCCAGCAAAACTTCGGCCATCAGGCGTTTCGGGAAGTACCGTGAATAGTTCCGCCTGTCACCATCGTTCTGTTCCAGTGTCCTGCTGGTGCGTTGGTAAGTTTCCGACTGCAGGATCTGTCGCATTAACGCCTTCAGGTCAAAGTCGCTGTCCACCAGAAAGTCGGCGCACGTCTGCAGCAATTCTTCGTTGCTGGCAGGATTGGACGCGCGCATGTCGTCCACCTGTTCCACCAGTCCGACTCCCATAAAATTGCGCCACACACGGTTGGTGATCGACCGTGCAAACAGAGGGTTGTCGCGGGAGACCAGCCAGTCCGCCAGATACTCGCGACGATCAGTTGCAGCGTCAAAGGCCAGCGGCTCTGCATCCAGTGGAGTAGGCGGCTGAGGCTTTCCGGTTCTGGGTTGGATCAATTCTCCGGAATTGACCGTCACCAGTGTGCGATTGCCGTCGCCGTTGCGAGGATCGCCGCCCCAGCCTTTGGCTCGTACTCGGGAAAACAGATTCGCGAAACTGTAGTATTGATCGTTCGTCCATTTTTCCAGCGGGTGGTTGTGGCACTTTGCGCAACCAATCGACAGGCCCAGAAATGCCTGGCTCGCATTCTCGGCCATGTCCTCTGGAGCCTGATGAAGGGCATAAAAGTTGGTGGCGCCGTTTTCGATGCTGGACCCCTTGGCCGTGAGGACTTCCCGAACAAAAACGTCCCACGGTGTATTGGCTTCGACGTGATCGTGGATCCATGCATAGTACGCCTTCACGGCATCAGGCCGCAGCAGGTTGCCGTTGATCATCAACAGATCTGACCAGTGGTAGGACCAGAAGTCGACGAACTCCGGACGTGCCAGCAACGATTCAATCAGTGCGTCGCGTTTGCCAGGGGAACCGTCCACCAGGAATTCCCGTACTTCAAGGCCGGTAGGCAGCGTTCCGATGGTGTCCACAAAGGCTCGGCGGACAAAGACTTCGTCCAAACATCCTGGCGAAGGTTTCAGATTCAGCCGCCGCAGCTGTTTCAAGCCAAGGTCGTCGATGAAATTGCGGCGTCCGGCCAGCAGGTACGAATCCGGTGTGACGGTTTGTTCAAACGGTGATGTGATGCGAGCAATCACAATCCGGCTGCCAAACCACGCACTCACCGCTCCTTCTCCGGGCCCGATCACGGTTGCCGTTCCGTCCTGGGCGACAGTTGCGACCGCTTCGTTGGCAGAAGTGAACTTTGCCCATTGAGTCACGTCCTCCACGCGCCCATCGGTATAGTGGGCTTGAATGATGAACGGTTGCTGCTGGCCTGTCTTCAGAGTCGCCGCTTCCGGCAACACCTCCAGCCGAACCAGTCTGGCATCGTCGTCGGCCGGTTTGGGTGCTCCGTCGGCAATCCATTCCGCAAGCACGCGATAGTTCAGTGTGTCCGGTTCCAGTCGCAGGCCGCCGCGATGAGGCACGGCAGTCGTTGGCTTGGTCAGGACAAGGCTCAAACCCGGCTCGGTCAAATCAATGCGGCGACCCAGTTGCTGCGTCGTGGTATTGAAGTAATCTCTGTCGGTGTCATAACCACGCAGCGAAAGGCGGTACCCTCCTTTGCCGGCCAGCGCACCATGACAGGCGCCTCCATTACATCCCTGTTTGGCCAGCACAGATTGAACGTGGTTGCGAAACGTCCAACGAAAGCGGTTCCCGGTATTTGTAACGATCACCCTGGCGGTCGCAATTTCCTTCTGCCCCAATACTGCCCGGATCATTGTCTCGCCGTCGGCGACAGGAACGACGGTCCCGTTTTCTACGGTTGCGATCTGAGTGTTGTCGCTCTTCAATTCCATCGAATCATCGACCAATCCGACGGCTCTGTCACCGTCGAAACGTTCGACCATGATGCGATGTGTGGCTTCGCGACCGTCCAGCTTCAGTGCGGCAGGCAGCAGGCGGAATGAGTCAGCGGCCGGGAGCTGGACGGAGAGAATTGTCAACAGAGCAAAACAGAACGTCCGAAGCATAGCGTGGGCCTCGATGTTTCGTGGGAGGGCTACGGAAAGGGGTCGACCCCTTTCCGTAGCCCGATGATAACCAGAACGGAACCAACAAAAAAGACGCCCGGTGATTCGTTCACCGGGCGTCCCTGATTGATTCAAATTCCAGCGTCAGCCGGTTGTTATGCCTGCTACTTGGAAGGAGAAAGCTGTCGCAGGCGAGCACCACTGCGTTTGGCGAACAGTTCTTTGCTGCCATCCTCGGCGATTCTGACGCCAACGCGAGTCGGCTTATTCGTTTCCGGGCAAATTAACTGGCAGTTTGTCACGTCAATCGCCAGTTCCATATGCAATCGACCACCCTGAGGGCTCTTGGGATGGCCGCGACGAACATGCTTGTACACTTTGTGGACGCCTTCGACGACAACCTTGCCGTTCTTGACATCGACAGTAAGGACGGTTCCGCGAGTGCCCTTGTCATCACCAGTGATGACCTCAACTGTATCACCTTTGCGGATTTTCATTGCCGTAACCTTTTTCACCAACAAAATTTAGGACCGTCAACGAATGCACTGACGGACTGAGCTGCAGCTCGGTCGAAACATCATCGACCGAATATGGGGACTAAATTCAGCGTTTCGACCGATTCGGGAGGGGAAACGCCACAACCCATTGCGAAGCGAAGCGGGGAAGAATGACGACTTCTCGCGCTGGAATCAACCCAGCATCTCCAATGTTTCGCAGGGTTGAGGGCAATTGCTTCCTTCCAGACCCGTTTACTAATTCTGGTGAAGCGTTCTGGCTTGTGGGTATGCCGTTTTCTCAGGCTGGAACGTGTCTTCTACGGCCACGAGTCATGTAAGCCAACCCCGGAGCCTCAAGTGACCAGCTCCACCTCCAGAAACTGCCAAGGCTCCTTTTCGTACATCTCGGCCAGATTCAGCATGGTTTCCCAGCGAATATGGTGGTGTGGGCTCTCAAATTGAGGCACTTCTTCGGGCAGTTTGGACAATAAATCTCGACGTGTGACGAGGGCGCGAATCTTGCGAGTTCTGGCGTCGCCATCGCATTCGTTCGTGAGACAAATCAGGTACTGAACAGATGTTACAGACTTTCCTGCTTCTCGCGCCAGCAGCCCTCCGGCAAACTGCTCAGACAACTCGTTCAGAACGGCATTCAGAAAATACCAGTATTCTGTCCTGGGCAGAGGAATCAGTGGCTGTCCCGGTTTTGTCTTCTGGGCCGCAGCCGTCAGCTGCCGCACCGCCGTGTCGTTAAGAAATACGTCGCTACAGGATTTTTCGCACAGCGTGCGGATGCGTAACGTCTTTTCATGAATGGAATTGAGTGAGAAGTTGATGCGGTGAAAGAATTCATGCTGTTTCCATGCGTGGGCATTTCGCCACCTGGCGATCATCCAGCCAATGGCCGTAAAGCCGGCCGCCGTGGCGAATTTGACCCAGTGATCGGTAATAAGATCATTGACTGCAGCAACAAGTTGATCCATTTGAGCTCTTTCGTACTTTCCACGTGCGCGCGGCACTTTTCGGGAACGACTGACTCAGGTCATTTTCAGATACAGGAAGGACAAGCTGACAATTCAGTGGGTTCGAACCGAATCCAGCGGTCATGTCCGTTCTTCTGCCGCCAGCGTCGCAGCGGCGCAACACGAATCACGGTGCATTCTGTCGACGTCATGATAGAATTAGCAACCGTCCGCGGCCAATCCCCAATACGGGACCGTCCCCCAGCCGCTCGCCAGGTTTTGTCCCGCTCGTGTTGGTCGCTGCGTCTGACGCAATGACAACATGGGTTCATGAGCAAGCGCAGCTAGTGCGTGGTGCACGGACGTGTTGCGGGTCCGCGAGCAATTTCGCTGCTGCACGGTAGCGGAAGTCGCTACACTTCGGTGAAGCGCGCTGTAACCCTGTATTTCACCGTCATCACATGCTTCGCATTGGTCAATTTGAATTCGACCTTCCTGTCGTTCAGGCCGCATTGAGCGGCTACAGCGACTGGCCGATGCGCGCGTTGGCGCGGCAGATGGGGGCTCCCTACACGATTTGCGAAGTCATGATCGATTCCTTCGTCAATTCTCTGAAGGATCGCGCCAGGACAAAGCGGTTTCTGATGGTGACCGACGACGATCACCCGGCCGGTGCTCAGCTGATGGGAGCTGATCCATCGGAATTCCCGTCCGCTGCTGTGCGTCTGGTGGAGGCCGGTTTCGATGTGATTGACATCAACTTCGGATGTCCGGTTAAGAAGGCGCTGGGTCGTTGTCGCGGCGGGTTTCATCTGGGACAGCCGGACATCGCGATGGAGATTATCCGAAGGGTCAGGGACGCCGTGCCGGATCGAGTCCCGGTGACCGTCAAGATGCGGCGCGGCGTGGACGACACAGAACAAAGTCGTGATCAGTTTCTGCAGATCTTCACCGGCGCTTTCGATGCAGGCGTTGCCGCAATCACTGTGCACGGCCGGACTGTGCAACAGCGCTACATCGGACCAAGCAACTGGAGTTTTCTGGCTGACCTCTGTGCTGATTTTCCGGACAAAAAAATTTTGGGCAGCGGCGATTTGTTTTGTGCCGAAGACTGCGTCCGCATGATTCGTGAGACGGGAGTGCAGGGTGTTACCGCAGCGCGAGGTTCCATCGGTAACCCGTGGATCTTTGCGCAGGCAAGGGCGCTGCTTGCCGGATTGCCGTTGCCGCCGCCCCCGTCGGTCACTGAACAAAAAGAAGCGTTGCTTGAACACTTCCGCCTGGCCGAAATTGCCTACTCATCAAAACGCGCGGTAAGACAACTGCGCAAGTTCAGCATGCGATACGCCGATTGGCATCCGGACTCTGATGATGTCAGAGCTGCGTTTGTTCAGGTGGGAGATGCCCGCACTTGGAACGGCGTCATTGACGAATTTTACGCCTATGATCGCCCGGGAAACTATCCCATTCATCCCGGTGTGCCAAAACCTCCTGCGCCAAGTGTGAATACGTGATTTCGTCACGGGAAGCGACAAAGGGTAAACGACTAGTCGGCCGCGCGACGTCTGGCGACTAATCAAGAAAGCCACGACGCAAGAGCCCGTATTCGGCTGGACAGATCGTTGTTTACTTCGACAATACTTCGACAATACTTCAACCGGTCAGCCAGCCTCCGAATTTTCGAATGATGCACGATTGGCAATGGATGCCTGAACAGCGAGGCAAAGCAAAACTCACCAGCGGGGTCGGCAGTA
>JBDONA010000115.1:0-17452 GCA_039831575.1 Fuerstiella sp. | reverse complement strand
TCCGCCTGAATTTCGTATTCGCCAAATACAAATTTCTCAATCAAGACTCCATCAGGTTGCGGCGCAGGCGATAAACGCCGTGGCAGACCAATGACTGTGGAATTGAACGGACTACCCTTCAAACTGACGGTGTCGGATGTCTTCGCCTGGCGTACGACACTCTCTAACGTCTCCGCCAATTCGGAGCAAATTGGAGCGAAACGATCTGAATATTCCTCTATGCTCGGCTGATCTCCCCAGCGGTGCCTGACGAGACACTCATGGGCAATCAACTCTGCTGGGAGTTCTACGAGCGGACCAAGGTCAACATAGTGGCTGACGTAGTCCTCCAACTGAGGTCGGTCCGGCAACATCCCGTCCGTGGGCTCCGACACCAGAACCGTCGCCGCCACACTTGCATCGGGTGAGATGCGCCGCCAGCGGTGCTCCATATCAACCATGATCAGTTCGATCAGCACCTGTTTGCGTGACGTTCCGTCAGGCAGAAAATCCTTGATCTCTGGCGGGCTGCCGTCACCCCAGATTTGTTCAAACTGTTCCACGATCTGATTGGGGTCAGACTCTGTTGAAGAAGTCATCGTCGACGTCCGGTGGCTGCGCTGATGTTCGTTCGATTCGGGTTTTGGAATCTGTACTACAACAATAGTCAACCTGAGACACTGTCCCGGGATCGTCAGTGACGTGCCTCCACTAATCGCGACCAGGCATTGAGTGGTAAACTCAGAGTTTGGTCACAGAAGAGGGAGGCATCAAATGCCACGAAAGCGATTCAAGACAGAAGAGATCATCCAGAAGCTTCGAGAAGCGGAAGTCCTGCTTTCGCAGGGCAAGGACGTTGCGACAGCGTGTCGGCAGATCGGCGTAACGGACAACACCTATTACCGCTGGCGGAAGGAATACGGTGGAATCAGAACGGATCAGGCAAAGCGTCTGAAGGAGTTGGAAAAGGAGAATGCCCGACTGAAGAAGCTGGTGGCCGAGGCAGAGCTGGACAAGGCCATTCTTCGGGAAGCCGCATCGGGAAACTTCTGAGCCCATTGAAGCGTCGTCGTATGGTAGAGCATGTGCGTGACACTCTGGAGCATGACCGGCTCTCCGAACGCCGTGCGTGTCGTGTACTCGGTCAGTCTCGATCTACTCAGCGTCGTCAGGTTCATGTTCCGGAAGACGAACCGCGTTTGGTTCGCCGGATGACAGAGCTGGCAACGTCCTATGGTCGTTATGGATATCGCCGAATTACGACACTGCTTCGCCGGGAGGGCTGGATTGTCAATCACAAGCGAATTGAGCGTTTATGGCGTCGAGAAGGGCTGAAAGTGCTTCAGAAGCAGCCGAAGCGGCGGCGTCTGTGGCTCAATGATGGTTCGTGTGTGCGTCTTCGTCCGGCTTACCGAGTGAAGTTCAGCCCTGCAAATCCGACACAAATGGACAGGAATAGCGTGTAAAATCCCTGCCCAATTTGGTCGTTTGAAATAGACACGACGCCCCACCAAATCAGGATCGGCAAGGACACTAACGCACAAACACCGCCGAGGCGACGAGCGACGTGAATGAATCGAAGGGTTAGGCCATACACCTTTGCAGCCAGCGGTATTGGTCTTGACGGAGCATCGATTTGAGCAATCGCAATGCGTCTGCAGTGGTGTGAGATCATGTACACTGCGGCGGCGAGTAGGGCAGCAATTAAAGGGGTATAGACGGGAACATTGACCTTTGCCGTCACGGGAAATACGATCGCAATGACGAGGAACAACAGGCTGTTGAATGATCCGCTGGTTTTTTGTTGCTTCCGCACATCGGTGTCATACCAAAGCATGACGAGGAGCACTGTGACAGCAGGGATGCCCCATAGAAACAAAGGGACGAGCCTTCCTGTGTCTGGGGCATCGGGCATTTACTTATCCTGTTCTTGTCCACGGAAATCGCATTGATGCCAAACCCAGGGTCGGTTAGTTTGGTGGACGGTCCACAAAGCAACAAGTAAAAAAGGATAAGGCGTTTGGGACTTTAATCGTCGCCGCCTGCGGAGTTACTCACAGACGAAACATCGCAGTTCTCGACCACTGCCCTCAGTTCCTCATCAGCATATTTCTCCACGGAGAACGTGAACAGGCAATGGGAGAACGCGCGGGTGTCCCAGCTGTCTGAACTGTGAGGTGGAGCGGCCAGCGCTAGGCGGTTAAACATAAGAGTGACCGAGAGCTGCCCGGTTTGACCATCACCTTTCCCAATCAGGTTGACAGAAGACTCCCTCAGAGGGTAACGCGCCTTCATCTCTTCGGACGCAAACTGATCATCAAGCACGTACTTGGCCAGGTAATGACCTGCCAAATCAACAACACCATCGGCCGAACCGATTTCGGGCCCAGTAATAATTAACGCAATGAGATGGTGAATGAACCGCGAGGCGCAGAGTGTCTCCAGAAACAAACGGCGTCTGGCAGTCTGTTCAGAGAGGTATACACTCGGCATGAAAAAGACAGCACCATTCAAAGTTCCCGGATCTTCAAACAGGGGAGTGATGCCGCAATCGACGAGGGCGCGAAGGTCTGGTCCGGAAAAGCGATTTCGTAGTGTGCTGTAGCCGACGTGCCCCTCGTCTGTTGAGAGAACAGCAGGGCTTGATGCAGGCAGCGCCCCATGATTCGCCCCTTCTGCACGGTAAGGAAGTCCGAATTCGCAAGCCGACATGTGGATTTTCGCAGCCAAGCCCCAGCACGGCTGAACCCACCCACACGCTCTCACGGATTTCGGTTCCGCGTAGTTCAGGTGAGTCCTTTGTTCCGACGATGTGAACTGCGTTGTCGGATGAAATTCGGAACAGCCAAGAGCCAGAAACTGCGCCTGTTCTGTGGCCGCAAATCTGCGCCACGCCACGCCGCTTGGATCTGACTGCCACTGTGCCAGATGCATCGGAAGTGAAGGGCACGCCCAATCGTTCAATCCGAATAAGCCCGGCGAGGCGTTGACCACTACTGGAGCCAGTACTTCGCGTGCAGATTGGGTGAGCCCATCGATTAGGTTCAGATCGACATGAATCAACGTTCAGATCAGCAGCGATCAGTGAAACCGGCGCGTGTTCCCCCGGAACACTCTCGGTTCGCAGGAACGTCAGGAATTCACCGGAGTCTATCGCCACACCGAGACGACCAGAATCGCAACTGAGAACCTTGATCCGGATACCGGCTAGATCTGCTGATTGTTCGCAGAGATACTTCAGCCCCAGCCAGGCTGACGAAAACGCAATGTACTCCGGAGAAAGGATGACAGAATGAAGCCGTCGTGAAATCTGACGATCAATGTCTTCCATCAACGCATTCAGCATGAGCGAAGCATCGTCCTGGTAGATTCTACTCAGGTTTCCAATATCCTGTCGGCACGTCTCACTCCTGACGGCAGTCAGGACCATTTCGGTTTCTATACTGGAACATCTGTGAAAAATTCGGTGAGCATCAACCTCATTGGAGCGTCCACTGTCCGCATTGCAGTTCGGCTGTAAGAATTCCTGCAACTCACCGCTTGCCGCTGCTGCACACAATTCCGCATTGAATATTTCGTCCTCAAGCGTCAGCCGCCTTAATAGATGCAATCCTCTTCGCGTCTGAATTTGACCTCTGATTGACGGGATGTTCTCACCAATGCTCGCTGGTGTAAAATCACACCACTCGCGAAAGGTGAGCCTGACGGTTTCTGCCGATTTCTCACCAGACAGATCAGGAAACTGTACCGTGAGTTGAGGCGCAAGTTGTTCCAACACATTTTCGCCAGAGCCAACAGCCTGAATCGCGGTGAGGCGGTCCCGAGTAATTTCTGGCGTGAGGTCGGCCACGACCAGTGTGACGAAGGGCAACGTCACTGACTCAATCTCACCATCTGACAAACGGTCGAATTGCAGTTCTGTTCTGCTGGATCGGCGATCAGAATTCCAATGCATGACAACCTCACGTTAATCAAAAGGGCAGTTGAAATTAAACATTTTTTTTGAACTGCCCCCCACGGGGGATGGGGGATGCCAGATCCCAACTCGGATCCGGCGTATGATCTATTGCTGACAGCACCGCCTCCGACGCTGGTGGCCGGTAGCCCAATGAACTGTGTGGACGAAAAAGTTCCTGACACGTTCCTGACACCATTTGTATCTCATCCTTTGGTGTCTGACAAGCTGCGCAGTGACGGGATACGGACAGAGTCATGTCCGCGAACTGAATGCACGGCCGTTAGGCCGTGCTCCGCAAAAACATGTCCGGCTCGCAGCAACAGTTCCACTTCGCCGCACGGTTTGATCTCCGATTCGCCGTCGACGTCGTAGACGTGCATCGGAAGGTTTTCCAGAGTCGGTTCCCATGAAGACATGAATTCCCAGCCAGCGCGAGTGAAGCTCTGGCCCAGCAGGATTGTCACGGCGAACGCGGCATTCATCCACAGATAGTCGGAGTGCGCGGTCCCGTCCGGGATTTCCTCGAATTGAAACGAATCAATCGGGTCGGTGTCCTGGCCATAAGGACGTCTGGCCAGAACTCGCGGTAGAGCGAGTCGCACGTTTGAGGTTGCGGGAAGCGAACGCAACAGTTTCCAGCGTTCAGCGTCCTGCTGGGAAAGCGAACTCCAGTCGTCTGGATCGGGCGTCTGCGCCAGGTCCGCGCAGCCCACGATGCCGGGCAAGGCTCCTGCGATAAATACAGTACCAGCCGCAGCATGGATCTGAGCGACTCGCCCAAGCACGTCGACGTCACTCGAACCTGTGTCGAACGCAAAGTCACCGACAACTGCCGTCCACGGTTCGGCACCCGCGACGCCGGTGGATTCCACCAATATCTTATAGAGCTTTGACTTCGTTAAATCATCGTCTGCGCAAACATCCTGACGCAGTTGTTCTTGGGACACATTCAGAATGTCGATCTGCAGTGTTTGGTCGGTTTCAAGCCGCCGCACCAGCATTTTGATCCCCAGCCATGCAGCTTCCAGACTCTGATACGCCGGATGATGCAACAAGGTCCGCATCGTTTCCGCGATGGCGTCGTCGACCGCAGCCATGAATTCCGGTTTTCGCGGGTCCGACTTTTGGATGACATACGGTTCCACCAGACGTCGCGCCAAGGCGTCAACGTCCAGCACGCCTTCCGCAATCTGTTGTAGGATCGGCTTTTGCGCCGCCTGAGTCTGTTCCAGCGTGGCGTTCAGCAGATCTCGGGGATCGACTATCTCAGGTGGAGGCTCCGGTGACGTTTCTGTCACCTCTGGCGTGGCTGCTCCAGTCGCCCCCTGAACCTCAAGGATGGCTTTCGCTTCTTCGGCAAATGTGGCATCGTCTTGCAAACGTTGCCGACGAGTTCGCAGCGATTCGAAGACGTCCAGTCTCTCGAATAAGCGATCCGGATGAAAATCCTCCAACTCCGTGAAGGCGATCTCAATGTTTGCAGGAGCCGGATCATCGCGCACGTTCAGGCGGACATTCATCCGCTCCATCACGTCCTCCAGGTTGTCTCGGTCGACCGTGACAGGGTTACCCCAAAAGTGCTGGCCGCCCAGATCCGCCAGAACAAGAATTCGAAACGCACCGGACGTGTTCACGGAATCAGTATTCGATTCCGGCAGCGTATTTCCGAACGCAGTCGATACACCCATCATTGCGTCTCTTTCTATGATCATCAGCTGATATTTTGCCCGCTAAACGAATGCTCTTCGTCTGGACGACACTCGTTTATCCTGACACTGTCACTTACTCAATCGAAGCGTAACATACAAGGACATTGCTGTTTGGCTTGCTGCCTCAACTGGTCGTTTTCAATGCCTGTTGTCTTGCTGTCCAGCCAGTGAA
This sequence comes from Fuerstiella sp., assembly GCA_039831575.1. Classification (GTDB taxonomy): domain Bacteria; phylum Planctomycetota; class Planctomycetia; order Planctomycetales; family Planctomycetaceae; genus Fuerstiella. Next base: position 11,634 of record JBDONA010000115.1, on the reverse strand, counting down.
TCCGCAACGTGAAGTTACCGCATTCGTGAAAGTCGTTTGGCATTGACTCCCATGGCTTGCGCGACTGCACTCTGAACTTCCGGAAAACTGCTGCACACTTCGTTTCCACTAATCGGATAACCGTGATACGTGTTTGGGCTGTGCATGCGAAATGCGAAGATCCTGCGGCGGTCAAGAACTCCAATCCATGCATTACTCTTCGCGGGAAAACAGGTCGTGCTATTCAGCAGTCGTTGAGCCTCTGCGTCACCCAGATCCATCTTGCTGATGTTGCCTCGTGCCGAGGCATGCTTCGCATTGAATTCATACTTTCTGGTCATGATAGATACCGACTGCCCTGCCAATGCAACGTTTCCCTACGCTTCCATGGATGATCAACCAATCACTATTGTCGCCGACACAGCAGCACTGGTTGCGTACTTTCTTGTCACATTATTGGCGGTGTTCAGATCGACATTATTCAGCTTCGTTCTGGTCACCCGCGGTTCTGAAAACCTCATTCCCACCTGCCATCGTGCACAGAAATTCGGCAGACATCTGCGCCATCATGAGCCCGCCAAAATACGGTCGGCGATTAGGGCACGACTGTACAGCTCTGTGTAGCGACGAAGAACAACGTTCCGTCAACCGCAGCGCTCGCAGCACTGTTCAACGTTCGTTACTTCAGAACGGCCCGCTTAACAATCAAGCGTTCCCCCGGACTCAGTTCATCAGCATTCAGAGAGCGCCTCCACGTCAGAAACATCAAACAAATGACCACGTCAATGCAACTCACCCATTCGCAAGATCGTCATTACCGACGAATTGTATTGCGCTGCGGGGCAAAAAACGTTTGGCCATTGTCGCAGCGATCATTCCTGGGCAATAATGGCGTGCCCTGAATATAATGGTCCAGTGAAAATGTGAGGTTCAGGACGGGCCTGAAAATCTCATCCCCTGGGGTTTCGAATTGGGGAGTACGAGGATGACAGGCGTCTCCCAATAACCGAATGGCCCTCAGAGATCCGCCACCAGGCGTGTAATCCGTGGAGGAAGTGCAGTGGACAAATGTGGTGGTGTGATTGATGCGGCAAAAGAAACGGTAGTCCTTGCCCTTAAGTTTGCTGATAAGACCGTACTCGATTCGCCCGATTTGGCGGCAAGAGTACTCAGGAGTTCGCAGGTCAAAAAGGCCATCGAAGCGGCACTGTTGTCTGAAGGAAAGCGGCTATTGCAGAAACAACAGCAAGGCTCGGCAGCTACGAACGAGGACGGCGCGAAGCTGCTGAACAAGATTGGCAAATCTGCCTCCAGTGCTGGCCAAGCCGTTGCGAAGAAGGAAATCACTTCGTCAAGAGAGTTTAAGGAGGTCACGCAGAGCCTCAAGGAGCTTGAGTGTGCTTTTCGTGGCTCACCGATTGGTGTCTTCGTCGACAGGAACGAGGGCTGGCTGATCGTTGTGGCGACGGGGTTGGCGCTAGGCGGCGCGACGGCCATGTACGTCAGCAAGACCGGCGATTGGCCAGCCGGTCAAATGGCCAGGCTGTTGGGCACGCTTGTTCGGTTTAAGGTACTGGGCAATGTTGAGGTCGGACTTGAGAACGTTAAATTCAAACCGTCCACGCAGATGATCAACGGTAGAATGTTTGCCTCGGCAAAATGGAAGGCCGTCAGTGCCAAGGTTAGCTTCCAGGTGAGCGTCAACGACAACAAGCTTGCGTCGACAAATGCTCAGGGTGAAATTGTTGTCAAAGCCGGAGCAGGTTTCACGCTGAGTGGTAAGGGCGGTGTGGGTTACAGCGTCTCTCCCGACGCGCAACCTGGAAGCCAGCCGGTGACATACAACCTCAGCCTGGGAATTGCGTACGGAGCAAATCTGGGGGGCTCGTCCTTAAACGTCCGCCTGTTGGGCTACGCCAGCCAGGAATCTCTGCAGCGGAAACAGGGGGGGACTCTTGGGGCGTCGTTCAAATTCGTCGAATCCAAAACAACGTCTGTCGCGGTAGACTTCAATGCCAGCCTCAGCCGGCTTCAAACGCTCTCGCCGACCGGGCCCGCCCAGCCCCAGGTTGATGGTTCAGTCAACCTCGGACTGACGTTTAAGTTCCAGTAGAGCATTTTCGAAACGGCGTCTTCTGACACATCGACCGAGGCGTACAGCGAAAATTCAGCTTGGATAATTCATAGCGATTCGGAGTCGTGTCAGAACTCTTTGGTGTTAACGATGTTGCGAGCATCTTGCCTATTTCAACGTGCGCCGCAGCGGCTTCGTCTCAAGCTGTGACAGCCGTGTTTCCGCTGACACGTGAATAATCCGGGTTAGGGAATTCAAGGAAGTTTGGACGCAACCGCACGGCCATGTGGCCTGATAATGGTACATGTACGGCGCGCTTCGCACTTTCGAAGAGGAGACAGAACAGTGGCAGTCATCACCCACAACGTTCCTATGGTCAGACAGTATCAGAGTCCGATTTGCTGGGTCGCCTGTGCGGCGATGATCCTGTCATACAGAAGCAGATCCAGCGTCACAGTCCAGTCACTGATTGGGTATGATCCCGGCAATTCGTCAATCATGAATCCGGCCACGTCGTGGGCCGTCATGTATCGCATGCTGAATGACTGGGGAATCACGTCCACAGGCCCGCAGATCTGCCCTGCGGTCAGCTATATCGAAAACATGCTGCAGCACAACGGTCCCTTCATACTGACCCATTACACAAGAACTCTGGCACCCAGAATCACAGGTACCGGGACGCACGCCGTGGTCGTCACGGGCCTCAATACGAATACTGGAAAATGCGTCTATTCGAATCCGTGGGGAACGTCCAACAACAGCGTGGATACTTCTACCGTGCAACAATCGATGGAACGTCTGTGGCTTCTATCCCTTCGTTCCGTGGCCTACGTTTCCAGCTAAGCGTTCCGACCGTGATTCTGGCCCGAATATGGATAGCCAACAAGTCCCCTGGACAGGCTCCTGGCAGCTTCTTTTTGTCGTCTTCTGCGGCTGACTGTCAGTGGGCGTCAGACAGAGATCATTGAGTTTCAGGACGCTCAGATTAGATCGTTGCGCCAGGAATTCGGCGAGAAACGCATCCTGCTCAACGACGACCAGCGTCGACTCCTGGCCGTCAAAGGCATATCGATCGGCCGCAAAGCACTACTGGAGCTGACCACCAATGTCACACCGGACACGATCCTCCGCTGGCACCAGGAACTTGTCGCAAAGAAGTGGGATGGCAGCGATCGTCGAAAAGCCATGGGGCGGCCCCGCGTGACGCATGAGGTCGTCGATCTTGTGTTACGGATGGCACGTGAAAACCCGTTCCGGGGTTATGATCGGATTCAAGGCGCGCTGGCAAATCTCGGCCATATGGTTTCCGACCAGACCGTGGCAATATTCTCAAGGCACATGGAATCGAACCGACTCCGGACTGGAAACGACACCGTAGCTGAGTTTCCAAAACCCGCCCGGAATTCTAGTTTTCGCTAAACCGTGCGAATCGCGGTAGGGACCGCCGTTGCCAGCGGCCCCCCCGCACAGATCCGTACGTGGAGAATTATCTCAATACAGCTCCTACCGTGAGTCGGTCGCGAAATCGCTGGTGTGGATAGGTCCGTTTTACGCGCCGAGGTGGGTCCGTTTTACTAGCCGATCTCCACAACGGCTTTAGATTTCTGGAAGCGGTCTGAAAACAGTTGTTGATTAAGTTGATGGAAATGTCAGTTGCCATGACCACCAGAACCCCCCGGGAAAATCCGGTGATTCACGCTCTGCGATCGCAAAAGTTGAATACGGAAATGCAAAGTTGCGGAAGCGGATATACGAAGCCAATAAATCAACGATTGGAAAAAAACCAGACCTGCCCAAACCGAACATGAAACTTGTCATTCCAGGGCGGTGATCATACAGGCGAGATGTAATCGATAAACATCGGTGATTTAGAAAGCCCCGCATAGAATCGCCTGCGTAGAACTGGGCAGTTGACTAAGGTCTGCGATTTCGAGTTTGCCCCTGTGCCTGCACAGACATTCTGCGGCGAAATCCGAAAGACTGGTTAGCTGGCCAAGGGAAAGCGATCCCTCGAGCTTCATGAGACGCTGTGCTGCCGAATCGGAAAGGGATGTCATGCCCTTGAGCGATAAGCTGCTCTTGCAAGTACTTAAGGCCTTTGCTGCTTCGTCTGACAATTCCGTCAACCCATTCAATGACAGGGGTCCGCTAAAACGACCAAGGTGTCCTGCTGTGGCTGCGGAAAGGCTTGTCAATCCGTTGAGTTCCAGAAAAGTTACATTGTCCAATTTGCTGAGTTCCTCGGCGGCTGCCTCCGACATTTCCTTGACGTTGTTGAGATCCAAATCCCAGTAATGTGTTTTTTCCTGTTGCCATTCCCATTCCCATTTCCCGAAGTCGAAAGGATGCTGAGATAAAAGCCGTACACACCCGGCGGTGAGGCTTGTCATTCCGCCTTCGTTGAACGCAAGCGTCCCGTTGTATCCGCTCAAATACTCCGCCGCGCGGTCTGAAATCGACGTCAGACCGCAAAGACGGAGGGCAAAGCCCTTATATCTTCCCAAGTGCTTTGCTACCGCCTCAGGCAGCTCACGTAGACCGTCAAGATGTAGTGTTCCTTTGTGTCCGCTTAGTTGTCTTGCCGCCGATTCCGAAAGACTGTTCAGCCCATTGAGTCTAATCGTCCAACCGTCATACCTACTCAGCTTTCCGGCTGCTTCATCTGAAAGGGCCTTCAAATCATTCAGGTCAAAACACTCATTTAAACTCAGTCTTTCGGCCAATGCGATATACCCGGAGGAATCCGCGGTGATTTGCAGGCCACTGAGGCACAGCGCGTCGCCATATCGGCTAAGAGTTTCCGCGGCCTTTTCCGTCACACTGATCAGACCATTCAGTTCAAGCCCGCCATGACGTTTACTCAAGGATTCGGCGCCTGCCTCGGACAGGCCAATCAAGCCGTTCAGCTGAAGCGTGCCGTCATGCCGACTCAAGGCCTCCGCAGCGGCGTCGGACAAGCTCGTAAGGCCATTCATTTCAAGCGGGCCGACATGTTGACTTAAGGATTCTGCAGCGGCATCGGACAGATACCTCAATCCGTTGAGAGTAAGAGGATTCCCGCCGTGATTGCTGAGTTCCTCGACAGTTGTGTCTGTCACGCTTTGGAGACCGTCTAGCGCCAGAGTCCCGGCATGAATGCTCAGGCTCCTCGCTGCGGCCTCAGACAAATCCTGCAGACCGTTCAGAAAGATCGCCCCATGGTGCGCACTCAAACCCTCAGCGGCTGTCTCGGAAAGGCTGTTCAAACCGTTGAGTTCAAGTGACCAGCCAGAAAACTCACCAATGACCTCCCCCGCTGCATCATCAATCGAATGAAACTCGTTTAGCCAAACGAAAGTTGGATTCGCCAGAAAGCTCCTGGCGATTTCTTTGGTCAGTAACACTTGAAGTCTCGATTGTTATGACTGCGAAGCTGTGCCCCGGCGCCAACTTCCCGTAGAGAATTTCAGATCCGGTCGCTTGTCGCGAAGAACACCGTCCGCGGTCATTGCCAAAGCGTTCACCTGAAGGAATAGATAGTGTCAGGAACCGTTTGTCTCAGACGGATATGAATCTGGAATAATGACGGATTGCGGGACAACCGTGAGGGGCAACACTGCCCCGAAAATGTCCCTGACACCTTTGATGCGGACCCGCATGTCAGGTGGTGTGAGGAGGGTCACCGGCAACGGCAGTCCTTACCCGATTCATGTGGTTCAATCCTCGCTCGCTTTAAGGAAGTCCACAGCCATCCGGAAAGCAAGGCATTAGCGTGGTCTTACCTCCGAAGAACACCCATCGGGCCGAATCACATAGCAAGTTTGGGGAGTTGGCTCGTGATCTTCAAGGTTCTGTTCGGCGCCGTGCTGAATCATAGCGATACCCGTACGCTGTCTGAAGAAGATGTTGATCTCCCTTTCCAGGTCGGTGGTGTGGTCCGTGTAGGCCATTGTTCTTATGCTATTAGAAAGGTGCTTGCCTTCTTCTGGTGGTATTGTCTTGACGACGGGTTGCCCCCCAGACAGTGGGGTGACGGACATTAGATCGTAGTCTGAATAAAGGTAATTTCCGTGGTGCAACACGCACCCGTATCTTCCGTTATCGGGTATATCGCAAACCATAAATCCAAGCCGTTGTTGTAGAACCTGGCGCTCGAATTTCCGCCATTCTACTTCCGCCTTCCAACGGTTCTTTCTAAGGAAGGCCTCTCTTACCTTAAATGGGTTCACAACCAATCTTGCCGACTTATGCCCCGATCGATTCGCAGTCTTGGCCTTGCACCAAATCGGTTTGGGTTTGTACCCATTGCGCCCAATGTATTGACAGGAATGCTCGTTCGACTCGCGAACAACAATCTCGCATGCAAATTTCCTAGCCGCTTTTTTGAGTACCTGTTTGTGGTCTTCCCTCACAGCAAAACTCCTGTCAATGGTAACGGCACCCTCGGCTTCTGTTGATTCGCAAAGCGTATTGAATGCCGAAACGGAAATCTAAAGGCGTCAGAAAGGTTCCTGGCACCTTTTATCGCTCTCCAGTTTCCAGCCTGTGAATCCGCAACGCCCCTCGATCATGACCAATTGCCCCGCGTCGAACACAACGCGAAATACAATGGTAAAAAGGAGTAACAGAAATATCAACAAGCGGTTTTATTGCTGTTGTCATCGCAGAGGCACGGGAGGGTTTAGTGATCGTGCTTCCGAGCGAATCCAGGTATCTGCCTGAACGCCACCGCTCCGATTCTGCATGGCTGTGACCGGTACATCACAGGCATCCAGTGCCTCGCGACTTAGCTTCGATACAATGTAAGTAGCGGGTATGGCTGGATGCGTTTTCATCGGAGCGTCGCACGAAGCGGGAATCGAACCGCCAACACTCCCGTGAGTGGCGTTGAAGAATCGCTGTTGGTAGGCACCCGGTGTAGAATTTGCTGATTTAGTCCCGGTGTTTCCCCAACTCCTTCTGGAACCGATGGTCGGGCTACGTCTGGCGTGAGCAACTTTTTCAACGTTGCGTGGAATCACGTCGGTATCCATGCCCAGCGCCATATCTACGGCATCGTAAAGACCAAGGAAATAGACACTGCGGCCGAGTCCATGCAGTTGCATGGCTAGGTTGATCGCAATCAATCCACCTCGGCTATGCCCGGCCAAGACGATTTTGGCATCCGGCAACGTTGCAATCGTCCCTTTCAACCACTTTCCAGCTGCAGAGGCAATGTTCAAAACTCCGTTGCAGTTCGAGATTCTGTTCGTCCGACAGGCCATTTCCGTGGCCATACCCCCCAGCCCGCCTGCGACCATGTTGGCAATAGTTGTTACGCCCAACGCCGAGACGTCCGGGCCGGGGAAGTATTTCTTCAAGGACTTTGAGGTTTTGAAATCATGAAAGAACTTCTTCACATAACTGGTGTTGGTCGCGGATTGATAACCTTCTGAAAGCGTTCCATCAACCGCACACAGCACCCATTCATACTGGGCATTCTCGATGGGCGTCGCGACTGGAGCACCAGCCTGGCGACCCCGCTTATTGGTTGAACCACCGGGGATCGTGATTTTATCACCAGGTTCGATCCTGTTGGGGTCGGGTCGTTTTTTTCGGAAAGGTGCGTTGTCAGGATGATTATAAAGCTCCTGCCAATTCTTCCACCCGTGCTTCCTGGCAATGAGCGACAACGTCTCGCCGGGTTTGACCGTGTGCGTTCCCATTGAATCACCTACGTTGATGTGGTTATGCTGTCGGAAGCAAGTGGATCACAAAACTCTGTTCATATTCGATACGTTTTTCGCCCCGCGCTGCCCAATCGACGATGATAAAGGATCTGCCCAATTCCACGCCAGCCTAAGGTGTCTCTTTCATCCAGGGTCAACGCGAACTCTGAGGCGATTAGGAAGCCACCTAACTTTACTATTTGAAATTGACTCAGAATCGCGACTCATGTATGTGAGTCGCAATTCTTCGCGGGCTGCAGATCGCGCCAAACGTGTCAAGATCGAACAGCCCGAAAATCTGTTTGCCTCTTTTCCCTGCACGTATTCAAAGTACGCGTCGACCGTGGTGCAATCCCCCTGGATGTGGCCCGTGATTTATGGTCAAGATTTATAGTCAAGCTTTTTGGGATTACAAACTGGCATTGTCCACTGACAGTAACCCTTATCGGGGTTACTGTCAAATGTTGTGTTTAGAGAAATTCATTCAGGCGACGATTTCGGTTTGAATTGTTCGGGTCTGTGAAGGTTTCGTGGCTTCTTCCTTGAGCTGATGTTCATTGACTCCGTCGATGAATTTGACTCCCCGTATGAGGTCCGGGATGTGGTGATGTCCGCGAAGTTTCCTCCATCCCTTTGAGGCACTCTGGGCCAGCTTGAACATCATGGCCTGGCTGGCTTTGGCACTGCCGCAACCTTTCGTCTTTCGATGTCTCAGACGGATTGTGGCGAACGTGCTTTCGATCGGGTTTGTGGTGCGGATGTGACACCAGTTCTCGGCCGGAAAATCGAAGAACGTCAGCAGGACATCCCGATCTTTGACCAGGCATTTCGCCGCACCTTCATACTTGGCATCGAAAGTCTTCTCGAACAGATCCATCGCGTTCTTCGCGTCGTCTTTTGTGGCTGCTCGCCAGATGTCGTTTAGCATTCTCTTTGCCTGAGGCTGAATGCTCTTCGGCAGCTTGTTCAGGACATTGGCTGTCTTGTGAACCGTACAACGCTGAACTCGAGTGCCCGGATAAACTTGCCCCAATGCCTTCCAGAAGCCAAGTGCTCCATCACCGATCGCCAATTCCGGAGCGTAGATCAGGCCTCGTGCCTGGAGGCTAAGCAACACTTCCTTCCAGGACAATTCACTCTCGCGACGGCCGTCGACAACAGCGATGAGTTCTTTCGTGCCATCGGCCGTTGCTCCCATTAAAACCAGCAGACACTGGCGATTTTCGTCTCTCGTGCGTCCTTCATTGTTGTTGAAACGAATGTTGCTGTGAATGCCGTCGGCCCACATGTAGACGTACCGTTTTCCGGCCAGAGAACGCTTCGACCATTCGGTATATTCGTCTTCCCAGACGGCCTTCAGTCGAGTCACCGTTGAGGCCGACAGCCCTTTCGCGTCAACTCCCAAAAGCGACTGAAGAGCCTCCGGGAAGTCGTTGGTACTGATGCCTTTCAGATACAGCCAGGGAATCAGTTCTTCGAGGGATTTCGTCTTACGAAGGTATCGGGGAAGAATACCAGGAGTGAAGATTTCACGATCAACAGGATGTCGCTTGTCTCGCACGCGAGGTTGCCTGACAGTGACCGGACCGATTCCTGTCAGAATCTCTCGTTCCGGCAACGAACCGTTGCGAACGACAAGCTGTCGCCCACCCTCATCAACGATGTCGGTTCGCTCGTTCACGTAATCCGACACTTCCTGCTCTATGGCCGCTTTCAACATTTTCTGAGCCCCCGTTCGAAGGATCTCGGTCAATGCGTCACGTGCTGTAATGTCACCGGAATCCGGTACTGCCGGTGTGTCTTCGTCGACGGAATTGATACTCTTTATCACTGGTGGCGTCCCTTTCAAAATGAGTTGTGATCTTTGGTCTTTGATCAATTCATCTCGAAATACGCCGCCTCTTTCAACCTCTCAGCAAACACAACTTTCTACCAACGTGTTCTAACTCTTCCATAAGGAAACTGCCCATTACCATTCTCGCCGACACAATGGCACTGGTTGCGTACTTCTTTGTCACATTGTCAGCTGAGTTCAAATCGAAATCCTTCATCGTCGTTCAGCTCGACGACGGCGTTGGAAATCTCTTTTCCTTCGGCCATGCGGGACAGGAACTCGGCCGACATTTGTGGAAGCAATGAGCCCGTCAGGATACGGTCTACGTTTCTGGCTCCGCTGTCGACTTCGGTGCAACGGCTGACGATGTGGTCCAGAACGGCTTCGGACCAGGTAAGTTCTGCGTCGTAATGCTCTTTAACTCGACGCGCCACCTTGCCCAGCTTCAATACGGCGATCTGTCGCATGATGTCGTCACCCAGCGGGAAGAACGGGACAACGACGATGCGGCCGAGGAAGGCTGGCTTGAAACTGTTCAGGAGTTCCGGGTGCAGGGCGGCCGCCAGAGCTTCAGGGTTGGGCATGGTCTCGGGGTCTGCACACAGTTTCATAATCGTGTCGGTCGCGGCATTGGAGGTCATGATGATGACGGTGTTTTTGAAGTCGATGTCCCGACCTTCTCCATCCTTCATGTTGCCCTTGTCGAACACCTGATAGAAAACATCCTGGACTCCGGAATGCGCTTTCTCCATTTCGTCCAGCAAAACCACGCTGTAGGGTTTGCGACGCACTGCTTCCGTCAGGATGCCGCCTTCACCGTAACCCACGTAACCAGGAGGCGAACCCATCAGCAGTGACACTTTGTGTTCTTCCTTGAACTCACTCATGTTAATCGTGGTCATGTTCTGTTCCCCGCCGTAGAGCAGTTCGGCCAGGGTAATTGCGGTTTCCGTCTTGCCGACACCACTGGGACCGACAAGAAAGAAAACACCAATTGGTCGGTCGGGATCGGTCAGGTTCGCTCGAGACGTGCGAATGCGTTCGGCGATTGCTTCGAGCGCGTGATCCTGGCCCACAACTCGTTTCTGCATTTCCGAGTCGAGTGCCAGGATGGTATTGATCTCATCACTGACCATACGGCCGACGGGAATGCCGGTCCACGAAGCAACGATTTCCGCCACCGCCTGAGAATCCACGCAGGCCTGCATCAGCGGTGTTTCTCCCTGAACGACACAAATTTCGGCATTCAGTTTTGCCAACTCAGCGATCAGTTTTTCGCGATCTTCATCTGACAGCGGTTCTGCCGTCTGGTCGTCCGTCGCAACGGTGTCCGTGGCAGCATCATCTTCTGCGGCAGCCGGTTCTTCATGGCCGGGCACGACATTACCAGACAGCTTCTCACGTACTTCGCGAATCTTGCCGATCAGTTCACGTTCTTTACCCCACTGCTCCTTCAGCTCGTCGTAGCGCTGCTTCGTTTCGTCCTTCTTCTGGTTCAGCGCATCCAGTTCTTTGGAATGGTCAGTGCCGGTCGCGGTTTCTCGTTCCAGCACTTCGATTGCAGTTGTGATCTGGTCGATTGTTCGCTGGCAGTCTTCCACGGCCGGCGGAATGGTCGTGTGTCCAATAGCAACTCGTGCGCAGGCCGTGTCCAGCAGACTGACGGACTTGTCGGGCAGTTGCCGTCCGGAGATATAACGGCTGGACAGCTTGACGGAATCTTCGACGGCTTCGTTCAGGATCTCAATCTTGTGGTGATTCTGCAGTGTGTCAACCAGGCCTCGCATCATGGCGATGGCTTTGTCAATTTCCGGTTCTTCCACTTTCACGACCTGGAACCGCCGCGCCAGTGCGGCGTCTCGTTCGAAGTACTTTTTATATTCGGCCCATGTGGTGGCGGCGATGGTTCGCAGTTCGCCACGTGCGAGAGCCGGCTTGAGCATGTTGGCGGCATCGCCCTGCCCCGCCTGGCCACCGGCACCGATCAGTGTGTGAGCTTCGTCGATGAACAGGATGATGGGAGTCACCGATTTGTTCACTTCTTCGATGACGCCCTTCAG